>DYHT01000027.1 GCA_020723995.1 Chloroflexus sp.
AAGCCGCCCGCACACCCCCCACTCCCCAAGATATTGAGATGTTACCTCACGCGACTATCAGACAGACTATCAAACTATCAGACTGGAGACTCTATGCCACAAGCATCATTCCATTTCCCGCGCGGCTTCTTATGGGGGACGGCAACCGCGGCGCATCAAGTTGAGGGCAACAATACCAACAATCAATGGTGGGCCTGGGAACAGCAAGAAGGCCGCATCTTACAGGGACACAAGTCCGGCCTGGCGTGCGACTGGTGGGGCGGGCGTTGGAAAGAAGATTTCGACCGCGCTGCCGAGGGCGGGCAAAACGCCCACCGGCTCTCGGTCGAGTGGAGCCGCATCCAGCCCGAACCCGGCCGCTGGGATGAGGATGCCCTGGAGCGTTACCGTGTCATGCTGCGCGGCCTGCGCGAACGCGGCATGACCGCCATGGTCACGCTGCACCACTTCACCGACCCGCTCTGGCTAGCTGATTTGGGTGGTTGGGAAACCGAGGCTGTCGTCCCGCTCTTTGAAAAATTCGTTCGCAAGACAGTGGAGGCGTTGAAGGAATATGTCACGCTGTGGTGCACCATCAACGAGCCGAATATTTATGCCCTGAGCGGCTACGCCGCACTAGACTTCCCGCCGGGCAAATCGGACTTGAACCTGGCCGCCAGAGTGATGGCCAATATGCTGCGCGGCCACGCGGCCGCATACCGCGCCATCCACGAACTCCAGCCCGAGGCGCGCGCCGGTTACGCCCTGCATTACCGTCCGATGGTCGCGGCCCGGCCCTGGTTCCCATTGGATGTGCTGGAGCGCAACGTCCACTATAGCGCTATCAACATGGCTTTTCCAACCGCGCTGACTACCGGCGTTATGCGCACGCCTATTGGCTCGGCGCGCGTCCCCGAAGCCAAAGGCACGCAGGATTACTTCGGTCTCAACTATTATTCGCAAGACACCGTCATCTTCGACCTGCGCAAGCCCGGCGAACTCTTTGGCCGCCGCTTCTATCCGAAGGACGCCGACCTGAGCGACTCCGGCTTCAACGCCAATACGCCGGAGGGCCTGTTCGCTTCGCTCAAGTGGGCCGAGCGCTACCATCCCAGCCTGCCGATTATCGTCACCGAAAATGGCATCGAATGCGCCGACGACCACATCCGCCCGCGCTACATTACCCAGCACGTCCACCAGATGTGGCGGGCGGTCAACTTCAACTGGTCGGTCAAGGGCTACTTCCACTGGTCACTGGTGGACAACTTCGAATGGGAGCGCGGCTGGACGCAGCGCTTCGGCCTGTGGGAACTCGATCCTGAAACCCAGGCACGTCGTAAGCGCCGTTCCGCCGACCTGTATGCTGAAATTTGCATGGAGAACGGCCTGACCAGTGAGATGGTGACAAAATATTGCCCGGAGATTTACGATAAGATGTTCCCGGGTTAGAGCAGTGATCAGTTCACTGGCCAGGAAACTGATTACTGGTGACTGCTCCCCCAATCTTTGTTCCACGACGTGATATAATACGTATCGAATACGTATTGCGAGGTGTTTCATGCAGAAGAAACTAACCATCACTCTGGATTCTCAGGTTTACGAAGAGCTGCATCGAGTAATCGGACGAGGGCGCATCAGCCAGTTTGTAGAGGATCTGGTTCGCCCTCATGTTCTCGGCAAGGATATGGATGCAGCCTATCGCGCTATGTCGCAGGACGAAGAACGCGAAGCCGAAGCGCTCGAATGGGCAGAAGCGACACTCGGAGATGTGTCATGAAGCGCGGTGAAGTTTGGTGGGTCAGCTTTGACCCATCCATTGGGGGCGAAATCCAAAAACAGCGCCCTGCCGTCGTCGTCAGCAATGACGTTTCCAATAAGTATCTGAACCGCGTTCAAGTCGTTCCTATCACAAGCAAGGTAGAAAAACTTTACCCTAGCGAGGCCTATGTCACCGTAGGAGGAAAGCAGGGTAAGGCCATGACCGATCAACTGGCGACGATCAGCAAGGAACGAATGATCAAGCTGATAGGAAGCGTTACCGCGTCTGAAATGATGGAAATCGAAAAGGCCATCCGCATCCAGCTCAGCCTTAAGTTCTAAGTTCGCATATATATCTCGTAACCTGCCAGATTTGAACCTGCCAATCTCCTTCATCACCACAATCATCAACACTTATCGCGCTGACGGCAAACACTGGCTGGCGGAATTGCCCGCGCGGATTGACGAAGCCTCTCACCGTTGGGGGCTGGTGGATATTCAACCTGTCGAAAATCCCTCTTACAACTTCGTCGCCTTTGCTGAACAGCATCCGAGTGGAGCGGAGCGCAGTCGAGAAGTCGTGCTCAAAATTGGCGTCCCCAACCGCGAACTGATCAGCGAGATCAACGCCCTGCGCCTGTACGCCGGCCAGGGGGCGGTCCGTTTGCTGGAGGCGGATGAACCCCGCGGCATGTTCCTGCTCGAACGCTTACAGCCCGGCAGGATGCTCTCCACGCTGGAGGACGATGAACAAGCCACATTTATCGCGGCGCAAATCATGGCGCAGATACGACGCCCTGTTCCAGCGTCGCACACATTCATATACCTGCGCGACTGGTTCGATGGGCTGAAGGAGCTGCGTGTCCGTTACAATGGTGGCACAGGGCCTCTTGCAAGTCATGTCGTCGAGATGGCGGAGCATATCCTCCCTGATTTATTTGCCGAGCCGTATGAACCTGCCGTCATACACGGCGACCTGCATCACTTCAACATCCTGTCCTCTGAACGGGGTTGGCTGGTGATTGATCCCAAAGGCGTGGTGGGGCCGCGCGAGTACGAGGTCGGCCCCTTGCTGATTAATCCATGGGGGGGACTGGCTCCAACGCCCCGACATCCTGCGCATTACCGAACGGCGCATTGCTATCCTTTCGGAGGTGCTCGGCTACGACCGCCAACGAATTCGTGCCTGGGGCATCGCCCACGCTGTCCTTTCCGCCTGGTGGGATGTAGAAGAAAGTGGTCAGGCCGGCGAATACAGTATTGCCTGTGCCGAGACTTTCAGTAGAATTTATCGGCATTAAATTGACAGTCACTTTGACGATAAGGTCTATATAAGGTCGCAGCCAATGCTGAAAATTAATCCCTTCGACGAAGTCATCCGATATGACCTGGCGCACAGGTTGCCCGTCCGTTGGCGTTACTGGACCACTGCTTATCTGGTAGACGGTATGCTGGTGGATAGCGGCTGCGCCCATGCCGCGCCTGAATTGCTGACCGCGCTGGCAAACCAGCCTTTGATCTGCATCGTCAACACACACACCCACGAGGACCATATTGGCGCCAACGGTGATTTGCAGTCCCAACGCCCCGGATTGGAGATATATGCCCACCCGCTGGCTTTACCTGTCCTGGCCGATCCGCGCGGGAAACAACCCCAACAACTCTACCGGCGTATATTCTGGGGCTGGCCGAAGCCCTCTCAGGGCAAGCCCCTTGCAGATGGTGAGACGGTCGAAACGGAGCATTATCGCTTCCAGGTGATCTACACGCCCGGTCACAGCCTGGATCACATTTGCCTCTACCAGCCTGAACAGGGATGGTTGTTCACCGGCGACCTATTCGTCGGCGGGAAGGAGCGCGCCCTACGCGTCGGTTACGATATATGGCAGATAATTGCATCTTTGAAATACATTGCCGGCTTGCCCGCAAGGCGCTTATTTCCAGGTTCTGCCCAGGTGCGTGAGAACCCTCAGCAGGAGCTGGCCTCCAAGATCGACTACCTGGAAGACCTGGGAGGGCGTGTTTTGGAGCTGCACCGTCAGGGTTGGAGCATCCAGAGTATCGTCCGCGCCGTTTGCGGCGGGCCGATGCAAGTCGAATTGATAACCCTGGGGCATTTCACAAGACGCTGCCTGGTGCTCTCTTACCTGGGAATGAATGGGGAATAGCATAAGGAAATCAGACTATGAAATCTTACCGCAAAGAACTTTGGTTCAACCTACCTACTCGCCGGGGTTTTGTAAACATCACTCCACAAGTAGAAGCATGCTTGCACGAGAGCGGCATCCAGGAAGGCCTTACTTTGATCTCCGCGATGCATATAACCGCCTCGGTCTTCATCAACGACGACGAATCCGGCCTGCATCAAGATTATGAACGTTGGCTAGAGAAGCTCGCTCCTCACGAGCCAACGAGTCAGTACCTTCACAACCGGACCGGCGAAGATAACGCTGACGCCCATCTCAAACGCCAGGTGATGGGTCGTGAAGTGGTCGTAGCAGTGACAAATGGTAAACTTGATTTTGGTCCTTGGGAGCAGATTTTCTATGGCGAGTTCGATGGCCGCCGCCGCAAGCGCGTGCTGGTAAAAATCATCGGAGAATAAAAGCAACAACAAGCAAGCGAAAGTGTTCAGTTGTCAGTAGTACATTAGGCATTCTCCGTAATAAGAGCTTTATCCACGAAGGCACACGAAGAGCACGAATAAAGACCGCCAGAAGCCCCATTTCATAAAGAGTCATGAAAATTCGTGTATCTTCGTGACCTTCGTGGATCAGGTTTTTATTACGGATTAAGTCTATCACCCCAAAGGAGAAACCCATATGAAACGCCTACGCTGGTACGACTACTTCACCATCAACCTGTTCTGGCTTGGCCTGAACATCCGCAACACGGCTTTGGGTTCAATCTTCATGCCTTTCTTGGTAGGAGTGACCGCTCCACTTCACGCTATGGCCGGCGCAGACCATACATCCTTGTTGGCGCATTGTTCGATTTACTCTTCCTGGCGGCGATTGCTTTATCCTGGAATTATTGGGCCTTGCTGATAGCCGTGCTGCTCATTCAGTTTTCCTCCAACATCTCCCACGGGCCGTTGCAAGGACTTATTCCGGATCTGGTACCGGAAGACCAGCGTGGGCGCGCCTCGGCCATCAAATCCGTCTTGGAATTGCTGCCCATAATTCTGGTTGGTCTCACGATCGCCAAAATGGTCGGCGCAGGGCATTTGGATTGGGCGATTTTCGCCACAGGCGCGGCGCTTTTTATGGTCACAATCATCACGGTGCTTTTCGTAAAAGAAACGCCGCTGCAAAAGAAGCCGGCGACGCCTTTTTGGCCGCCTATGCTGCGTGTCTTGGGCATGCTGGCTGGCATCGTCATCGGGGCAGTAGCCGGACTACTCGGCGGTGGACTGGTCGGCGGATTGGCTGGCCTAATCACCCTGTCCTTTGCAGGCAAAACGACTGCCGTGGCTGTGGGCGTTGGCGTCGGCGGGGGAGTGGCTATGATTGTTGCAGTAATAGCGGGAGTGTGGGCAGGTGCGCTGGCCACCCTGGGCCGGGGCGCCCGTCACCGCGCCTCGTTCACTTGGTGGATCGTCAACCGGCTGATGTTCCTGGCGGCGGCCACATCCCTGCAAGGCTCCATCTTCTATTTTGTGATATATGCCTTCAAACTCACTGACCAAGCCGCAGCCAGCCTGACCGGCACTTTGACCACCGTGATTGGCATCTTTATTTTACTGACTGCCTTGGCCAGCGGTTGGCTGGCGGACCGCGTTGGGTGCAAGCGTCTGGTCGGTTTGAGTGGTGTGATGGCGGCGGTAGGTAACTTTTTGCTGCTGAGCACCATATGGGTGCCAAACCTGGCGATGATTTATCTTTCTGGCACGATCATCGGCTTGGCGACCGGCCTGTTCATGACTGCCAACTGGGCGCTGGGGACAGACCTGGTGCCGGCGGACGAAGCCGGGCGCTATCTGGGCATCTCGAACCTGGCCGGTGCCGGCGCGGGAATTGTCGGCGCGGGGATCGGCGGCCTGATTGCCGATTATCTCAATAGCTATCGCCCAGGGTTGGGGTACTTCGCCATCTTCGCCAGTTTTGCTGTCCTCTTTGCCCTCAGTACGGTCAGCCTACTGGGAGTGCGCCAGGCGGAAAAATGAATATCCTGCTCTGGTTGCTCATCCCTGTTGGATTGGCGCTGGCGGGAGGGCTGAGCCTGTCGTTCTACTTGACCCGCCGCCAGCCTCTCACCGCAATCCACAGCCCGGCAGAATACAGGCTCGACTTTGAAGAGATAGCTTTCAATGCGACGGATGGAGTGACATTGCGCGACTGGTGGATTCCCGCACCCAACTCGGAGCGGGCTGTGGTCATCTTGCACGGTCACGGCGGCAGCATGGATTATGATATCCATCGCGCCCCCGCCCCGTGTGACGCCGGCTTCAATGTGCTGTTGTTTGATTTCCGCGCCCACGGTCGCAGCCAGGGAAACCTGGCTACCTTCGGCTATCTCGAATTGCGGGACGTGTTGGGCGCGGTCGAATTTCTGAAGAGTCGCGGCATACGGCGGATCGGGTTATTGGGCTTTTCTTATGGGGGGATGGCTTCGATACTGGCTGCGTCGAATTGTCCCGAGGTCAATGCGCTGATCACCGACGGCGGCCCAGCGCGGATGCGCACAGCGATCACCGCTCG
Organism: Chloroflexus sp.; assembly: GCA_020723995.1. GTDB lineage: Bacteria > Chloroflexota > Anaerolineae > Anaerolineales > Villigracilaceae > CG2-30-58-95. The sequence goes on from DYHT01000027.1 coordinate 6,438, forward strand.
CGGCATTGAGCTGCACCTGCCGCGCTTGCTGGCGGCGTTCCTGGCCTGGCTGGCTATCCTCATAACTTCCCTGCGACTGGGTGTCAACCTGTTCCGTTACGAGCCGGTGCGCTGGGTGGGGTGGGATGGAAGCGGTTATCCTCAAGGGCTGTCTGGTAAGAATATCCCGATTGAAGGCCGGATACTGGCTCTCTCCGATGTGTTCGACGCACTGACGACAACCCGTCCTTATCATCCTGCACGCCCTAAAGAAGAGGTCATCTCATTCTTGCAGTATAACGCTGGAAAGCAATTCGACCCTGAGCTTGCCCCGGCCTTTATCCAGATAGTAAGAGACCAGTTAGCTTGAGATGCGTCTGGGCGATACACCCTCCTGTCATCCCCCTTTTTCCTCTTCCACCAGCAGCATGACTTTGTAAGCCTCGGCGTATGCCAGGCCGTGGTCTTTCGCCTCCTCCGCAGCCCACTCGCGGATCATCTTCTCCGGGTCCCATTCGCCGAGCTGGCTGACGTGTTTCTTCAACGCCGCAATTTTGACTTCGATCGTATCGCCGATGTCCACCCAGGTATCGAACTTCTCCGCGCCGTGAATGTACAACCGCCTGACGTTGTGCGGCCCGTACCCCGCTTCGAGCAGGTCGGTGAAGATGAGCCGCGTCCCAGCTGACGGGAAGACCGCGTATAGCGCGGCTTGGGCGGCAGCGCGGTGATCCGGGTGATTGATGTAGCCGTTGCCGTAGAACACGCCCTGCGGGTCGCCGATGACGACCGCCTCGGGCTTGTGCAGGCGGATGAGACGCGTCAGGTCGCGGCGCAGGTCCAGGGTCGGCTCTAGTTCGCCGTCCGGATAATGCAGGAAGATGGTTTCTTGGATGCCCAATAGTTCATTGGCGGCGCGCTGTTCGCCTTCGCGGATCTTAGCCAGGGCTGGTTTGTAGGCGGCGTCATGCGCCCGGTCGTCGTCGCCCGCCTCGCCGCTGGTTATGATGACCGAAATGACCTTGGTGCCCGCCTGCACCCAGCGCGCCAGCGTCCCGGCGACGGTGAATTCCTGGTCATCGGGGTGGGCGTGGATGGACATGGCAATTTTGGGGAGATATTCTTTTGCGCTCATGGGGGCGATTGTAACCGATTCGACCCTCCTGCTTTTGCAGGCGACAGTCACTCTAAAAGTGACTGACACCTGCCTTCATGAAGGTATAATAAGGCCAAACATCCAGCAAGGGAGGCCCTATGTCCTTCAACGCCAAACTGATTGACCTGCTCAAAACCGACCCCCGCTTCGTGAACGATGAAGGCGAGCTCGTCCTTGCCGCCGTGCAAGACCGCGCTTGGAAGATTGACCGCGACCTCGTCAAACTCTTGCTCTCCGACCACGAAATCAAAGCGGTATTCTTCGAAGAGATAGAGGGACACTGGATTTTCGACGTCAACCGCTTCATTGATTACACCGCCCAAAAGAACTTTCTGGACAATTCCTACACGCGCTTCAGGAACCGCATCGGCCTGACGATTGGCGGCAAATTCCTGCGCGAGCGCGGCGAGGTGGCGCTGGCCTGGCCTTACAAAGATTGCGTGCTGGAAGGTGGGCAGACGAAGGAAGAAGAAAAGCGCAGGGAAATCTTTTTCAACGAAGTGCTGGCGCAGGACGAGATCAACCGCCTGCTCGACCCCAAAGTGTTGACCAATTTCACGCGCTACACAGCAAAGGGCAAAGAGAAAGTCGCAGGCTTCAAACGCGACGAGAACGGCGTGATACGCGAGAACCTGATACTCAAAGGCAACAACCTGCTCGCCCTGCACTGCTTGAAACAGCAGTTTCGCGGGCAGGTGAAGTTGATTTACATTGACCCGCCGTATAACACGGGAAGCGACTCTTTTGGCTACAACGACAGTTTCAATCATTCCACGTGGTTAACGTTCATGAGGAATCGGTTGGAAGCAGCCAAAATAATGTTGGCGGAGGACGGATTGATCTTTGTCCAATGTGATGACAACGAACAGGCTTTTTTGAAAGTCTTGATGGATGAAGTATTTGGAGGTGAAAACAAAAGGGCAATTTTGTATATTCAGACGGTGTACGCAGAAAAGACACTAAAACAAGACAGAGTGTTTCATGACCAAGTGGAACAAATTCTTCTCTATGCAAAATCAACTAAGGCAACAATCGCACAGGAATACGAAGAATATAGTTATGATAAATTTTGTTGGTATGTCCGTGAGAAGAGAAAACCGAGACGAACTATCACATTGGGAGGGAAGAAAGTCGAGATATTTGATGAAGGTGATTACGAGATTGCCAAAGGGGAACCGTCGCTCAATGGTCTAAAAGAGATATGGGCAACTGGAACAATTTTAGACATCAATTCTTCGGGTAGATTCTTCAGAGATTACCTGATGGATAGGACTACAACTGATGGAACTGGTATTTTGTACAAAGTGTATGGAATCGGAGATGATAACAACGAATTTCGGTATTTCACAGGACCAAAAAGACAAGGGGCAACAAAAGGGAAATACTATCAAGGTGTTCCGAAAGATAGGGCTTTGCAAGGTTCAGACGAAACCAAAAAAGTATCTATTGAAAACCTTTGGTTAATGGCTGCCGATTTTGGGAATTGCAGACACGAAGGTGGGGTTGAGCTTAAATCAGGAAAAAAACCGGAGAAGTTGTTGCAAAGAATTTTCCAAATGGCGACCCAGAAAGGTGACATTATTCTTGATTTCTATCTCGGAAGTGGAACATCCGTTGCGGTCGCGCATAAAATGGGACTTCAATACATTGGCGTTGAACAACTTCACTACAACAAAAATGACAGCACTATTCGGTTGAAGAATGTTATCAATGGTGATCAAACAGGGATTTCAGAGTCTGTCACCTGGCAAGGCGGCGGTGAATTCGTCTACTGCGAGCTGCTGAAATACAACGAAGCCTTCATGGGGCGCATCCAGGCGGCCACATCCCGCGAAGAGCTCGTGCAAATCTGGCAAAACATGGCGGAAGGCTCATTCCTGAATTGGTACGTCAACCCCGAAGTGCCCGAAGAGGCGGTCAATGATTTCATGGCGATTGGTCAAGAAGAAGAGACCCTAAAGGTCTCGGAGACCTTTAGGGTCTCCAGCGGTCTCGAAAAGCAAAAACGCCTGCTGGCCGAGCTGCTCGACAAGAACCAGTTGTACGTCAATCTCTCCGAGATAGACGACGCGCAGTTTAAAGTCAGCGAGGAAGACAAGCGGTTGAACAGGGCGTTTTATGGCTAAATCTACGCGAGCGCGAAACTCCAGCGCCGAAATCCGCCGTTACTTTGTGGACGAAGCAGGCGACGGCAACCTGTTCAACAGGAAAGGACGCCTGCGATACGGCGAAGAAGGTTGTTCGCGCTATTTCATCCTGGGCGTTTTGGACGTTCCCGACCCAGACCGCATCTCACAAGAGTTGAATGCCATCAGAGCGCAATTGCTTGCCGATCCCTACTTCAAAAAAGTCCCTTCCATGCAGCTCGAAGCGCGCAAGACCGCCCTGGCCTTCCACGCCAAAGACGATATTCCCGAGGTACGACGCGAAGTCTTCACGTACCTGAGCAAACAGGAATTTCGGTTCTTTGCCGCCGTCCGTGATAAGAGCGCTGTCGCCGATTACGCCATTCAGCGGCGTGAGCGGGACGGGAATTACCGCTATCAGCCGAACGAATTGTACGACTACATGGTGCGTTCGCTGTTCAAGGGTCTTCTCCACAAGGATGATGCTTACATCGTCCACTTCTCCAAACGCGGCGCGCAAAATCGGACGGCCGCGTTGCGAGAGGCGCTGGAGATCGCCCGCGAGCGGTTCGCCCGCCGATGGGGAATTCAACGCAACGCGGCATTGAGCGTGGTTGCCCAGACTCCACCGCAAAGCGGCGGGTTACAGGCCGTGGATTATTTTCTCTGGGCGTTACAGCGATTTTACGAACGCCGCGAGGATCGTTATCTTGAATTCCTATGGCCGCAATTCAGCCTGGTCCAGGATTTGGACGACAAACGTGAACACCCTTACGGCTGTTATTACACGCAAAAAAGGCCGCTCACATTAGCGGCCCTTGATGATAACTCGCCAGGGATATAGGGCTACCCCACCGCAGTGGAGTCTCCTCACGGCATGGAGCCGATTTTTGTCCACTGGCAGACTCAGTATACCAAAATCAAAGCGCAATGTCAAACAAATTTCTCTACGAAAAACTGGACGCTGTCTCCAGCATGGGTTTTCTCAAAAAAGAAATTCCCGCTTCGGTGACGCAAAACCTGAATCCCAAATACGAGCTGCGCCCCTATCAGGTGGAAGCCTTTGCGCGTTTCTTCCATTGCCACCACAACGACTACGACGGCAAAACTTATCCCCTGCACTTTCTGTTCAACATGGCAACCGGCAGCGGAAAGACGCTCGTCATGGCGGGGCTGATACTGTATCTCTACGAGCAAGGCTATCGCAACTTCCTGTTCTTCGTCAATTCCAACAACATCATCGAAAAGACGAAAGATAACTTCCTCAACCCGGCCAGCATCAAATACCAGCTCAACCAGGAAATCCACGTTGCCAACCGTCGTGTGCACCTCATACCCGTCGAGAACTTCGAAGCGGTCAGCCCCACCAACATCAACATCTGCTTTACCACCATCCAAAAGTTGCACTCCGACTTGACCAGTCAAAAGGAAAACGCGCTCACCTTCGAAGACTTCCGCAAGCATCGCGTCATCTTGATTGCCGATGAAGCCCATCACATGAACGTCAGGACCAAGTCTCAGCAGGAGATGTTTGTAAGTTGGGAAAACACCGTCGAGCGCATCTTCACCCAGAACGAAGACAACTTGCTGCTGGAATTCACCGCCACACACGATTACGCCACGCCCGCCATGGTGGAGAAATACCGCAACAAGGTCATCATCCGCTACGACCTGCTCCAATTCCGCAACGACCGTTTTTCAAAGGACGTGGTTATCGTTCAATCGGATTTTGACCAGCGGGAGCGCATCCTGCAAGCCCTGATACTCAGCCAGTACAAACAGGAAGTGGCGGCGAAATGCCGTATCAATCTCAAGCCCGTAATTTTGTTCAAAGCTCAGCGCACCATCGCGCAATCGCAGGAAAACAAAGCCAATTTTCACCAACTTGTTGACGGTCTCACGGCAAAGCACATCGCCAGCATCCGCAAGTCGGATATCCCGATTGTTCAACGCGCCTTTCGCTTCTTCGACGAGCACAACATCAGCGATGCGCAATTAGTGGAACGTTTGCAGCGTGACTTCCACAAGGATTATTGTCTGTCGGTCAACGAAGAAGTAGAGAAAGAGCAATACCAGATTCTCGTCAACACGCTGGAAGACAAAAACAACCGCATCCGCGCCATCTTCGCCGTGCAGAAACTCAACGAAGGCTGGGACGTGTTGAACCTGTTCGATATTGTCCGCTGTTACGAAGCGCGTGACACAGGCAGGGCAAAAATCGGCTCCACCACCATCTCAGAAGCGCAGTTAATTGGGCGTGGGGCGCGCTATTTCCTGTTTGTCGTCAACGAGACCCTAAAGGTCTCCGAGACCTTTAGGGTCTCGAACGATAGATACCGCCGCAAATTCGACGGCGACCTTGAACACGAACTGCGCGTGCTGGAAGAATTGCATTATCACAGCATCAACGACTCGCGCTACATTGCCGAAATTCGCCAAGCGCTCATCGAGCAGGGCATGATGGACGAGCGCGAAGTGACCCGCGAACTCAAACTCAAAGAGCCGTTCAAGAAAACGCAATTCTACAAGTACGGGGTTGTCTGGCTCAACGACCGCCGTCCCAAAGATTACCAGCGCATCCGCTCCTTTGCCGATTTGGGCGTGAAGAAGCGAAACCACACCCATGTCATCGCCACGGGTCACGGCGGCGCGACGGTAGCATTGGGAAACGGGAAGAATGGCGTAGTCGTGAAAGATGAAACCCGTCGGGACGTGAAGGTGCGCGACATCGAGCGCAACATTGTGCAATCCGCTCTTGCGCGCAACCCGTTTTTCACCTTTGCAACGCTCAAACGTTATTTTCCCCATCTCGCTTCTATCCGTGAGCTTATCGCTTCTAAAGATTATCTCGGCGGGCTGGAGATCACCTTTCAGGGCAACGTGTACGGGTTGGACAACAATCGCGCTGAAAAACTCGCCGCCATGTTGGGCTTGTTGGGTCAAATCGAATCAGAAATCCGCGCCAACGTCACTGATTACGAAGGCACGCGAGACTTCAGACGCGATTGGGTGCGTGAAGTCTTCAAAGATAAGGTTTTGAAATTTGACACTCAAAACCCCCGTGCCGCAAACGACGCACAGTTTGAGCATTTCGTCTCTGCCAAAGATTGGTTTGCCTTCAACACTGTTTACGGCACGAGCGAAGAAAAGGCTTTCGTCCGCATGTTGGACAGGCATATGCAGAAACTACAAGCGCAATACGAGCAAATCTACCTGCTGCGCAATGAAGGGCATTTTGCCATCTACAACTTTGCCGATGGTCAAGCCTTCCAACCCGACTTTGTATTATTTCTGCGCGAGAAAGGAGGCGCGATACTTACCTATCAATTGTTCATCGAGCCGAAGGCGAAGTTGTTGCAGAAGGCCGAGCCGTGGAAGCTAGATTTTCTCCAGAATATCAAAGCGGAGTTTGAGAACAAAACGCTAATGTTCGAAGACAAGAAATATTGTTTGATTGGCGTGCCGTTCTATGACAATGAAAACGAAAACCGTTTTAGAGAGAGTCTTGATTCTGTTCTGAATTAGTTTAAGTCTACTGCCCAAATCTTCTAAGGAGAAATTTATGACCATCACCCTCGACGGTTCATCCCTCACCATCGAAAGGCTTGTTGCCATTGCCCGTCATGGCGAAAAAGTGGAACTCGCCCCCGCCGCGCTGGCGCGCATCAAGGTCTGCCGCGCCATGCTGGAGGAGAAACTCGCCAATAAAGAGATCATGTACGGCACCAACACCGGCATCGGCGAGTTCTCGGAGAAAATTCTCACCGACGAGCAGGTGAAGGAGTTCCAGAAATATCTCATCTACAACCACGCTGCCGGGATCGGCGACCCGATTCCGCTCGAGCAGGTGCGGGCGGCCATGGCCGGGCGGATAAATGTCCATGCACACGGCAATTCCGGCTGCCGCCCGCAGATTACCCAGACCTTCGTGGAAATGCTCAATAAAGGCGTCACACCAGTCGTCTGCCAGAAGGGATCGGTCGGGGCCTGCGGCGACCTGGCTCCGATGGCGCAGTTAGCCTTGCTGCTCATGGGCGAGGGGGAGGCATATTACCAGGGCGAGCGCCTGCCAGGGGATGTTGCCATGCAACGGGCTGGCATCCCGGTTCCTGATCTTCAGGCGCGGGATGGCTTGGCCGCAATCAATGGCTCCAATTTGCTGACGGCCATGTCTGCCTTGCACTTGTACGACATGCTGCGCTGGCTCAAGCAGGCCGAGATCGCGGCTGCCATGTCGTTGGAGGCCTTGCTCGCAAATCTGAAGCCCTACAATACCAAGCTGCACGAATTGCGCGGCTTCAATGGTGCCATAGTCAGCGCGAAAAATATCATGAAGTGCATCGCAGGCTCCGACCTGACCACCGGCAGGATGAAGACCAAAGTGCAGGACGCCTACTCGATGCGTTCCACACCGCAGGTCATCGGCGCGGCGCGCGATACCCTCGCTTATGCCCGTTCGCAGGTCGAAATCGAACTCAACGGCGTGGGCGATAACCCGATTTTCGTCCCCGAACTCAAACTGACCCTGACCGGCGCAAATTTCCAGGGTTCGCCGGTCTCCCTGCCGATGGATATGGCCGGGGTCGCCATCACGATGGTGTGCGTGCTTTCCGAGCGCCGCCTGAATCGACTGACCAACCCGGCCCTCTCGCAGGGTCTGCCGGATTTCCTGACGCCCAACCCCGGCTTCTATTCCGGTATGATGCTCAGCCAGTACACCGCTGGCATGATGATCGTTGAGCAGCGGATTCTCTCCGCTCCGGCCAGCATCCAGTCTATCCCGGCTGCCGCTGACCAGGAAGACTTCGTCTCAATGGGCATGAACACGGCCCTCAAGAATGGCCAGATTTTAGATAACGCTTATGGCGTACTCGGCATTGAATTTATGGCCGCCGCGCAGGCGCTGGACTTCCGCGAATTTACGCCCGGTAAAGGTGTGCAGAAGGCGCGCCAGATCATCCGCAAGCACGTCGCGCACCTGGACGAGGACCGTCCGCTTTACCCCGACCATAACACGATGAAGTCGCTGATCCAATCCTGCGAGATTCTCGAAGCAGTGGAAGCCGAAGTCGGCAGCCTGGAGTAAATCAGTGATGGGATGGCGGCTTGGTGATGGGCTTAGTGATGGATGGCAGTTCAACTGCCATCCCATCCAAGACCATCCAAGAGTCTTCACTTGCGTATGAAAAAACTCTCGCCAATCACCCGCGCCTCGCTTATCATCGCCGTTTTCTTTGCACTGGATAAGGGCCTGGCCTTTATCAAGGTCATGCTTTTCAACAAAATCGTTGGTCTGGAAGGCATGGGCATCTTTGGCGTATCCAACAATATCCCCGATTACCTCTCTGCGCTCATCTCCGGCGGTGCTTTGGGCATGGCCTTCATCCCCGTGTTGACCGAATACCTGGATCGCGAAGGCCGCCCGGCGGCCTGGGAATTGTTTTCCCGGATCATCAATCTGGCCTTCATTGTCACCGCCGCGCTCTCGGTCGTCCTTATCCTGCTGGCTGATCCTCTGATGCGATCCGTCATCGCGCCTGGCTTCCAGCCTGAGAAGCAAAGCCTGGCTGTCTCGCTCATGCGCCTGGATTTGGCCGCCATTCTGATCTTTTCCATTAGCGGGTTGGTCATGGCCGGGTTACAGGCCAACAAACACTTTCTTCTTCCTGCCATGGCGCCCGTCCTGTATAACTTGGGGCAAATATTCGGCGTGACCGTCCTTTCTCCTAGTGAGGGATTTCATCTGGGGCCAATCCAGTTGCCCGCCTTCGGACTGGGGTTATATGGCATTGTATACGGCGTTATTCTGGGGGCGCTGTTGCACCTGCTCATTCAGGTGCCTGGCCTGTTGCGTTACCAGTTCCGCTGGAAGCCTGTTATCGGCTTGCATAATGCAGGTGTGCAGCGCGTTCTTCTTCTGCTGGGGCCGCGTGTTCTGACCATGGCTTGCATCCAGTTCTATTTTCTCTCCCGCGACAGTCTGGCATCCCACTTTGGCGCAGCGGGTGTCGGCGCCTTGAACCTGGCCTGGACGATTCAACAGGTTCCACAGACAATTATCGGTACAGCCATCGCGATTGCGCTATTGCCCTCGTTATCGGAACTTATCAGCCGCGGCCAATCCGAAGCCTTCAGCCAGATGGTCAATCGTGCCCTGCGGGTTATGCTGGCATTATGCCTGCCGGCGGCGGCGTTATTGGCATTGGGAGTACGCCCTCTGGCTCAGATCTTTTTCCAGTATGACCCCGCACAATTGGACCTGCTGACTGCCTGCACCTGGGCTTTCTTGATTGTACTGGTGGGCGAGTCCTGGCTCGAGGTGGCGGTGCGTTCATTCTATGCTCATCAGAACACGCGCACGCCCTTGATCGCTGCGCTGATCCAGGCGGTCTCCTTTTTCTTCCTGGCGTGGCTATTATCTTCTGTCGTGGGATTGTACGGAATCCCTTTGGCCGCCGCGTTCACTTTCAGTGCGCAGGCTTTTGGGCTGCTCTACCTGCTCGAGCGCCGTTATCCAGGCTTGCTTCAAGTAGGTCCTACGCTTGGCCGGGCTGTGCTGGCGGCCGGTTTTGCCGCTTTGCTGGCCTTTTTTCTGATGACTGTTCTCCCACTACCCACGCTGCCGCTGACGCTGGTCGCATTGATGGCTGGTGGGCTGGCGGCGCTGCCTGTCATCTGGCCAGAAGTCCGCTTGTTATTCCGCCTGTAAACGTGGGGTATAATAGCCGCCATGTCTGACATAAATGAAACACAACCAAATATGAATGCAACACAACCCCACACCCCGGCTTCGCTTGCGAAAAGGCCATCATTATGGATCGCCGCGCTGGGTTTTATTCTCCTGGTCGCGCTGGGTATCCTGGGCGGTTATCAATCTGGCCTGACCGTGCGCCGCGATGCCCAGGCGACTGTGGTGTTCCAACAATTAAGTGAGCAGTTCCAGCTCGGAGTCCAGGCCTTGAACGCGGAACGCTACGAGGTCGCGCTCCAGCATTTTCAGTTCGTCATCAATCATGACCCCGCTTACCCGGGCGTTGAAGAGAAGTTGACTGAAGTTCTGGTGAAGATGAGTGTCTCACCCACGTTGACGGTGACCCCAACCCCGATCATCACACCGACACCCGACTTGCGCGGCGTGGAGGAGATATTCACACGCGCTAAACAGCTCCTGGATGCTAAAGATTGGGACGGCGCGATAGCCAACCTGGATTCCCTGCGCAAGACCGATGCCGCGTACCGCGCCGCGGAGGTGGATGGGATGTATTACGTCGCCTTGCGCAACCGTGGCGTCAGCAAGGTCATCAACGAGAAATGCGCGAATATCAACCTGGAAGGGGGCATCTACGACCTGACCCTGGCGGAGCGTTTTGGGCCGCTGGACAGCTATTCGGAATCACTGCGTACGTGGTCGCGATTTTATATCACCGGGGCCAGCTTCTGGGAGCTGGACTGGCTGCAGGCGATGGACTATTTCAGCCAGATTTATCCTCACCTGCCGAACTTGATGGATGCCTCGTGTAAGACTGCCACTGAGCGCTGGCGCTATACAGCCATCAAATACGCTGACCGTTTATGGATGTCTGGCGATTACTGCGCGGCGCAAAAGCTTTATGACGAGGTTTTCCTCAACGCCCCCAGCGTGAATAACGCCACCGCTTTCCCGACGGCTACTGCAGTGTACGAAAATTGCGTGGGCGATGGCGGCGGCCCGCCACCGCCTGCCAGTGAAACGCCTGTTCCTTCCCCTTCCCCTTCTCCTACGCCTATACCTTAGGGTTCGAAAATATATAAGTTCCCGTGTCACCCTGCCTGCCCTGGCGGGCTAGGCCAGGGAGAATAGCGAAGGGTCTCCCGCCTGAGGCGGGGATGCTTCGGGTGATGTGCGCCCTCAGCATGACCAAAAAGACGTCAGGAGACGTCGGACTCCGCCATTACCTGCCTCGGTTTTCATAGAACGTGTAAGGCTCATCCGGGTAATAATGGATCAGCCGCCGGTCGGGATAATCGGCGCGTAAGGCCGCGCTGGTTGCCGCGCTCTGGCCAAGTGCAAAGATAAAAGGGGAGGTCAGCCAGGAATCCTGCAAATCCAGCAGCGCGCCATAATCGGTCCATGTATCTTGGATGTGGACGACGACGATCGCTGGAGTGAGCGCTTTAGCCTCCTCGCTGAAGAACGGAAGCAGGTCAGCCCGCTCGACGCCATACAAGCCGCGCATTCCAGCCAGGCGGGTGGGGAGATACGCAAAGAGGTTGTAGCCTGCCAGGAAAGCCAACAGTCCGGTTGCTATGAGAAAGCGAATGTTTCGCCAGCCTCTTGTTTTCGACCAGCCTGCCAGCCAGAGGCATCCCGCCGCGCTGAGCAGGGTAAGGCTAAAGAATCCCTCGAAATAATAGCGTGGGCCGAATGTGGTCGAGCTTGTCCAGTAGAGCAGATATGCCCCGGCCAGACTGACGAAGACGCTGCCAACCAACCACGCTGGCCGATTAAAGCGCACTGCCCACAGGCCAAAGGGCAGAAATAGCCATGAAAAATTCCCCCAGCCAAAAAAATCTTTCCATCCGGTCGTAATGGCTTTCTTCAGGCTGATCCAACCCCAGAACGGGTTGTGGCCCCCATCCTGGCGGCCAAAGGTGGGGCCAAAGCCGACCTTGTCGTATGACCACCACAGGGTATACGGATTGGTGAGAGACTCCCCGGTCAGCGCGTACTGCCAGAGCAGGAAGATAGCGCTAACCAGCAAGCTGACCGCGCTAACGAAAAATACAAGCCGGCGTACGTCCCAGCCACCCCGCCGGAGAAGGATTAGGCCGTGGATGAAAAATGGCAGAGCCACGCCCAGGGTGGTCAAAGGCCGGGTCAGGGCGAGCAGGCCCAGGGTCAGACCGGCGACGAGGGCGGTCAGCCAGCGGGGTACACGCCTCTCGTAGACGAATGTATCCAGCCAGGCCAGGGTTAAGGTCAGGCTCAATACCAATGACCAGGTATGGGACAGCAGCGAACCGGAAAGCATGAGAAAAAACGGGGAGATCAGCGTCAGGAAAGCGGCCAACAGGCCAACCGCTGGCGTGAACACTTTCTGGCCCAGCCGGCAGGTCAGCCAGACCGCCAGTCCGGCCAGCAGTGGGTTGACCCAGGCGCGCGCCCCGAGCAGATAGCCAAAGGCCAGCACCACCGGCCAGCCGGGTGGATATTTGGCGAAACGCTGGCCGTGATAATCCACCACGAACGGCGTCATCAGGTTTTTGGGATGCGCAGGAGAGGCGACGGTCAATTGGCCGCGCGCGTAGACCTGCGCCTGCCAGACGAAAGCCATCTCGTCTTCGATATGAGGTATGCGCTCGAAGACACGCTCGGCGACCAGATAGGCTGCCGCTATGGCGAGGAGACCCAGGAGCAGGGCGATACGGCCTGTTCTTGCCATGCAGTCACTATTTGGTTGTCAGCACGCCGGTCAGATCGTAGACCAGCGCGCCGGTGATGCGGACTGGCACGATCCCCCCGATTTCTGCTTGCCCCTCGGCAAACACCAGGCCGTCAATCTCCGGCGCGTCGCGATATGTACGCCCGATGGATAACCCTTTATCGAAGCCCTCGATGAGGATATTCATAGTCTGCCCGACGAAGGACTGGTTGACCTGTAACGAGATATTCTGTTGAAGGCTCATCAAGCGTTGGTAACGTTCTTCTTTGACTTCAGCCGGGATCGGGTCCCCCAGCGGTTCGCTGGCTGTGCCGTGTTCGGATGAGAATTGGAAGGCCCCGACGCGGTCGAAGCGGATTTCGGAGATGAAGTCCAGCAGTGTCTGGAATTCTTCTTCCGTCTCTCCAGGGTAACCAACGATGAAGGTGGTGCGAATGGCCAAACCGGGTAGAGTCGCGCGCATCCTGGCGAGCGTCTGGTAGACCCAATCCATGTTAGACGGGCGGTGCATGCGGCGCAGGGTGGCGGGATGGGCGTGCTGGAGCGGCATGTCGAGGTAAGGGAGAATCTGGGGGTGGGTCGCCATGACCTCGATCAGCCGGTCAGTGACGTAGCCCGGATAAATGTACATGATACGTATCCAGTCCATGTCTGGGTTGGCGGTCGTCAGGCCTTCGAGCAGGGTTGCCAGGCCGTCTTTCATGCCCAAGTCGTGACCGTAGTCGGTTGTATCCTGGGCGATCAGCATCAGTTCATGAACGCCCAGGTCGCGCAGGCGGCGGGCGTCGGTGAGGATGTTATTCATTGGGCGACTGACGGCCGTACCTTTGATGAGCGGAATCGCGCAGAAGGCGCACGGGCGACGGCAGCCATCCGCAATTTTTAGATAGGCGCTGGCGCCGGCAACACTTGCCCTGAGCACCGTCGAAGGACTGGCGTGCAAAGTTTTCCGCACATCTTTGCCGATGGTGGGCGCTGCGGGTAGATGATAAAGAGGCTCAGGGCGGAGTCCTGAGCCTGCCGAAGGATGCGGGCTTTTGCGCAACTGGCGGACGAGCTCAACGATATCCATCCAGCGCCGGGTACCCAGGATGCCGTCAATGCCAGGCACCTGCTTTGCAACCTCGCTCCCATAGCGTTGGGTCAGGCAGCCGGCTGCGATCAGGATCTGGTCCGGGCGTTTGGTTTCAGCCAGGGCGCGCAGCTCGGCGAATGATTCCTGGCGCGCCGGGTTGATAAAGCCACACGTGTTGACAATCAACACGCTGGCCTGCTGAGGGGTTTTTACCAGGCGGTAACCATCCTGTCCCAACAGTTGGGTCATCGAGTCGGAGTCGACAGAGTTCTTTGCACATCCGAGGGAGGTTACATGGAAAGTTTTTTGAATCATATCTATGGCCGTAATGTTGGCGTGGGCGAATAGATGGGGGTTGGCGTTTTGGATGGCGTTAGTGTGAAGCGCGGCGTGGCTGTTGAGGTGGGTGTCGGCGTCGGCGTGGGGTTCAAGATGTTCTTGGGAGTATAGATGCGGTTGACGACTTCACCAAAGGTGCCCATCACGCCCAGGTCAGCCTGGTTGTAGATGATCTGCACAGCGGAACCATCTCCGGTCAATACCTCGATTTGATCCTTCCCATCGAATGGATAGGCGCTGCCGGCGAGAAGCCGGTCTTCCAGTTTTATTTTGCCATCCACCGTGACACGCACCCAGACCCGCTCAAGGGCTATCACGACAACCTGTACATGTCCGGGAATCGTGGTTGGGAGGGCAATGGCAGTGGTCTGTCCGCTGGCAGGGAGGGGCGTTAGGAACGCGCTGGTTTGGGCGGCCTCGACCGTTTCGGTGCCGGGGGTCGGCGAGGCCAGCAGCACGTCTGAGATCGAGGGCGCGGTGGCTTCGGGCTTGGGAGCGGCGCGTAAAATGATCACCCGGCTCGTGCCCCACACGGCGAAGACGAGCAAGAGCAGGATTAGTCCGCCGCCGAAAATCAAGTCAGGGGAGAGAAAGCGTTGATATGAGGCTGGAATGTGGTTGTTGAGTTGGGCGCGCTGCGGTTTGTCAACCGGCTGGGGCTGGCGTTCGAGGCGTTGAGCCTGCAAACCTTCGGCGAAGCGCAGCAGGATGGCATCCACCTGCAAATCCAGGAAGTGGGCGTAGTTATTCAACATACCGCGCGCCTGGACCGAGGTCGGCAGATGCTCGAAATTACCGTCTTCCAACGCTTGCAAATAATGCTTGCGGACGTGAGTGTGGCGCTCCACTTCGTCGAGCGTCAGGCCAAGCGTGGAGCGGTGTTGGCGCAATTGCTCGCCGATGGCGATGAATATCGTCTGCGAAGGTGGAGGCGCAGCCGGGACGGATCCAGAAGTCTCGGAATCTGTAGATTCAACTTCAGGGTCAGGCTCTACTTCCGCCAGTTCTGCCTCGAAAGGTTCAGGTTCAGTTTCGGGCGCTTCGGTCTCAACAGCAGTAGCTGCCGTTTCCGTCAGTTGAGGCGCAAATTCCGCACTTCCAGCACGCTGGTTGGCGATCAATTCATCCAGCGTAAGGCCGAGGTAATCTGCATAGAGTCGTAAAAAGCCACGCGCCTGAACGGGCGAGGGCAGCGCATCGAAGTTATCTGTCTCCATTGCCTCAATATGATGGGCGCGGATGCGTGTGACCTGAGTGACTTGGGCGATGGTCAGGTTACGCGCCTGGCGGGCTTTCTTGAGTTGCTGGCCAATTGATTCTGTCATGTTCGTAGAATAGAACATCACCGGTTCCCCTGGCTGGTTTGACCGGTGATGTTTGAATGTTGACTTTCTTCAGAAAATTAAGCTTCGGCTTCGGCTGCGGGTTCGGCGCTCTCGCCGGTGTCCGCTTCGCTCCTGGCCGCGACGGGCTTGCCCTTGGCGAGTTCAGGCGCATGTGCGACCGGCAGGCTATTATGCCCCGCTTCACCTTCCCGGTAGACTGTCACTTTGATCTCTGGGATCAAATCCATCGTCAGGCGAATACGGATTGTGTGTTCGCCGAGTGTGCGCAGAGGTTGCATGTCAAGTTGCTGGCGCTTGATGGCGTAGCCGGTTTTCTTCTGGATAGCGTCCGCCAGGTCTTGCGGGGTGATCGAGCCGTAAAGTTTGCCAGTTTCACCGGTCCGGGCGGCGAAAGTCAGTTCCAGACCCATCAAATGCCCGGCAATCACGCCCATCTCTTCGTTCAAGATGGCACGCTGTTCGGCAGCTTTCTGGCGGATTTTCTCGGATTGCTTCAGCGCGCCTGGCGTGGCTAATACGGCCAGTCCCTGTGGGAGCAGAAAATTGCGGCCATAACCATCCGCGACGCGTTTGACATCCCCTGCATGACCTAATTTGTAAACGTCCTTAACGAGCAGTACTTTCATTTTTCAAGCCCTTTCTGGGATAGATTTATGGAGCGAAGGGTACAACGCTCCGGCGGCTGATTTTACCAGACCTGACGGCAGGTGGGAAGGTCAGGTTTTCTTGTAAAATTATCAAAGCCCAAAAACGACTTGACATATTTAAGATTGGAGTATAATGACTAGTATCGTTGTCTAGTTCAGTTTACCTCCACCGTTACAATGTTTAGTGCAACGCTCCTAGTCATAGAGGGTAAGCACGCAGACCATCCTGCTTTTGCTTCAGCCCTGCGCAGAAAAGGTTTCGAGGTTGAACTGGTTTCCAGTGGCAGCCAAGCTTTCGCGCGCCTGGAAAGCAGTTTCTACCCCGACGTGGTGGTGATCAACGCCGCCTCTTTGCGCACCAGCGGCAAACGCATTTGCCAGTCGCTGCGCGAGAAGACGCAAATCTTACCCATCCTCCTGATTATTACCCCCGACCGGGAAAGTAACAATGCAAACGCAAATGTGGTCTTGTCGCTGCCGTTCACAATCCAGAAACTGGTCAACCGCATTCACCACTTACTGCCCGGGGACGGTAAAAACAGCATCCACGCCGGTCTGATCCGGCTGGATTTAGAAAGCCGCACTGTTCGTTGTTTTGGGAAACAAACCCGTTTGACGCCGCGCTTGATGCGGTTATTGAAGATACTGCTCGAGCATCGCGGCGAGGTGGTCGAGCGGAAAGCGCTCTTCTCGCAAGTCTGGGAGACGGATTACACGGATGACATGCGCACGCTGGACGTGCACGTCTCCTGGCTGCGACGGGCAATCGAGGCCGACCCCAAGAACCCGAAATTGTTGAAAACTGTGCGAGGCGTGGGCTATCGTTTAGACGTGTAAGGGCGAGAGTAATCTCGCTTTTTTATTGGTCATTTTGAAAATTGGTAGCACCACATCTAAACGTGGTCGGGAAGACGCAGTCATTTTTTGGACACGGATTACGCGGATTTCACCCTGGCCTAGCCCGCCAGGACAGGCGGACGCACACGGAAAAACCATAAAAAATCCG
>DYHT01000081.1 GCA_020723995.1 Chloroflexus sp.
ACGCGTCACGAATTGAAGTGATGTTCCTCCCGTAATTCGGCGGCGAACATCGCGTTCGGCTTCGGGCAGCCTGTCCTGAGCGTAGCCGAAGGATGGTCGTCGTGCTCCGGCGTTTGCGGACATTCCTTTGCATTCGATAACATACTCATAAGCGGAGGTTGATATGGAAACCATCACGATAACTCTTCCCAATGAGCGTTTCCTGAAATTGAAAGAGACAGCCACTCACTTGAAGGTTTCGCCAGAGGAATTGGTGCGGGTAAGCATTGAAGAATTGCTTACACGACCCGAAGAGGCATTTCGACGCGCCGTAGACTATGTACTCAAGAAGAACACTGAACTTTTTCGGCGGTTAGCGTAATGCGCTATCTCACGCTCAGCGAAGTACTCGAACTGTATGAGCGGGTAATAGAGCAATCTGGCGGCTCGGTGGGCATTCGCGATTTGAACGCGTTGTAATCGGCGATAGCCCAACCTCGCATGACGTTTGGCGGGGAGGAACTCTACCCGACGATTGTGGAGAAAGCAGCGGCTCTGGGTTTTTCCATGATCAAGAATCATCCCTTTGTGGATGGCAACAAACGCACTGGTCACGCGGCAATGGAAACATTTCTTGTCTTGAATGGCTTTGAAATTGAGGCAACTGTGGATGAGCAAGAGAAAATCATCCTTCAGGTCGCATCGGGGGAATTAGGGCGCGATGACTTCACCGATTGGCTGCGCGCTCACATCGTTGAGAAGAAGAACCGATAGAACGCCCGCAAACACACGCCCCCCGACAACGGCACGCGCATGGCTTTTTAGCGCGGTTGGTCGGTTAAAAGCAAAGTTGCTTTCTCATCAAGCGTGCCGTTGCGGCGTGCTACAGCGTTTGCAGACACGCCTTTTGAAATGCGACGCGGCACTTTCCGCGAAGGATGAATTGGGATAGAATAGGGAAAGAATATGACTGAAGACACACTGACAGGCGATTTGCTTTTTGAAGTTCTCACACCACTCGGCTTTCGCGTGCGCGTAACACGTACGTACTGGGAGTTGATTATCACAGTCAAACATCCAGTAATGGCGGGACGCGAAGACGATGTGCAAGAAACACTAAAGAATCCAAATGAGATTCGCGTGAGCAAGAGTGACCCGAACGTGTATTTGTTCTACAAGCCTGAACGTATCGGGCGGTGGGTCTGTGCAGTGACAAAACGACTCAATGGCGAAGGGTTCTTGATTACCACTTATCCGACCGACGCGATAAAGGAAGGAAGGCGAATATGGCCGAAGTAAAGGTATATTACGACCAAGTAGGGAATACACTCACGGTTTGGTTTGGCAACCCGCAAGATGAATATGTCGCCGAAGAAACAGGCGATGAGATAGTCCTTATGAAGGACAAGTCAGGACAAGTCATCGGGTTTGAGAAGTTGAATTTTTTTGTTTCCAAGCCCGCACACTTGCAAGTTGCATTTGAAACTGTAGCCGCGTGAAAGTGCGCGTCTGCAAACTCCAGCGTTTGGCGACATTCCATTCAAAACCGAAAACCCGTCAACGCGAGCGCGTCGTCCCCCTCATAGTTTTCACTTCTCAGGTGTGCGACATCGCTGACTTGAGTATAATGGTAGACAGACAATGGGTGTAGTTATCAGTCCAAAGGAGGTAATGACCGATGGAAAGCACAATGATTGCAATAGAACTGACAGGAACGGTTGATGAGCAACGTCAACTCCGACTAGACGATTTACTCCCTATCCCTGGCCCCAAGCGAGTGCGCGTTATCGTTCTTTATTCACTCGTTGATGAGTGGAATGAAACAGAGTGGTTGCATGCAGCGGCTCGCAATCCCGCCTTCGACTTCCTGAAGGACGCAGAAGAAGACATCTACTCGCTGGCGGATGGGAGACCATTCCATGGCGAAGTATAAAGTCGTTCTCGTCCCATTTCCTTTCGATGACCTCTCCAGTAGCAAGGTTCGTCCAGCGGTGTGCCTTACCAACCCAATCGGACCACACAATCATGTAATTCTGGCTTTCATAACCAGCCGCATTCCAGACAGTCCATTGGAAACTGATTTGGTCATTGACTCAAGCAACGCTGATTTTGCCTCAACGGGGTTGCGCGTTTCATCCACGCTTCAGTTGCATCGCTTGATGACAGCCACACAATCGCTACTTCGGCGTGAACTTGGCACATTGTCACCTGCGATGCAAGCGCAGGTCAACGACCGACTCCGCCAACTATTTGGTTTGAAATAGTTCAACCCTGACGGAATGAACGCCGCCAAACACACGCACGCCGACCACGCCATCCTTCGCCTGCCCCTTCGCTTCGCTCAAGGCTTCGGCTCAGGATAAACTCCCGCGGCTTTCTGGCATTGTCGGTCGGCACAGTTGGAAGGTGTCTTCATTTCGCGCGTGGCTTCGGGCAGCCTGTCCTGAGCGTAGCCGAAGGATGGTCGTCGTGCTCCGGCGTTTCCTGACATGCGCGTTTGAAGGTGCGGTGCTACGACCCGAGAATATCAATGACTCGACGCCAAATTCTCATTCTGAATGACCTTGCCGTGCGCGCTGCACTCAAGCAGGCATGGCAAGAATCACAACCTGGAGTGAGTGGAGGGCATGAAGAAGGCGGATTCATTTTGCGAGACGCAACAGGTAACTTGAGCGTAGCGCGCTGGCCCAAGGGCGCACAGGATACTATCATCCTTCCGCCCCGCCCAAATTGCAGAATCGGCAGCAAAGATATTGTTGCCTCTTTTCACACCCATCCCAACACTGGGAGCGATTATCTTCAAGAGCCAAGCGAAACAGACAAGCGCGCTGTTCGAGATGACCCCGATTTGAAAGGTGCGTTTTATGTGGGTGAGTTGGTCATCTCGACCGATAAGGTTTATCTTATCACACCGAACGGACAGGTGAGCGAAATCGGAAATCGACGAGACATAGCAGGATGAAGGAGAGTTTCTATGGCCGCCACATTAACAGCCGAAGTGCTTCAAGACCATGTTGCCGTATCACTGGCGCGCACCATGGCAACGGCAAACAAGCGTGCGCGTGAATTAGGCGTGGACGTGATTCAGAGTCTCATCACCATCACTCAACATATTTCCAACGGCACTTTGCTTTGGCGAGTAAACTACGGACCGAGAGATTACGTGGGGCGTCGCGGCGGTGATTTGATTATCGAAGTAGACCCGCTTGACGCAAGCATAAAACAAGTACTTCGAGGACAGTGATAACGAAGAGCACGTCAGGAAACACACGCACGCCGACCACGCCATCCTTCGCTTCGCTCAGGATAAACTCCCGCGGTTTTCTGGCAGTGTCAGTTGGCACAGTTGAACTTGTCTTCGTTTCGCGCGCGGCTTCGGGCAGCCTGTCCTGAGCGTAGCCGAAGGATGGTCGGCGTGCTGCGGCGTTTCCTGCCATCTCCGTTGCACCCCCAAGTCTATACCCGACTTGAACGCTGGCTATTCCCAAGTAGTTGAATATAATACGAGAGAGCAAACCTATGCCCACTGTTCTGAGAATTGGACGATATCGTTTCTTCTTTTTCAGCAGAGAAGACAACGAACCACCCCACATCCACGTTGAATCTGCCGAGAACGCCGCCAAGTTGTGGTTACGTCCTGTAACTCTGGCTTGGGCAGTTGGCTACAACTCAAAGGAACTCGGTCAAGTCAGAAGGCTGGTCGAGGAACACGCTGATTTCTTTTTGGAGAAATGGTATGAACACCTTAAGCGTCGTTAGTCCCACTGCTGTTCTAGCGCTCAATGTCCGCTTTACTGATGACGCGCTAATTGTTGCCCTCTCCGACGGGCGCGAAGTATCCGCGCCGCTGGAATGGTTTCCACGTCTACGCGACGCAACGTCAAGGCAACGTAAGAATTGGCGACTCATCGCAAGGGGTATCGGGATTCACTGGGAAGACGTAGACGAAGACATTTCCGTTGCCACCTTGTTGAGCGCATAACGAGACGGCAGGAAACACACGCACGCCGACCACGCCATCCTTCGCCTGCCCCTTCGCTTCGCTCAAGGCTTCGGCTCAGGATAAACTCCCGCGGCTTTCTGGCATTGTCGGTCGGCACAGTTGGAAGGTACTTTCATTTCGCGGGGCGCGTCGGGCGTGGTCGTCGTGCTGAGACGTTTCCCGTCATGCCGTTCGAATCCGAGCGTGGCGACACATTCGCAAATCAGACATAAAGGAGGATTCTACTATGAGTGCGGTTCTGGAAATTGAACAAGCGGTCTCTCAGTTGCCGCCAAAAGAACTTGCCCGCTTTCGACAGTGGTTCGAGGAATTTGACGCCAAGATATGGGACAGGCAATTTGAAGAAGACGCCAAGTCTGGAAAACTCGACAAACTGGCGAATCAAGCCATCGCGGAATTCCGTGCAGGCAAGTACAGAGAACTATGAGGCACTTCACCTCGCCCTCGTTTTGGGAATTGTATGACGAGTTGCCAGCACCCATTCAGGAATTGGCAGACAAGAATTACAAACTGCTCAAGACGAATCCGCGACATCCCTCGTTACAACTCAAAAAAGTGGGCAGGTATTGGTCGGTGAGGGTCGGCCTCAAGTATCGCGCAGTGGCGGTAGAGATTCAAGAGGGACTACTCTGGTTCTGGATTGGGACACACGCAGAATACGACCACGTATTTGGATAAGTCCACAAGATGCACGAACGCAGAACACGCGCACGCCGACCACGCCCACAGCGCGGCTTTTTGGCATTGTCGGTTGGCACAGTTGAATCTTGTCGCTATTTCGTGAGGCGCGTCGGGGCGTGGCGGCGTGCTACGGCGTTATACGCCATTTGTCTTTGCCCCATCTTGTCGGGATACCCAAGAGGAGTATAATCTTCTGTGGTTGATTGGCACCGTTTTACCCCGTATGATTTTGAGTATGACTTTGAACGAGATGAACTTGCCGTGCACCACGTTACCTTTGATGAAGCAGTGGAATGTTTCTTCTCTGACTTTGAGGTGCGTCGGAACAAGTCCTATCGTGACCGATATCAACTGATTGGAAACACAATTGGCGGACGCAGACTCAAGGTTATCTTTCAACTCAAGCCAGGGCGTGTCGTACGTATCATTACGGGGTGGGACGTTTGAGAACGGGAGTAACGATGAAAAGAAAACTATCCCAAGTGGAAATTAACAATATCGTAGTGGCACAAGCCGACGACGATTCGGCGTGGGAAAAACCGATTCGTGTACGTCGAAAGAAATCGGCATCTGTAGTCATTCCTGCTGAACTTGCTGCTCGCGCGGCTTTCCTCGCTCATTTGCATCGGCGGAGGAGCATTGAAGACTGGTTGACGCATATTATCCAAGAGCGAGTCGAACTAGAAGAAGCCGCTTTCGTCGGAGCAAAGCGAGAATTGGCGACAAAAAACGGCATATAACACGCGCACCACGACAACGGCGGTTTGAATTCACGCCCACGTCGTCTTCCTTTCGCAAGTCACTTTTCGGTGAAGTCGCTTTCCCTTCGTCCGCCGTTGCGTGGTGCTACACGTTTGGCGACACCACTCTCAAATGAAAG
>DYHT01000082.1 GCA_020723995.1 Chloroflexus sp.
GACCGGGTACTGGTAGCTGGTCATCCCATCCGCTCCGATTTGGAGCGGCGCAACGCGGGTATTGGAGTCGCCTTGCACCTGGAAGGCGATCATGGCTTCCTGGATGATGGATTGAGACTGGATGCGCGCCGTGAAGGTGATTTGTTCCCCGAAGCTGTAATCCACCCGGATCTCGGATATCGTGACGGTGGACTGCGCCTGGGCCGGTTGGCTGGACCCAAGCGTGATCAAAACCGTAGCGATAAGGCAGAGAACGCGGCACAAGTTACCTCCCTAGGTAGAGCAGGAGCGGGGTCAGGGTCAACGGACTGAGCAGGGTACTGGTGAAGATGATGGCGGTCACCAGCGAGGAGTCCAGCTTGTATTCGCTCGCCAGCACGGTGGTCAGCACCGCGCTCGGCATGGCGGATCCGGTGACGCCGGCCTGGCGGCCGGCACCAGTCAACCCAAACAGTGCGCTCAGTCCCAAACCGATAAACGGCCCGACGAGCAAGCGGAAGACAGTACTGATCCCCAGGGCGCGGATATTCTTACTCCAGACGATACGCTGCAATTCTAATCCTAGCAGGACAAGCATGACCGGGATGGCGCCGTTGGCTGCCAGGGTGACGCTCCGTTCCAGCGGGATCGGCAGTCGCCAGCCCATGCGTATCATGATAATAGCGGCCAGAACAGCGTAGATGCCCGGCACTTTCAATAGGCCAAGGAGACTATCTTTAATGTTCATGTGCCCTAGCGAGGCGATCAGCACACCAACTGTATTAAGCAGGATGGCATTGGTCACAAAAAAGACACCGGCATAAGCCAGCGCTCGCTGGCCAAAGGCAAATGCGACCAGCGGTAAGCCGTAATTACCGGAATTGGAGAACATGGTGGTCAGAACCACGATGGTCAGCGCGGTGCGGTCGAGGCGAAAGATACGTCCCGTCAAATAAGCGAGAGCGGCCACCAGGAAATTGACTGTTGTAGAATAGCCCATCATCAGGCCAATCTGGTCGGGCGAAAGCTGGTTCTGGGTGAGCAGGTTGAATACCAGCACCGGACTCAGGATATAAAAGGTGACCCGGCCTAATGGACGGGGTTCCACCTTGAGGTATTTTCCAAGCAGGAAGCCTGATCCGCTGATGAGAAGAATGGGGAGGAGGTTGTTCGAGAAGGTTTGTAAAAGATCAGTCACGGGCATCCCTGGCCATAATGATTTTCATTTATTTGTCCTCGATGTTAAACAGCTCGAATCCGCTGATATCTTCGGTGAAGTCCAGGTTTTCCAGCGCCTCTTCGATGAATTCGGCTTCCTCGTCGTCTTCCGCCATTTCCAGCAGCTCCTCTAGCTGGTCACGGACGCCTTCGCCGCCGATTTTGGTCAGCACCCAGATGATCTCGTGCTGAGTCTCCACATCCTCTTCGTCGGCCAGCAGGTCGAGCAGGATTGGCCGGGCGGAGGCGAGCGCTAACTCTCCGGCGGCGCGAATGGCTTCCAGGAGAATGACTTTGTTCTGGTTGCGCAGACTGGAAAGCACCTGCTTCTCCCAGCGTTCGTTCAAAGAGCGGCCGATGGCAAACAGGGCGCTCGCCTTCCAATCGGCTTCCTTTTCTTGATAGGCAGTTGCGATCAAGTCGGCGACCTCCGGCCGCGAGGAACTGCCCAGCGCTTCCAGGGCGCGCCGCCGCACCAGGCTCTGGTCGTTGGAACGCGCCACTGCCAGCAGGTTATGCTCCACCCGCTGATGGATTTGGGCGGGAATCTCTTCTAACTCACCCAGATAGACGAACAGGCCCAGGGCGGTGGCGGCTGCGGCGCGGACGTTGAAGTCACTGTCTTCGAGCAGTATCCCGAGAAAAGTCGGCGCCAGCTTGGTGTCATCACATTCCCAAAGCAGACGTAAGGCCAGGATGCGCACCTGCGGGTCGGGATCTGCCAGCAGAGCACGCGCCAGATCCTCGAAGGAGAACAGGGTGTCATTTTCGGCCAACTCCTTCATATCTTCAAGCAGGGCGCGCTGACGGGTGACCGAGACCTGGGGCCAGGTTTTTAGCAACCGGCTCAGTTGTCCAGGCTCGATGTCCGAGAAGTGATACAGGAAACGCGGCGGGAAGGGCTTGGATTCATCCAGCAGTGCATCGAGAATGGTTTGGAAAGTGATCTTCTTGGTCATATTGTAATCTTCTATGCCAAGTGAGAGTGACTGTCACCTGTTATGGCAAATTGATCGTCACCGGGCGGATAAAATCAAGTATGTAGAAATACCCGAGCAGGGATAGAAGGACGATAAAACCGACGCCATGAATGACAGCCTCGAACTTGGGTGGGAGGCGCCGCCGGAATAAAATCTCTGGCAATGTGAAAAAGATCCGCCCGCCATCCAGGGCTGGGATCGGCAGCAGGTTCAGGATGCCCAGCGAGATGGTGAGCGAGATGATGGTGAACAGGGTGTAATTCGTCGGGCGCTGGCCCTCGTTTTGTGCAGAGGGCTCGCGGCTTTCGACATCCCGCGAGACGGATTGTTGGAAAAGGTTCCATATGCTGCGCGGTCCGGCCAATTGCGCTTCCTGTGGCTGGATCGCGCCGGCGATAATTTGACCGGGCAGCGCCAGCAGCTCGCGGGCGGTGCCGTAGGTGGCCTGAAAACTGTAGGGGACTGTCTCGAACCAGTTACCCACCGGGCGGAGTGGATTCCCCAATAAAACTCCTATAGCGCCCTGCTTTTTCGTGCGGCTGGATAAGGGGGTCACACTGATCTCGATTTGCTGGTCGCCACGCCTGAGGCGGAGGATGAGCGACTCGTCAAGGTGGGCGCGGATAATTGCCTGTAGTTCAGTTACGCTATCAATGTTCTCCCCAGCAGCAGCCAGGACAAAATCACCGCTTAGAATGCCGGCTTTTTCGGCCGGCGATCCTGGGGAGACTTCGGCGATGGCCACTGTATGGGTATTGGGTACGCCGACCTGATAGAAGAGCAGGCTGTATGCCAGTACCGCCGTCAGCAGGTTCATGGTGGCGCCAGCCAACAGCACAACCAGCCGTTTCCAGGGGGCAGCGGCAGCTATTCCCCCCGCGATGGTTGGGTCGTCCTCGCCTTTGATGCGGTTGAATCCGCCCAGCGGGATCCAGTTGAGGCTGAATTTGGTGCCTTTCCAGGTAAACAGCGTCAGGATGCGGGGAGGAAAGCCGATGCCAAATTCTTCGACTTCAATCCTCAGCAGGCGCGCGGCGATAAAATGGCCTAACTCGTGGATGATGATCATGCCGGCGAAGACCAGCACGAAGATCAATCCGCCCAGGAAACCTGTATTGATCATATACACCTCGTAAATAATAAACTCGCGTAGGGCAGGTTTCTTACCGTTCGGCTGAGCTCACGGCGAAGCCTGCCGCCAGATATGGCGGGTAAGATACCCGCCCTACATCAACTAATTTTTCGCGCAATGTTAACCGCGCCAGGTTCGGCGTGGCAAGGGCGATTATATCCTTTTTTGGCAACTGCTCAACCATTGCTGTCAACGAATGGCGAAACGAATAAACGAATTGACCGCGATTGTATCGTCATTCGTTTACCCGCACCTGCGGTGGGGCAGGTGTTCGTTGGATATTCGTTGACAGAACTTCGCGGACTTCGCGTCTTTCGCGGTTAAGTTACTCGACCAGCTTTGCCGGCCCCCCCACAGGCGCAACGAGCACTTTCTGGACCCCTGGTATGCTGCCCACTAAATCGGCCACACGCGCTGCCTCGACCGCTTCCGTTATCACGTGCACGTTTGGTCCGGCGTCTATTGTGTAACAGACCGGCAGCCCGGCCGCGCGCCAGGTGCGCACCGCCTGCATGACGGTCAGCGTGGCGGGTTGCCAGTAGAAAAGCGGCGGGTTGGATGTCATCATCACGGCGTGCAGCAAGTTTGAGTCCAATTCCACAATTTGAGCAAAGGCCTCGAGATCGCGGCTCAAGATGGCGCGGCGGCAGATATCCAGACGGCGCGGAGCGTCGTCCAGGCGGGCGGCTTGCAGCCGGCTGCTGCCGGCCAGCGCGTGGCCCTGGGTGGAACCGGTCGTTTTGTGCTTGGCGCTGACAACCGCGATGCAATCAGCCAACGGCCAGTATTCGGGCGGGGCGATGGATACGGCGAAGGAATCGTTATCGCCCGCACCGGGATGCCATTCGACGAACCCGCCCGGAATCGAGCGGCAGGCTGAACCGGAGCCGCGCCGCGCCAGGCACGAGAGTTCAACCTCGGAAAGGTCGAGCCCGGCGGCTTTTGTGGCAGCCAAGGCCAACGAGGCGAAGGCCGAGGCCGAGGAGGCGATCCCCGCGCCGGCGGGAAAGTTGTTCTGGCTGACGACTGCCGCGCGAGCTTTTATCTCGGCCATCTGGCGGATAAGGTCAAGAAAAGCCGCAACGCGCTGCAACCCAGCACCGGTGATGCTCTGGCCATTGATGGTCAGCGAATCTATACCCGGCAACCCGTTGCTCGTTACTCGTAACTTATCCCACGTTACTTTGGTATGCGTCTCCAGCCCCTCCAGATTCATGGAGATCGAACCATTAGCAGGCAGGCGCAGGCACTCGTCTCGGTTACCCCAATACTTGATGAAAGCAATATTTGGAAATGAGATGGCAGTGGCGGAGTGCATAGGAATCACCTTTTAACGATAGTGTATCACAAGAGATTTTTCTGGCGATCATTGAATTACCACCATTGATGAATTCCAAGCCGTGTTGGTTCATATCCAGACATAGTCTCCGAATTATAGTATTACCCTGTGGAAACTACGCCGACCGCGAAGATTCTGATCCACGAAGTTTCACGAAGGAACACTAAGAATCCTTCGTGAAACTTCGTGTCCTTCGTGGATTCTTTTGGTTGCGGCTGGAGGCCGCGCTATGTGCTTCCAGATAAGGCGAGAGCGGCAAGGGCTATCGTGGGCCAAGCGCACAGCACCAGGTTGACCAACTGCATCCACGAGATACCGGCCAAAGCGGCGCCAGCCAGTTCAAGAGGCACTCTTCTTCCTGTTCTGAAAGAGGCTGCCCGGCAGCTTTGCGTTGACGTTTGTAGGTGGCCAGATGCAAACCGAGTTTGTGGGTGGCATGGAACAGACACTCCTGAAGCGTCAGACCTGGAAATGCCAGCTTGAGGGCGTCTTGAGCCGGATGCCAGCCATCCACGGTGGCGCCATGGATGTGAGAGAGGATGAATAGCATCGTCATGAATTTCTCCAGTGCATCCGTATCGTAGCGTTTGTAGCGCACGACAAACGAAGGCAAGACCGTGAAAACCGCCTCGCATTCCAGACAACGTATCCAGACTATCCGCGATTTCCACGCGACGGATAATCGCTGGGATGCCTTCGCCTTGGGCATATCTGGCTTGATAGGCTTCCGGTGTACTCTCCAAGTATGCGATTGCGGCGTTTGGATTTGACACCAATTTCGGTTATACTCATGGCAGGCGCTCTCCTTCGCTGTATAGTATTACCCTGTGGAAACTACGCCGACCGCG
>DYHT01000028.1 GCA_020723995.1 Chloroflexus sp.
TCAGCTTACCTCTCCTTCAACCGCTTTTGTTGCACTTACAAGTTGAATCCAAGCTGTAATATAAATAATCCTGTTCTTTGATGGTTTTCCTCCCTGAGAGTAGGCGGCACCTCATGCAACATCATCTCGATAAACTGGGGAGCGGGGGGTTACGGATAACAGAAAAATGGGGTGTGCGTGGATGTATTCCCGCTCACACCCCATTTCTGGAATTCCAAGAATGGAATGTTATTTCGCGCCCACCAGCGCATTGAAGCGCGGGTCGTCACGGATGAAATCGAAATCGGGGTCGCGGCGCACCCATTCTACACTCGTTTGCTTTTTCTCTAGCGCCTCTTTGAGCAGCACTAAAGCTTGCTCAGCGTTCCCGCAGACCGCCTCGAAGCATGCCCGATTATATTCCGTTTCATCCTTCATCGTCGGCAGGGCGAGTGTAATGTGTTTCTTGGCTTCGCTCTCCTGGCCCAAGCGGCGATAATATCCCGCCAGGGTGCAATGGGCAAGGTTGTATCCGGGATTCAATTCGACGACTTTTAGAAATGCACGAATGGCATCGTCGTAGTGTTTTTGAGCTGCACACACAAGGCCCAAGTGGTAATGAAACACTTCCTTGTCAGGTTCAAGAGCAACGGCCCGTTCGAATGCTGCTGCGGCATCGGGATAGCGTCCTGAAGTCCTGTAGAGATTTCCCAGCGTGTGCCATGCACGCGCGTTCATGGGGTTAATCTCTGTTACTTTTTTATAAACCGCGATCGCCTCAGCGTTTTGGTTCAGATCCTCTTGATTTCCGCCTGGATCGTTCTGGAAAGAGACCGGGTCAGGGCTGGACTCTGTGGGACTGGCGACTGCTGGGCGGGCATCCTCTTTATCCGTAGGGATAGCGACTTCCACAGCCTCTGTATCATGCTGGATTTCATCCGCCTCATTCCCGACTGGGGTCTGGTCTGGGAAAAACCCGACCTCTCCCTGATCTGCTGCATTGACATCCTCTTTGGCAGGAGCGATTTCCTTGGCGCTTTGGATATCATAATGCAGTTCACCAAAGTCAATCCAGGCAAAACGATGGTCGTGATCAAGTTCAACGTCGCGGTGAGATTCTACAAAGGCATCCCCTTTATCAGTTGCGTTTACCTCACCCAGATAGTCCAGGTCACTGTGAAATCCATCGTGATTATCTCTGAACGAAGTATTACCTGGATCCAGCACAACAAATTCGACAGCCCTTTGATAGGCCAGGATGGCATGGCCGTAGTCATTGTGCGAGTTTCTTTCAATAACTCTTTGATAAGCAGACTCGTCCGTATAACCCGCGCCATTATATCTTATGCCTTGTTCGGTCGTGAACAAAACCTGGTTTGGGTTTAGTTTACCAGGCTCGACCGTTCTTTGATCTACCGCGATGGCATTCCTTTGGTCTGTGGCCAAAACCTCGTCAGCATGGCCTAGGTCGTTGTGAATTTCTTCCAGATCATTCTTGAAGCTGGCGTTGTTTGGATCAAGCTCGACGGCTCTTTGATAGGCTGCGATGGCGCTGTCGGAGTCGTGCAGTTGTTGGTGGGTTTTACCGAGTCTATTCCACGCGCTGGCTTTATCCTTGTTGCTGCTGAATAATTCTATGCTTTTTTGGTACAGTGGAATTGCTTCTTTGTGTTTTCCAGTATGTGAGTACGCCAAAGCCAAATTGCTGTACGGCCAACCGAACCCACAATCTAACTCGATGGCCTTGTGGTAAGCGTTAATCGCCTCATCGAAAGCGCCGGCGTTGAGGTATACATTCCCCTGCTCGTTCCAAATCTGCGCATTATTGGGGTCAATCTCAAATGCCTTCTGATAAGCTTGGATGGCTTCCTGGCTGCGTCCTTGTTTTTCCAAGAGATTCCCTAAACGGATCCACGGATGAATGATACGCGCATTGATCTCGATCGCTTTTTGATAAGTTACAATAGCAACCTCGTTGCGTTCTAAACTTGCGAATACATCCCCCAAGCCAATCCAGGGGTATGCACAGGTGGGCGCCAATTCAATCGCTTTTTGGTATGTGGCAATTGCATCCTCGCTGCGCCCTAATTTTTGAAATACATTTCCCAGCCCATTCCAACTGACGGCATCCAAGGGGTTGAGTTCAATCGCTTTTTCGAGAGCTGACTTGGCCTCATCCTGACGATCAAGCTGGCTATAAAGATTACCCAGGTTATTCCAGTGGAATGTTTGGTCAGACGAGAGGCGAGTGGCTTGTTTCAATGACCCAATGGCTTCATTCATTCTGCCGAGTGCAGTTTTCACCAGGGCGTCAGCATTTAAACATACAGCTTCAAACCACCTGTCTTGTATTTTTTCGGCTATCTCGAGGGTTGTGTGTAGGAACTGGGCAGCTTTTTCAAAGTCACCTCGCCTCCAATGCAATATTCCCAACGAAAATAACAGATTTGCACGGCTGGCGGTCGATTCATCCCCTGCCGGCAAATCGCGCAACATGACATCCCGCAAGGCAATTCCCGCATCAATATCTTCGAGGCCATCCGCGTATTCTCCAATCCCTTGCCAGGTTGACACTAATGCGCGCGCTGATATCCGTTCAAAAGATGGGGAATCGACGAACTCAACCACCCGGTGACGATAAGACCAAAAATCAGGGGCGTAACGGGCCAAGTCGTTCGCTTCATTCTCTGTCAACCAAAAAACAACCCGGATGCGCTGGTCAATAAAGTATTCCCGGCCAATATTGAGCGCGCGATAGGCTCGAGTCCCTTCCTTTCCGCCTCCCCATCTCAAACCCTCAATAAAGAAAACACCTTTGTCAAGGTCGGCAATCTCTGAAAGGAATAAGGGAATATCCGATTTTTCATCATTCCCAACCTGGATATGATGAACGTACTGCACCATGTCAACCAATTTGTCCTTCAATGCGGTTTTGGCATCTGTGCAGACATATTCTGAGCTGTAAATCGCCAACAAAATAGACGGCCGTTCCCACTTAATAGCCAGCTCCAGCTCTCTAAAAAGGATATCAACGCGATCCTCGAAAGGCTCAATATCGCGGCTGACAAATTGAATATCTTGATGTGTCTTATTCATTGAGCACTTTCCTCAGAACGGGGTGAACGTCACACCAGTTTTCGCCATTTCTATATTCCAGCAACGCTAATAGTTGCAATAATGGCCTCAGCCGATCGTTGTATTCGAGGCGGTTATTTTCGTTGACTTTTTTCAATAGTTCGATGTCTTCCTTATCCAAAATGCGCCGGTATTCGTTACGGATCTCCGTAGTTGCCGCTTCAACATCGCTGCTCTCTACTTTACCAGCCTTGCGTCGCCGGGCGCGACCGATAGCCGTGCGCATAATTCGGGCCAGCTCCCGAAATACACCCCCACTATAAGTAATTGCGTCTTCTAATGCCAGGTAATTCATAAGATTGGCGGCCATTCTTACTTCTACAAAGCGCTGCAAAGTATCATATCCCGCTTGATCCCGTTGATCTGGTGCTTGAGGGGGATGCAACATTATATTTGGCAGAAAATGGGCTTGACCTCTGATCGCATCAAAATCCTTGCTGTAAAATAATGCGCTCGAGACGGTATAAACAATAGCGCAATTGGGCTGCATCATTATTTCGCGGCGATCATGGAAAATGGCTCTGGCTTCTTCCAGATTGGGTTTATCCAGATCGTCAATGAGGATGAGCGGAATACGCTTCTCTTTGCTATAAATAGCCGTTGCAATGTTATTGATTACGGCGATCAAACCCGTAATGTCTCTTTCAAATACCTGCCTCAATTCGGCACGCGTCTTGGGTTCCAGTTTCATTTTCATCCCCGCGTTCACGAAAAAGGCATCAATCGCTGCGCCAAACTCGAATTCCAACGGGCGGCCAGAAATTGTCCTTACCTCTTCTTCGACTTTACCCCTCCAACTATTAAGCTCTTTGAGCAATTGTTCGGGTAATTGACCTCCACTTTTCCGGTAATCCCGAAACATGCGACCGCCAACGGCAAGCAATACATCGCGAAAGTCCAGATCAATGATGTCCGCTTCCTCGCGGATGCTGAAGTTGATCGGCCAGTACTTTTTCTGAATCTCTGCATTGGACATCAGGTGAAGCAGTTCGGTTGATTTGCCACACCCGCGATGCCCCGAGAAGAAGAACTTTGGAGGACGATAAAAGGGAGCCAACAAGGCATCTTCCAATTCGACGATTGGATTCTCCGGCCGGTTGATATAAAATGGGTTGGGTTGACCATTTTTACCCGGCTTGAGGGGTAAATCCAGCTCGAAATTCAGCCAGGCGCGGTCGAAATCTGTAGCCAGGATGTATTCAAATTCGCTCATAGTAGCCTCTCATCAAAAACCGGATTTTATTAGGAAGCAGCGGCATAGTGTTTGTTGTTATGAAAAACCGTGTCAATCAGTCAAATCTGAGACACATCGTACTCGTAGAGTATCCGTGTTCGAAAACGCTCGATTCAAACTGCGGCTAGATTGAGGCTTGCAAAGCGTTGCGCATTGGCCGCGACATCCTGCAGTTGAGTCTCCTGCTCTTTCCAGTACGCCGGAGCCCAGATTTCAAAATAATTTCCCTGTCCGACTATAACTGCCTCACCGTTCAGGTTTGCGAAGGCGCGCAGGTTTTTCGGGACGACAACGCCTCCGGCTTGATCCATCTCGAGCGGAGAGGCGCTGCCGAGAAACATGCGCAGCAGGAGACGCGCCAATGGGTCGGTTACGTTCAACGCCATGAAGCGCGGGTAGATTTCCTGAAACGCCGCGGCTGTCAGCACCCACAAATTACGATCAAAACCCCGAGCGACGAACGCGCCGCCAGAGAGCAATTCACGAAAACCCGCCGGGACCGTCAAGCGGCCTTTTTCATCTATCAAATCGTGGTATTGACCTATAAAGAACATTGGGGTCATCCCTGAGGTGAGTGTTGCCAGGGCCAAAGTCGGCGGCTCTTGATCTGACGTATTGGCTCGGTCAACCAACATTCCAGACAATGATAGCCTTGCAACTGTTAACATTATAAAGAGTTCACTCCCCCGGTAAAATCCTAAAAAGAGGCTTATTCACACGACAAATAATGACCTGCCGCGGCGCACGCCAGGGGTATCAAATGCCCCCATAAGTTGTAGTATGAGCTGGAAAAATGACCCCCTTAAATGGGCATTGGACGGTCAAAAATTACCGCTCATAATGTCCCCATCTTTCACAGAATCACGCGGAAAAAACTTTTAATAGATCTGCGTTTGAAAAATCGCAAGCTACCTTCATTCTCAACAGTGTTATATACTATAGTCAGGAATTCATCCCTTTACCTAAGGAGACTGCCATGCTCACCATTGAAAAAATTGACACAGATAATAAGTCACAGGTCAAGCGTTTCGTCGAATTTTACTATGATCTCTACCGGGACTGCCCCCAGTGGGTCCCGCCGCTGTATATTGACGCCTACCTGCCGCTCAACCGCAAGAAGCATCCCTTTTTCCATCATTCGGAGGCTGATTTTTTCCTGGCTGTTCGCGACGATGAAGTAGTTGGCCGCATCTGCGCCGGTGAAAACAAGCCCTTCAACGCATATCACAAGACAAGGAAAGTCCAGTTCTATTTCTTCGACAGCATTGATGACCCGGAAGTAGCTAAAGCGCTTTTCGATGCCGTCCTCGACTGGGCGCGGGCTCGCGGCCTGGATACCCTCATCGGGCCGAAGGGACTCTCGCCCTTCGACGGCTACGGCATCCAAATCGAGGGCTTCGAACAGCGCCAGATGATGACCATGATGAACTACAACTACGATTATTACCCGAAACTGGTCGAATCGCTCGGTTTTGAAAAAGAAGTGGACTTCGTCTCCTGCTACTTGCCCGCGGGGGCTTTCAAAATCCCCGAACGAGTCGAGCGCATCGCCCAGCGCGTCATGCAACGCGGCAATCTGACCGTCAAGCGTTTCAAGAGTAAGAAGGAACTCGTCCAGTGGGCGCCGCGCATCGGCGAGACCTACAACAAGGCCTTCATCCATAACTGGGAGTACTATCCTTTCTCCGCAGGCGATATCCAATACGCGGTGGATAACGTCTTCATGGTTGCCGACCACCGCCTGATCAAACTCATCCTGCATGGCGAGGAGATCGTCGGCTTCCTGTTTGCTTTCCCGGATGTCTCCGCCGCCCTCCAACGCACCAAAGGGCGCCTGTTCCCTTTCGGTATCCTGGACATCCTGCTCGAAATGAAGCGCACCAAGACTGTCTCTGGCAATGGCATGGGCGTCCTGCCAGAGTTTCAGGGTACGGGCGGCAATGCCCTGCTTTACTATGAAATGGGCAAGACGATGCTGGACTTCAAGCAATTTGAATTCGTCGAAATGACCCAGGTTGCCGAGACCACCAAGCAGATGCGCGCCGACCTGAAGAACCTGAATGGCGTGGAATACAAGAACCACCGCGTCTACCGGAAACACATCTAACAGCCATGTCATAAAAGGATTTTTTATGCACCACCCTCTCGAATTTATCCCCAACCCCTCCCGCAAGCATATTTTCATTGCGCTGCTGCTCTGGACCCTGGTCCTGATGGCCGTTTCCCAGGTCATCAACGCCCCGCTGCGGACTCCAGTCGCGCCTGCGAGCATCGTCTCCTTCGAATTGGCGTGTACGCCTGAAAGGGCGCAGGCGATAATGGAATCCTGGGACGCCACCGTCCGCGAATATGCCACCTTTGGCCTGGGCTTTGACTATCTTTTCATGCCCTCTTACGCCTTCACGATCGCCCTCGGCCTCCTGCTGGCCGCTGGTCGTCACCCGGGTGCATTCACCAAAATTGGCGCGTGGCTGGGCTGGGGAATGTTCGCCGCGGCAGTTTTCGACGCCATTGAGAATATCGGGCTGTTGAATGTGCTGCTCGGCGCAGCAAATTCCGCCTGGCCCCTGCTCTCTTACTGGTGCGCGGTATTCAAATTCGGGCTAATTTTGCTGGGAATCGCCTACGCACTGGCAGGATGGGTTTGGCCCAGACACAAATGAGCTAAAGATTCAGGAATCAGAGGAGCCAGAGAAAATCTCTGGCTCCTCTGATTCTTTTGGTACTTTATTTGGTAAATCTTACAGGATGGCTACGTTAGTGGCCTGCGGCCCCTTAGCGCCCTGCTCGACGGTGAATTCTACTTTCTGGCCTTCCTCGAGATTGCGAAAGCCATCGCTTTGAATAGCTGAGTAGTGAACAAACACATCTGGGCCGCTTTCACGGGCAATAAAGCCATAGCCCTTGCTTGCATTGAACCACTTGACCGTACCGACGATTCGATCTGACATTTTATTTGCCTCCTTATTGGCAAAAGAGAAGAGAATCAGGTGCTCGAGTAGTTCCGACGGAAGGTCAAAACAAAACAGTCCGGGGTGAAGTGCCTCGGACTATTGTCATACAATCCAACGTGAACTTACTGGCATCATACAAATTACATAATAAAGCCAAACTCGGAATCCGTCAAGGGCTGATTTTTTAATGGCTAATCCCCTTTATGTCCCTTGGCGATGATTTTGATCGGCGTACCCAGGAACTCGTATTGATCCCGGATCCGGTTTTCCAAAAAACGCAGATAAGAGAAGTGCAGCAATTTTGGGTCGTTGACATGGATCACGAACGTCGGCGGGTTGGTCCGCACCTGGGCACCGTAATAAATTTTCAACTGTCGTCCGGCGTGAGAGGGTGCAGAGTGAACATCCAGTGCATCGCGCAGTACCTGATTTAGCTTGGAGGTGATGATGCGCGCCAGCCGTTCCTCTTGGACGCGCAAAGCCATCGGCAGCACCTGATCGACACGTTGGCCGGTCTTGGCTGAGATGAACAGCAGGGGGACATAAGCCATGAAGTTAAGTTCCCGCCGCACCACCTGGGTATATTCATCCATAGTAAAAGAGTCTTTTTCGATGGCGTCCCATTTATTGACCAGTACAACGGTGCTTTTCCAGGCATCCAAGACAAAACCAGCAATATGAGTATCCTGGGCGCTGATGCCGGTGGTGGCGTCAATCAGCAACAAGACCACGTCGGCGCGCTCGATGGCCTTGAATGAACGCAGCACGCTGTATTTTTCTACGCCTGGATCTATCTTCCCGCGCCGGCGGATACCAGCCGTATCAATCAGCGTGATGGGCAAACCATTGAATTCGATTTTCGTGTCAATCGCATCCCGCGTCGTGCCGGGTATCGGACTGACGATAGCCCGCTCCGCGCCCACCAATTTATTTAGCAGACTGGACTTCCCCGCGTTGGGTTTGCCGACTATGGCGATCTTGACAGACTCGTCTTCCTCGGCCTCGCTCGGGGGCGGGAAAGACGCGACGAGATCATCCAGCAGGTCGCCGGCGCCCATGCCGTGCAGCCCGGAGATGGGATACGGGTCACCCAGTCCGAGTTCATAGAACTGGACAGCCTGGCTGTGGCGGTCTGGGCTTTCGCATTTGTTCACCACCAGCAAGATTGGCGGCCAGCGTTTACCCTCAGCCGTCTTCTGGTAACGGCGCAAGATTTCAGCCACCTCGCGGTCAGCCGCTGTGATGCCTTCCGCGCCGTCGGTGATGAACAACACGACCTCTGCATCGCACACCGCGACCAGCGCCTGCTCGCGGATCTGCGCGATGAAATCTGCAGAGCCGATCGAGAGCGGGGATTTGCCACCATGTGTCGGGTCAATGCCGCCTGTGTCCACGATGGCAAAAGGAATACCATTCCACTCGGCCTCGGCAAAAATACGATCACGGGTGGTGCCAGGCGTACTGTCCACGATCGCCAGGCGTTCTCCTGCCAGGCGGTTGAACAGGGTGCTCTTGCCCACGTTGGGGCGTCCGACTAAAGCGACGATTGGTTTTGGCATATTATGGTTTGTTCTTATAACTTATGATGACTTCGACCGTCCCGGGCAGAATGGACTCGACCGTTACACCTTCGATTACCATTTGGATAGTTGGCGTGAGGTAATGTGTCCCGACGCCAAGCCCTTTGGTGTCAATGACCACATGGACATTGGCAGGCGCAAGAGTA
The DNA here is from genome assembly GCA_020723995.1 of Chloroflexus sp. Classification (GTDB taxonomy): domain Bacteria; phylum Chloroflexota; class Anaerolineae; order Anaerolineales; family Villigracilaceae; genus CG2-30-58-95. The sequence continues at coordinate 9,029 of DYHT01000028.1, forward strand.
TCCAATACTGGCAATGGCCCGGAAAGGATTACATCCACAATTTCGGGTGAGATTTTCGCCAGCAGCGTTGGCGAGAGGTTGATGATCTCCACTGGCCGGTTGGTAAGCTTCAGGCTGCCCAGGATGGCCGAGATGCCGACCCGCACCAGCACATTCTGCTCACCGACCAGCGTCACGCCCGACGGCAGGTTCAAGTTCAAGCGAATTTCGATGTCAGCATCGGCGCCGTTCAAGTCGAGCGGGGTGGTCTCGACATAACCGGGCATAGCACCGATCAACTCCAGATCGGATGAAAAAACCGTGACCAAAGGCGGGGTTGGATCGACATTGGTCAGACGATAACCATTGGCCGTCCGTCCTATGGTCACCACTTTGACGGCCAGGTCGCGGTAGCCGCCCTGCTGCGAGATGGGCAGGTTGACCTGCACATTATCCGGGTGCATGGTTAGACCGGTCACCAGGTTGCCTTGGTCATCCAACGCCTGGATGGGCAAGGTTGTTTGGATCTCTTGACGTGAACCTGAGATGTCTAACAAAAGGCTGAGATGCGTGACCTGGTTCATCAGCGATTGCGCGCCGGATAGGACCACTTCGGCCGGGATCAGAATCGGCTCCCCAGCCAGGTATCCAATAGCCGGTTCACCGGTCAGCGTAAGTTCGAGCGGCATTGAACGGGTGATGAACGCTTCGAGTGTCAGGTCGAATTTTTCAGGTGACAAGGAGATCAGCCGTATGGGCCGGGCATTGATCTGCACCTGGATATTCAGTGTGTGCGTCCCGGCTTTGAGTCCGGAGAGGTCCACCAGGGCATGGATGGCGTCTTTTTCAGTCGTCAATTTGTCCCATACGGAGCGAGGCGCGCGCAGCGTTATCTGTACCTGGCGCGGGACTTGCCCTTTGATGATCAAGCCCGGGTCCTGGCTGACATATTCGACGGGCACCGGATTCGGGAAAAGGCGCGTCTCATCTGGATCGGCGGCCGTGACAGCCGAGACCCAGACGGCCAGCGCCAGGGCGAAGGCGAGTATAAAAGTACGCATATTTTTCGTCAGCCAGCGCAGCATTTTGCCTTCACTCATCCTTACGGGGGAATAGATAAGGGAAATGGCGCTCGAAGAACCCCATCTTGAGGGAGGTACGGGCAGGGTCGTAGAAAGCGGCCAGAATGTTTTCGAGGCGTTCCGCATCCAGGCGTCGGATCATGCGCCCGGCGTGCGCGATGGAAATTGCGCCAGTTTCCTCGGAGACGACAACTGCAATGGCATCTGTGGCTTCAGACGCGCCCAGCGCAGCGCGATGTCGCAATCCCATTTGGTGATCGGGGGAATGAGCCAGAATGCCGCTGGATGAGAGCGGCATGACACATGCCGCCGCGACCAGGGTGCTTTTCTCGATGATCACTGCGCCATCATGGAGCGGTGTGTTGGGGTAGAAAATTTGCAGCAGCAGTTCAGGGGTGACACGTGCCTGCATCATCACGCCGGTGCGAATATATCCCTCCAGGCTGTCCAGCCGTTGCAGGATGATCAGCGCGCCGTGCTGACGGGCCGCCAGCCGGGCTGCCGCGCTGACGACAGCCTGGATGGTACGCAGTATTTCCGGGTTTAGCGCTTTCTTGGTGCTGGGCAGGAAAGTGCCGGCGCGCCCGATGCGTACCAGGGCGCGGCGGATTTCAGGGGCAAAGATGACCGGGATGGCAAAAACGAGCGCCGGCAGCGCGGTGCGCAGCAGCCAGGAAAAGGCCGGCAGGTTGACCAGGCTGGTAAATAGTACCGTTAGCACCAGCAGCAAGATGATGCCGCGCAACAGGAGCATGGCCTGGGTATCTCGGACGAGATAGAGCAGCCCAAAGAAGATCAGCGTGACCAGCAGGATGTCGGTCACCCCAAGCCAGTCGAGGCGCTGGAATAAGAAGAGAAGATCGCTCAATAATTCTGGCACGGTGATAGAAAACCATTCGGTGGCTAAGAATCAGGTAATCACAGATGCCTAAATCCTTTGTGCCCATTACCTGAGTTAAATTGGGCGCAGGACGCGATCCTGGCGGAGTTGTTTGAAGAGCATGATGCTGTTCGGCGGCATGGATTCGATGGCTGCATCCTGCCAGGCCTGCACGCTAAACGATTGTGGCGTGCGGCTTTCGTATCCCAATTCGCGCCAGATGGCTTCCTGTGCAGCCATCTGCGGAGGCAGAAAGAGTAAAGAGGCCTCACATTGCAGGTCTCGCGAGGCGCGCTCGACCTCGGTCGCCAGGGCTGTCACGGCCAGTTTCATTGGAATGGAGGCGTCAATGTGGATTTCGGTTGTGCGCGCCACCAGGTTTTCTACCTGCCAGCCGATCAGGCCGACGAATTGGTTGCCGGACTTGAGCAACAGGTAGGCTTTTTCTCCAAAGGCAGCCATGATATCTTGGGATGTCTGCGAACGAGCGCCTCCGCTGAGACGGGTGATCAGCTCGGCGATAGCGCCTGAATCGCGCGGGCGGCCGCGCTGGACGGACAATTCGCCAGCCGCGGCTTGTTTCATGACGACCGGGTTGGTATCGCTGATCGGCGAGATCACCTTCCAGGCGGTCACAACCTGCTTCCAGGTGCCCTCGAAAGTGCTCGTGTTATGGATGATGACCGTGGCCGAGGCAATCTTCTGATCCTGGGGCGACTGTAAACGGATGCGTTGGAGGGCTTCCGCCTCGCTCATGCCGCGCTTTGCCATCAGCCGGGCTTTCTGGAGGCTTTCGGGCGTGTAGGTTGCCCAAATTGTATCGCAGGCGCCGGCCAGGTTACTCTCGAGCAACTTTATCGCTTCGACGACAATGATCCGCTGCGAGGCTCGCCTGATCAGCAAGTCAACTGCTTGTTCAACGAGCGGATGAACAATGGCTTCGAGTCGCTTCAGCCCTTCCGGGTCGGTAAAGACGTAATGTCCCAGTTTAGCGCGGTCAATCTGGCCGTTGTCATCCAGGACCCAGCGGCCAAAGGTATCCAAGATGGGTTGATAACCTGGCGCGCCTTGCGCGATGGCGCGATGGCCGAGGGCATCGGCATCAATTCCGTATGCACCCAGGTGCTCCAGCATCTTGCGCACGACGCTCTTGCCGGTGGCGATATTTCCGGTCAGCCCGATGACGTATTTTTTAGGCCACTTGCTCACGACTGCTCCTCGATCTACATCTGAAGGCAAATCCTGTACCATTTTAGCCGTAGCCGTTCAGAATGTCAAAGGGGTTTGGTGTATCAGAGACCCGGTCTCTCGGAGAGACCGGGTCTCTGATATGGGCTGCGCACAGATGGGTGGACTTCTTACGGCGTTTTCGTTGCAGTTGGCGTATTTGTGACTACGGCTGCGGGTGTTACAGTCGGTTGCGGCGTGACCAGGTTGATCGGGACGACCAATGTCCAGCCAGGGTAAATGACCGTCTTGTCGCCGTCTTTCAACAGGTCTTTATTGGCTTTGACAATGGCATCTACGGTGCTGTTCAGCTTGTTGGCTATGCTGCCCAGGCTGTCACCGGGCAGGACAAAGTAGGAGATCTTGGTGCCGGGGGCGGCATTAGTCGGTAAGGGAGTCGCGGTCGGCAACTGCATCCCGGGCGGCGGGAGAAGAATGGTCTGGCCGATAAAGATGATTTGCGTATTCGGGTTGATTTGTGGGTTGAGTAAAAGGATCACCAAATAGCCGTTTTCATCCAGACCATGATCCTTGGCAATCTTGATCAAAGAATCGCCTTCCACAACGGTGTAGTTATACGGGCCAGAGGGCGTCGGTGTGGGGGTTTCTGTTGGCGTGGACGTGATGGTGGGCGTGGCAGTGGGTATGGGTGTGTTGGTTGGCGTCGGTGTGTTGGTTGGTATGGGCGTCTGTGTGGAAAACAAATGGAAACCGCCGCCGTTGCTGAAACCAACGACGAGGATAATCACACCGATCGTGACCAGCAGGATTGCCAAGCCCCCAATAAAAAACGGCGTCCATTTCTGTCGTTTCTTCCGGTAGGTTCCAATGGTAGCTGTGACAGGGAGTTGTCCGCTCATAGATTATTCTATCTCCTCACTAAACAAGCAGGTTGGAAATGTATCATCTCAATAACTTGGGGAGTGGGGGGTGTGCGGGCGGCGAAGCCGTCCGCACACCCCCCATCCTCCCCTACTTATTGAGAAGATACACAGCCTAGATAATAACATTCTACCTGAACTTCATGGATTAAGCGAGTGAGTTGTGAGTTTCTTGTTCGGGGGAATGAGGGGTAGGGGAGCAGGGGAGGAAAGATTGTTCCCCTGCCGCTGCACTATTTCAGGTGATTTCTCAGGAAATGGCCGGTGTAGCTCGTGCCCATAGTTGCCACCTCCTCCGGTGTGCCTTCGGCCACCAGTTCGCCGCCGCGATCGCCACCTTCAGGCCCCAGGTCAATGATCCAGTCGGCAACTTTGACTATATCTGGGTTATGCTCGATGATCAGCACCGAGTTGCCCGCCTCCACCAGGCGTTGCAGGACTTCGATCAGTTTGTGCACGTCGGCCGCGTGCAGCCCAACCGAGGGTTCATCCAGCACGTACAGGGTGCGGCCGGTAGCGCGCCGCGAAAGCTCCTTTGCCAGTTTGACGCGCTGCGCCTCGCCGCCCGAAAGGGTGGTGGCGGGCTGGCCGATGCGGATATAGCCCAGCCCCACTTCCTGTAAAAGTCTGAGTTTGTTGACCATGTGTGGGAAGGCAGAGAACTCTGTCAGGGCTTGGTCCACGGTCATATCCAGCACGTCGGCTATGCTGTTACCCTTGAAGTGGACTTGCAGTGTCTCGCGGTTGAAGCGCCTGCCGTGACACACATCGCACGGGACGTAGATATCCGGCAGGAACTGCATCTCGATGCGCAGTTCGCCCTGGCCCTGGCAGGCCTCGCAGCGTCCGCCGTGGACGTTGAACGAGAAGCGTCCCGGCTTATAACCGCGTACTTTGCTTTCGGGCAATTCGGCGAAGAGTTTGCGCATTTCGTCGAACAGGCTGGTGTAGGTGCCGGGGTTGGAGCGCGGTGTGCGTCCGATGGGTGACTGGTCAATGTTGATGATCTTGTCAATGTGTTCCAGGCCTTCGATGCGCTCATGCTCGCCGGGCTGGGTGTGGGCGCCGTGCAACCTGGCGGCCAGCGCGTTGTAGAGCACGTCGGTCATGAGGGAGGACTTGCCTGACCCTGAAACCCCCGTGATGCAGACCAGCTTGCCGAGCGGGATGCGGATGGTCAAGTCCTTTAGATTGTTGGCTCGCGCCCCGACCACGGTCAGGTGTTTACCGTTGCCCGTGCGCCGCTTCTTTGGGATCGGGATCTGCTTGCGTCCCGAAAGGTACGCTCCGGTGAGAGACTTTGGGTGCGCCAGAATGTCATCAGGTGTGCCTTCGGCGATGATGTGACCGCCATGTTCGCCGGCGCCCAGGCCCAGGTCAATGATCCAGTCTGCGGTGCGGATGGTCTCATCATCATGCTCGACCACCAGGACGGTGTTGCCCAGGTCGCGCAAGCCTCTCAGCGTGTTGAGCAGGCGGCCATTATCGCGCGGGTGCAGGCCAATGGATGGTTCGTCCAGCACGTACAGCACGCCGACCAGCCGCGAGCCGACCTGCGTGGCCAGGCGGATGCGTTGTGCCTCCCCGCCGGAGAGACTGCCGGCAGAGCGGTTCAAGGTCAGGTAATCCAAGCCCACATTGACCAGGAATCCCAACCGGGAATGGATTTCTTTCAGGATGCGCTCGGAGATGGCCTGTTGGCGTGCAGTCAGGGGCGTATTTTTTTTGGCCAGTCTCTCGATCCATTCCAGGGTGCGGTTGATCGGCCAGGCGGTGACTTCGATGATATTAATGTCATCTATCGTGACGGCGATGGCTTCCGGGCGCAGGCGTTTGCCCTGGCAGGTCGGGCAGGGCCGATCGGACATATACTCACTGATCTTCTCGCGGATGTATTCTGAGTTCGTCTCGCGGTAGCGGCGTTCCAGGTTGGGGATGACGCCTTCGTAGGCGGTGTCGAAGACGGCCTGGCGTCCTTCGCGATTGTGATAATGAATGGTTATTTTTTCGCCCTTCGTGCCGTAAAGGACGATATGCTGCTTTTCAGGCGAGAGCGCGCTGAAAGGCACGTTCAGGTCAATACGATAATGACTGGCAGCCGCATCCAAGAGCTGCCAATAATAGCCCGTGTCCTCGCGCAGGTTATTCCATTCCATGGCAATCAGCGCGCCCTCCGATAACGAGCGCTCAGGATCAACCACGCGTTCGGGGTCTATTTCCAGTTTGTTGCCCAGGCCCTGACAGTCAGGACAGGCGCCGTGCGGGGTATTGAATGAAAAGGTGCGCGGCTCGATCTCCGGGATGCTGATGCCGTGCTCGGGACAAGCCAGGTGTTCGGAAAAATGCAAGTCGTTAGTCGTTAGTTGGGAGTCGTCAGCCGACGTGCTCCCGACTCTCGACTCTCTACTCTCTACTCTCGACACTGTCAGGTAACCATCCCCGAACTTCAAGGCCGTCTCGGCTGAATCCGTCAGCCGCGTGCGAGCTGCCTTCTGCTCCTCCTCAGACGCGTGGCTGGATACCACCAAACGATCCACCACCGCCTCGATGGTGTGGATCTTGTAGCGGTCGAGGCTGATCTCCTCATCCAGGCTGTAGACCGTTCCGTCGACGCGGGCGCGCACAAAGCCAGCCTTGCGAATCTCCTCGAAGACTGCCTGGTAGGTGCCCTTGCGGCCGCGCACCACCGGCGCCAGGACCAGGATGCGGCTGCCCTCCGGCAGCGTTTCGATGGCGTCCACGATCTCCTGGGCCGATTGTTTCACCACCTCACGGCCGCACACCGGGCAATGCGGGATGCCGACGCGCGCAAACAGCAGGCGCAGGAAATCATAGATTTCAGTCACTGTGCCGACGGTCGAACGCGGGTTATGCGAGGTGCCTTTCTGGTCAATGGAAACAGCCGGAGAGAGGCCCTCAATATAATCCACATCCGGCTTGTTCATCTGGCCGAGAAACTGGCGGGCGTAGGCCGAAAGCGACTCGACATAGCGCCGTTGGCCTTCGGCGAAGATGGTGTCGAACGCCAGCGAGGATTTACCCGAGCCGGATAGCCCGGTGATGACGACCAGTTTATCGCGGGGGATTTCTACGGTAATATTCTTGAGATTGTGCTCACGCGCCCCAACGACGCGGATGACATTTGAAGGCATATTTCTCTCTGGAAAGTATAGGAATATAGGACAATCATTATACCAGCCCTGCAATTCGCTATTTTACTTGCTTGAAAACCTGCTTTGTGCTAGACTTTAACCAGTATCCGAAGAACTTTTCTATCAACTCCCATATATCTCTCCCGGAGACGTTCCGTTATATGGATCTTTACCTCTGCATGGTACTTTCCTTGCCGACGGGAACAGCAACTAGAGAGTAAGGAGTAACTATGGCCAAGAAAATTTTGATCATTGATGATGATCTCGATACACTCCGTCTGGTGGGCGCGATGCTCCAGCGACAGGGGTATCAAATCGTGGTCGCCTCAAACGGCGAACAAGGATTGTCTCAGGCAAGGTCTGAAGGTCCCGACTTGATTCTTGTGGATATCATGATGCCGGCTATGGATGGCTATGAAGTGACGCGGCGCCTGCGCAACAATCCGCAGACAGCCGATATCCCCATCCTGATGTTTACAGCCAAGACCCAGTTGGACGATAAGGTTTCCGGCTTTGAGTCTGGCGCGGATGACTACTTGACCAAACCCACACATCCGGCCGAGCTTCAGGCGCACGTCAAAGCGCTGCTGGCTCGCTCGAGCCGCTGGAAGACCGGCGCGGTGGTGCCCGAGGAAAAAGCGCCCTTCACTATTGGCGTATTGGCCGCGCGCGGTGGTCAGGGTGTGACGACATTGGCGGTTAATCTGGCCAGAAGCCTGATGACGGCAGTTCAGGCGGAAGTCATCATGGCCGAACTGCGCCCCGGCATGGGTACGCTTGGCCCTGACCTGGGAGAACCTGACCCCAAAGTGCTTACCTCTTTTTTACAAGCCAAGCCGGAAGAATTGTCCCAGCAAAGGGTCAAAGATAATCTTTATGTTCATGATACTGGCCTGAGATTATTATTGGGGTCTGTGCAGCCACAGGATGCGATATTGCTGAATGCAACCGCCCAATTTGAGACGATAATCAATCGCCTGACTAGCCTGGCACCCTATCTGATCCTGGACCTTGGCTCCGGCTTACCTCAACTGACCCAAAAATTGATCAAGAAATGCCAGCATATCATCGTGGTTGTGGAGCCAACAACGAACTCAGTTTTGCATGCTAAAGCTTTGATTGCCGATTTGATGGAATTGGATATCAATAAACGGAGAATTAGCCCTATCGTGGTGAACCGCATCCGCTCTGACACACAATTGAACGCCACCCAGGTTCAGGAAAAATTGGATTTCGCAGTGCCTGCAGTCATTATGCCCTTCCCGGAACTCATTTACCGGGCGATGCAGATGAAAACCATACCCGTCGCGTATCAGCCAGATACCCAGACCGCTCAACAATTCGCCAAACTGGCTGCATTTATGTTTGAGCGTGCCCAACTAGAGAAATGACCGTTTTCTCCGCCCAGACCCTTGAGCGCATTCAATATGCGGCGGAGATAATTCGCAAGTCACAGCGTGGCGTAGTCCTCACCGGCGCGGGCATATCTACCCCTTCGGGTATCCCCGACTTCCGTTCGGAAGGCACAGGTTTATGGTCCAGGGTCGACCCGATGGAAGTTGCCACACTGAACGCTTTTCGCTACGCGCCTGAACAATTCTATCAATGGATCCGGCCCCTGGCCGTTAAAATCTTCGCAGCAGAGCCTAATCCGGCTCATCGAGCATTTGCGCAGTTGCAGGCGGCAGGGTATTTCAAAACCATCATCACCCAGAATATTGACAACCTTCATCAAAAAGCTGGTTGCTCATATGTCTTGGAGACGCACGGCACGTTCCAGACGATGTCCTGTACTCAGTGTTTCAAGCAAATCAGCAGCCAAGGATTCATCGAACCGTATCTAAAGGATGGTCAAATCCCGTACTGCCCGGATTGTGGGGGGATATTAAAACTGGATATCATTTTGTTTGGCGAACAACTGCCGCTGCAGACCTGGTATGAATCCCAGGCCGCCTGTCGAAATTGCGACTTGATCCTGGTGGCTGGCTCCTCGCTCGAGGTACTGCCTGTAGCTGGCTTGCCGCTTCAGGCCCTCGACCGGGGCGCACATCTGATCATCGTCAACCATTCGCCAACCTACCTGAGCGTTCGTGCCGATGTTGTGATTCTGGAAGATGTTGCTGAAATCATCCCTATGATTGCGGAGCGAGTCCTGCATGAATGAAATTGAACAACGATTGGCAGGCTACCGGCGATTGATTGACATTGCCCGTGACTTGGCCTCGACGCTCGACCTGGACGTTTTGCTCAACCGTATCATTCTGGCTGCGGTTGATATTACCGGCGCACAGGCAGCTTCGATCCTGTTGTATGACGATGCTGCGCATCAGTTACACTTCCAGGTTGCGACCGATATAGACAAGCCGTTAATGCGCGGCCTGGTCGTGCCGCTGGAGGGTAGCATTGCCGGCTGGATTGTCACCCATCGCCAGCCGGTGTGCATCTCAAACGCACAAGAGGATCCACGCCATTTCAGGTTGATCGCAGAGGTAACCAACTACGCAACGAATTCATTATTGGGCGTTCCGTTGATCACGAAAGACAAAGTCATTGGAGTCTTGGAAGCCCTGAACAAGCAATCCGGCGACTTTACTGAAACCGACGAAAACCTGCTTTCGGTTTTGGGTGCGCAGGCAGCCGTGGCGATTGAAAATACACGCTTATTCCAGCAATCCGACCTGATCGCCGATTTTGTACATGAATTGCGTACACCTCTTGGAGCGATCACCATGGCGACCCATCTGCTGCCCAGGCCGGAGATGTCCCACGAGCAGCTCGAACAGACAATCCACAGCATTCATGATGAGACCTATCGGCTCAATACCCTTGCTTCTTCGTTCCTCGACCTGGCGCGCCTGGAATCGGGCCGCGTACAGTTTCACAGCCGCGCGATAAACCTGAAAACCTTGCTGGAGGAATGCAGAAATGTGATGCTAAGCCAGGCCGCTGAAAACGGTATCCAGATCAAGATCGAAATTCCTGCCGATCTGCCCAACCTAACCGCTGATCGTGACAAGCTCAAGCAACTGCTGCTCAATCTGCTGAGCAACGCGGTTAAATATAACCGCCCAAATGGTTCGGTCACCCTGAAAGTTCAAGCGACTGAGAAGGAGTTTATCCTTTCTGTGCAGGATACCGGCATCGGCATCCCCGAAAAAGCGTTACCGAACCTGTTTCAAAAATTCTATCGCGTCCAGGACGCGGAAGGCAAGCCCAGCGGCACCGGATTGGGGCTTTCGATTTGCAAGCAAATTGTTCAAGGGCATGGCGGTCGTATTGAAGTGCATAGCAAACTCGGTGAAGGGACGACCTTCATTGTCCACCTGCCCCAGCGATTTAGCGAGTCAGCGAGTCAGCGAGTCAACGATTCAACGTTGATTCACTGAATCGCTGATTCGCTGACTCGTTAAGACTCCAACAATACTTTCAGCATCCCCGGCTGTCTGGCTAACTCAAACGCCTCCAGTGCCTTAGCCAGCGGATAGCGCGCTACAATCAAAACCGCGGGGTCAACTGCGCCTGATTCCAACAGCCGTAGGGCCGGGGCGAACGGCCCGCAGCGCGAGCCGAGCAGGGTGATTTCATCTACGACGATAGACGAAAAATTAACCATCACATCGCCGCGATAAGTGGACTTCAACACCAAAACCCCGCGTGGACGGACAGCCCGGCGCGCCATATCAAACCCGGACGAAGAGCCGGTCGCTTCCACCACCACGTCCCAGCACCGCGGCTGGATTTCATCCTTGGTAATCAGCCGGATTTTTCTGGCTTCCAGCAATTGCTTTTGATGTGAATGACGCGCCACTACACGCAGGTCGCAGCCGGTCAGAGCCAGGGTTTGGGCGATCAACTGTCCCAGCCGCCCTGCGCCGATCAGCAAAACCCGATCAGCCGGTTGGATGTGCACCTGCTGCTGGATTTCCAGCGCGGCGGCCAACGGTTCGCTGAAAACAGCCGCTTCGTCGGAGACAGAATCGGGGACGCGATGCAGGTTGGCGAGCGGCAAAGTCAGGTATTCGGCGTGCGCCCCGTCGCGCTTGACGATGCCCAGCACTGTGCGCTTTTCGCAGTGCGTCGGACGCCCATTTGTGCATTGCTCGCATTCCCCACAGACGGCGTTGATCTCGCCGACGACGCGTTTGCCAATCCAGTCCGCGTTGGGCGAAGGAGAAACGTCGGGCGACTCAACCACTTCCCCGACAAACTCGTGGCCAATGATGCCGGTGTACGGATAATAGCCGCGCGCCAGTTCCAGGTCTGTGCCGCAGATGCCGGAAAGGCACACGCGAATCAAGGCTTCGCCATCCGGTGCAACCGGTATGGGCACATCCTGCAGGGAAAGTTGTTGATTCTCAAGCCAGAGCGCTTTCATAAGTTTTGGAACCTCATAACCAAAGAGCGGTGACTGGTCACTGATTACTGACCACTATCTCATCTCGCCCCTTTCCTCCCAAACTGTCTTTCCAGCATATCCACCGAAAGGTGGATCATGGTCGGCCGGCCGTGCGGACAGGTGCGCGGGGCGGCGCAGGCTTCCAGATCATTTAACAGGGCGCGCTGTTCATCGGGTGAAAGAACTTGCCCGGCTTTGACCGCCATCCGCTTGCAGACGCGCCCGGCTGCACGCGCCTCGATTTCGTTCTGCAGAGGCGTTTCGTCTTCTTCAAAATCCTCCACCAGGGCGCGCAGCGCCGCGGCCGGATCGCTGCCGGCAAAAAGGGTCGGTACAGAGCGGATTTGAAAAGCGTTTGGCCCGAAGGCTTCAACCTCGAAACCAAAATGTTGCAAGACGGGTAATTGGGAAATTAGTAAATTAGTAGATTGGGGCGGCAGGTTTACGACAGTTGGCGTCAGCAGGGTTTGCGAGGGGATATTCTTATGCTCGTGCTGAGCGCCGCCCTGAGCCGCCGCGCTGAGTATGTCGAAGCGCTGTCGAAGGGTCATTAACTTCTCGAATAAGACCCGTTCATGGGCGGCGTGCTGGTCTATCAGATACAATCCATCCGGGCCTTCGGCAACGAGATAGGATGCGCCGATTTGGCCGACGAGGCGCAGCAGGGGAATGCGCGGCATGGCTGATGGCAGGCTGCTTTCTGCCTCCTGCTCGCTGCCTACTGATAACGGATTACTCTCGTGTGCCAGACTCCATGCCGGGTCAACCATCCGTGCTGGCGTACCCCACAACGATGGCGGCGCGAGCTGTGGCACTGGCGTGTAGGCCAGCAAGGCTCGCCGCACTGCGCGCTGAACGAAGCTAAAGACGCGCTCCTGCTCCCGAAAACGCACCTCGGCTTTGGTGGGGTGGACGTTTACATCCACTTCTTCGGGCGGGATTTCGAGAAAAATCGCCGCCAGCGGGTAGCGCCCGACCATCAGTAGCGTGCGATAAGCCTGGAGCAGGGCTGTTATCAGAGGCACATCCTGGATCCAACGCCCATTGACGAAGAAGGTGATTTCCTTGCGGTTGGAACGCGTCAGCGCGGTTGGGCTGATGAAGCCGGATAGTTTGAGGCCGGTTTCTTCCGCCAGCACCTCCAGCATTTGCCTGCCAATTTCTATCCCGTATAAAGCTGCCAGGATGGCACGCCGGTCGCCGTCGCCGCTGGTCTGCAGGCTGGATGTCTGCCCTTCGGTTAGTTTGATGCGCACATCGGGATAAGCCAGGGCGTAACGGGTCAGCAGGGCGTCTATGGCGCGGCGCTCGGTGACATCTTGCTTAAGGAATTTTAGTCGTGCCGGAACATTGTAAAACAGATCTGACACACGCACGACTGTCCCAACCGGCGCGCCGACTATTTCCGGCTTGCCAGCCGCGCCGCCCTCGACCCGAACGCGCATGGCTACAGGAGAATTGGGCGTGCGGGAAGTCAGCGTCAGTCGTGAGACTGAACCAATCGCGGCCAGCGCCTCGCCGCGGAAGCCGAGCGTGGAGATGGCAAACAGGTCTTCGGCGCGCGCCAGTTTCGATGTGGCGTGGCGGGTAATTGCCAGATGAAGTTCCCCGGCCGGGATTCCGCTGCCATCATCAGCGACCTCGATCAGGCTCCGGCCGGCTGCGGCAATTGTCACGTTAACGGAACGCGCCCCGGCGTCCAGGGCGTTTTCGAGCAATTCCTTGACCACCGAGGCGGGACGTTCCACCACTTCCCCAGCCGCGATCTGCGAGGCGACTTCAGGAGATAGGATGCGAATGGGCATGTCACGATTATAGTCGAGAGTGGAAATTAGGTAGTAGAGATTAGTTCAAGCAACTATTCTCTTCTTCTTCCTATTCTTTATTCTCTCCCTTATAATAGCCGCATGCCTTTCACAACCATCTTCTTCGACTTGGATGAGACCCTCTACCCGGCCTCTAGCGGCCTGTGGACGGCCATCCGAGAACGCATCAACCTGTACATGCAGGAACGCCTGGGCTTCACGAAAGAGCAGATTGAAACCTTGCGGGAAAAATACTTTCACGAGTATGGGACAACCCTGCGCGGCTTGCAGGCCAACCATGATATGAACATGGATGACTACCTGGCCTTTGTTCACGATATCGCATTGGAGAATTACCTGCAACCTGACCCGGGACTGCGCGCCATGCTCGAGACTTTGGCGGCCAAAAAGATCATCTTCACCAATGCCGATGCTGCCCATGCCCGGCGTGTGGTCAGCGCCATGGGACTGGATGGCTGTTTTAATGCCATCCTGGATATTCACGCCCTTGAGCCTTACTGCAAGCCGATGCGGGCGTCCTTTGAGATCGCATTACAATTGGCCGGGGAGCGCGAGGCGGGCAAGTGCGTCATGATTGACGATCTGCCCCGCACGACGCGCGCTGCGCGGGAGTTTGGTTTTTTTAGCGTGCTAATGGTCGCCCAATCCGCGACCATCATGGGAGATCATGCATCCTCGCCGGATGCGGATGCGACGCTGGCCCGTTTGATAGATTTGCCGAAGCTTCTGGATGGGCGGTGATCTCTTACGTTCTTTTTACATAAGGTGATTACAATCTCTTTTTGATTTAATAACCGCATGGTAGGCTATACCTCAGTGTTGCCATAAGCTTACTATCATGAAGTCAAGTCCTTTCCTGAGGAATAGCGAATAGGAGC
>DYHT01000005.1 GCA_020723995.1 Chloroflexus sp.
GGCTTAGCTTACCCCGTTTTTTGTTAATGTGCAAATGGACAAAGTCCAGCTTAGAAACTATCTCAAAACTCAGCGGAGACGGCTCCCACGCCGTCGAATTACCGGGCATGGGAGCCCGATTTTCAACCTTTTACTTTCAACCGATAATGGGCCCGTAGCTCAGCGGTTAGAGCAGGCGACTCATAATCGCTTGGTCGCTGGTTCGAATCCAGCCAGGCCCACCTATATCTGGGGGGATATTAACCCATAGCCCCCACATCTGGGGGTTTTTGGTTGGAAAATTGTTCATAAGGAACATGCGTTTTATATTCGATCGGTAACTGCTCAACCTATGCAAACCGTTCTTCTTTCCAGACATCCGCGCTGTTGTTATAGCCAGCCTTTTCCCAGAAACCCAGCCGGTCCTGGCGCATGAATTCCAGTCCGCGCAGCCACTTGGCGCCTTTCCAAAAATAGGGCGTCTGCAGGTCGGCGCGGCCGGGAATGGCGCCGATCACCCCGCGCAATGGGTAACCGTGATCGGGCGTGAACGGCTCACCGTTGATGTGAGTCGCCAATAAGAAGTTATCCTGCAAGACGGCCTCGAGAGGCAGGTTGACAGAAAACCCAAACTCGGCGTGCTGCATGACGAACCTGGCGCCCGGCAGGGGTTGGATCAGCCTCTGCGCGATCAGGATTTTTACCGAAACCCCCTCCCAGAGGGTATCGAACTTGCTCCAGCGTGTCACGCAATGGATGTCCATGACAATTTTGGCACGCGGCAGTTGATTGAATTCATCCCACGTCCAACGTGATTCCTTCCCAACCTCACCCCAGACGCGAAAATCCCACGTCGCCGGGTTGAAGGGCGGCACCGGCCCGTAGTGCAGTACCGGGAATTTGAGCGTCAGCGCCTGGCCGGGGGGCAGCCGGCCCTCTGCGTGGACGCGTTCCTCTTCCTGGCAGCGGTCTGGAACTTCAAAGTCGGGCATCAGCGGATCTCAACTTGTCAAGCAATTTTTTATAATCTGCAAGGTTCGGCGGATTCATTGCCAGGATCGTCTCGATTGCCTGGCTCGCGCCGGCGCGGTCGCCAGAGTTCAATAAACTTTCACCCAAGGCGTCAAGTTGGGCAATTGCCTCCGCGATCCGCCCCGCCTGGCTGTACTCCCTGGCCAGATAGCGTTGTAAGATAACCTGTCCGGGATTATCTTGCACCAGGTTTTCCAGGAAGGGAATCGCCTCTGCCCGCTGGCCGTTGTTTTCCAGGTAAGCCATGTAACTATCCAGTTCAGCCACGGCCTGATTGTGCTGGTTAAGGCGGATATTCAGGTCAATCAAGCGTTTACGAACAGACACATCCCCCGGCTGCAGGGTACGGATCTGCTCGAAGAGGCGCAGGGCCTGTCGCCAGTCCAGGTGTTGCATGTCAATATCCGCCATGCGTTGTAGGATTTGAATGCTCCAGCTTTGGTTGGCGCCGGCTTGTTGGGCAAAGCGCAGGGCGTTCATATACGTTTTGCGCGCCATATTCAGGTCTGCCAGGCGATAATTAATATCGGCCAGTTGGATGTGTTCGCCGAGCGCCTCGTCCACATGGCCTTGGGCGACTAGTTGCTCGATCAGGCGCGCACGCGCGGTCGTATCCAGCGGCGCGACTTGAATGATGCGTCGCAGTAAATTCGTAGCCTGGGTCGACTCGCCGCGGACGATATAGGCTTGCGTCACGACCGTATACTTGGCGATCGCATCTTCTCTGCGTCCATCCTGGATCAGCAAATCCCCGATCAAGGCGTGCAATGGCAGGTAGGTGGGCGCATATTGAAGCGAGTCGAAGAGCTCGTCCACCGCCGAGCGCAGAAAACCGCGCTGAGCTAACTGATGGGCTTTATTGATTGACTGGATGACCTGGCTGCTCTGGGTCTGGGTCATCACATCGGCCAGTGGCATCGGCGGCGCGCCGGGGCCGCTTTGAGGCAATTGCTGGCGCGCCTCGGCGATGAGAGAACGCCAATTGGGTTGCAGTAACAGCGCCTTGATGTTTTCACACAGCTTCTCCAGATCCTCGTTGGAACCTTTCTTAGTTTGCGCCTCGATGAGGGGGTCATACAGTTGACGGATCTCATCCGCTTGTTCAGGCGGTACGACCAGCGAATCGGCCAGTTTGAGCGCTTCCATATACTCTGTTGCGGATTCCCTCAGCCGCCCCATCTGGTGCAGGATCTCGGCCATCACCAAGTGAGCGCCCAATGCGTAATTGTTATTCTTGACCGCGTGCTGAAGGTAGCGTAAGGCGCTTTCGAGGCGGTTGCTCGTGGCGCGCAACAAGCCCAGGTTATAGTACAGCGCTGAACTCTTGTAGCCGGCTTCGAGTGCTTTCTCCAGCTCTTCGGCTGCTTGTGCATCCTGATTATTGCTTTGAGCGTCAATGGCTTGTCCCAGGTGAAGCAGCACCTTGGCGCGTTCACTTTGTTTCAACGAAAGCGGATCGGTGCCACGCATAAAAGCCTGCACGCTGCGCTGGACAGGTTGTGAATTACCACTCTCGCCGTGGAGTTCAAATAATACCTCTGCCATGCGATTCAAAGCCTTTTTGCGCGCTTCCGCAACCGGATTCAGCCCGGTCTCGGCCGGCTGGGGCGATTCGAGTTGCCGCACTTGAGCCATACGTAACGGCACTGTCCCGCCCTTGCGGCGGAGCGGCTTGGGAAGCATTTGCCCGTTTTTTAACAAGTTCTTGGCTTGTTTGGCCTCGGCGCTGTTCGGCATTATGCGCAAGGCTCGTCCGACCATCTCGGCGGCCTTATCGGCATTACCGCTTTGTTGGCAGAGACTGGCAACCGCCAGATATTCGCTGACTGCCAGCTGGGTATGACCGAGGCGCTCGTGTACCAACGCCAGGCGTGAGTGGGCGGTGATATTATCGGGATCGAGCTGGGTAACGCGCAACCAGTTCTCGAGGGCTTTATCTATTTCTTTGGACTGGATAAACAGTTCAGCCGCCTGCATGGCCGCCTGGACAGCCTCTTTCAAGTTCCCCAAGCGCTCAGAGAGGTGCGCTACCTTTTCCAACGGGAGGGGGTCATCGGGCGAGACCTGAGCCGCATGTTTGTATTTCTTCAACGCCTCTTCGTGTTGCCCTAGCTGGTAGAGAGCCAGGCCCAGGCTGGTTAACGCCTTGGGATTTTCGGGAAATTCCGCCAAGGCTTTTTGATAGGCAGCCGCAGCCTGATCCCACTTCTGGTCCCAGGCTGCTGAGTGGCCCTCATTCATTGCAATTCGAAAACTATCCTCACGTCCGGGCATAGGGTTCTCAATTTACTGGCTGTAGCTCATCCCAATTCAAGCCCCAGCGCGCCTCTGTCGAGAGCGGGATGCTTATTTGATAAGCGTTCTCCATCACCTGCTGCACGAGACGGGCCGTTGCGGTCAATTCGGGACGCGGACATTCGATCACCAGTTCATCGTGCACCTGCAAGATCATCCTGCCGTGCAGCCCGGCCGCTTGCAGCGCGGACGGGATGTTCAGCATTGCCATTTTCATTATATCAGCAGCCGTGCCCTGGATGGGAGCATTAATGGCCTCGCGTTCTTCGCGATTCTTCAGGTTGCGATTCAATTGGCTCTTCAAAGCTGGAAAATAGCGGCGCCGCCCCAGGAGAGTCTCCACGTAACCGAGGCGTGCGGCTTCGCGGCGGATGCCCTCCAGGTAACGCTTGACGCCAGGAAAGCGCTTGAAGTAGGCAGCCACAAAATCTTCCGATTCGGCCAGCGTTAACTCGGTGGTGCGCGTCAGGCCGAAGGCGCTCATGCCATAGATCAGGCCAAAGTTGATCGCCTTGGCGTGGCGGCGTTGTTCCTTGTTGACCTGATCGAGCGGGATGGCGTAGATGGCGGCCGCGGTAGTGGCATGGATGTCCTGCCCAGCGCGAAAGGCATTGAGCATGGCTTCGTCGCCGGCCATGTGCGCCACAATTCGCAGCTCGATCTGCGAGTAATCCACCGAGAGCAGGACGTTTCCAGAATCGGCCACAAAGCCGCGCCGCACGCGCCGCCCGATTTCGGTGCGGGTGGGGATATTTTGCAAGTTCGGGTTGGAAGACGAGAGACGACCCGTCACCGCGCCGGTTTGGCTGAAGGAGGTGTGCACGCGGCCGGTGGACGGATTGATCTGGGCTGGCAGCGCGTCCACATAGGTAGACTTGAGCTTCGAGAGTTCGCGGTACTCTAGCACCCAATCCACGACCGGGTGCTGGCCGCGCATCTCGTCCAAAACATCCGCGGAGGTGGAATAATGGCCTGAGGCGGTGCGGCGGCCGCGGTCGGGCGGTGACAGGCGCAGGGTCTCGAAAAGGACCCCAGAGAGCTGTTGGGTGGAGTTCAGATTGAAGGACTTGCCAACCGCCTCATAGACTTGTTTCTCGGTCGCCGCCATGCGTTCGCCAAGCTCTTGCGACATCTCAGCGAAGAAGGTTTTATCCAACGCCACACCGGCCAACTCCATTTCTGCCAGCACACTGACCAAAGGCATTTCGATGCCGGTAAACAGTTCCCAGGCTTTGGGGATGCGCTTAAGCTCGGCCTCCAGCAAGGCGTGCAGCCGCAGCGTGACCTCCGCGTCCGCGACCGCGTAGCCAGCCGCATCCTGGATCGTCACCTCGGCCATACTGCGCTGTTTATTGCCGCTGCCAATCAGCTCTTCGATGTGGGTCATCGTCTCGCCCAGCCGGTCTGCGGCCAGGTTCTTTAAACTCAGGTTGCGCGAGGCAGGGTCGATCACCCACTCTGCGATCATGGTGTCGAAGGCCAGCGGCCTCACGCACAACCCGCGGCGGGCAAGCATGATGTAGTCGTATTTGAGATTATGCCCAAGCTTGGG
Source organism: Chloroflexus sp. (assembly GCA_020723995.1). GTDB lineage: Bacteria > Chloroflexota > Anaerolineae > Anaerolineales > Villigracilaceae > CG2-30-58-95. The sequence goes on from DYHT01000005.1 coordinate 4,859, forward strand.
AATCATCGGCGCAGTCAACGGGGCGCGCAGGGCGGCCAGCACCGCCTCGAACGGCAACTGCCGTCCGGCGTGATGCCCGACCGGGATGTAATAGCCCTCAGCGGGGCGCACGGCCAGCGAGATGCCGACCAAATCCGCGCTCATCTCGTCGGTGGAAGTGGTTTCGGTGTCAAAGGCGATGATTTCAGCGTCTTGCAGGACTTCGGCGAGGGAATCGAGCGCTTCAGGCGAATCGACCACCTGTACTTTCACGTTTGATTCTGACCCTTCGGGATGAGCCTCAGGGCGAAGCCTGGGGCCGGCTGCGAGCAACGAGGCCGGTTCTTTCCCGAAGAGACTCAACTGCTGCGTACCGCCCGCCCAATGTCTATCGGCAAGCTCTGCGCCGGTGTGGGTAAGTTTCTTCAGCCGCTCAAGCAAAGAACGGAATTCCAGCTCATTGAAAAGGGCGGCCACTTTCGCCGAGTCGAAGGCATCCGGGCGGGCCTGTTCGAGGTCGAGCGTGACCGGCAGATCGGTGCGGATCGTGGCGAGTTTTTGGCTCAGGTAGGCCATCTCTTTGCTGGCTTCCAGTTTGGCGCGCCAGCGCGGCTCGATCTCATCCAGGTGGGCGTAGATCTCATCCAGGGTGGCATATTTCTGGAACAAGAGCTGGGCAGTCTTCTCACCCACGCCCGCCACACCGGGGATGTTATCGGATTTGTCGCCGACGATGGCCTTATAGTCAACCACCTGTTCCGGGCGCACGCCAAAGTAATCCACTACATCTTTGGTGGTAATGTAGTCTTTGGCCTCACTCAGCGATTTGCCCGGCAGGCTGACAATGACGCGCTCGGCAACCAACTGCAAAAGGTCACGGTCGCCGGTGATGATCTTGACCCCCAGCCCCTGAGCAGCGGCTGCACGCGCCGTGCTGCCCAGCACGTCATCGGCCTCGAAACCTTCCATTTCGAGACGCGGGATATTAAAGGCATCCACCAACTGGCGAATGCGCTCGATCTGCGGGCGCAGGTCATCCGGCATCTTGGCGCGCGTGGCTTTATACTGCGGATAGAGATCATCGCGGAAGGTCTTGCCGGTATCGAAAGCCACCGCTAGGTACTCAGGTTTTTCCTGCTCGAGGATACGGAACATGACACTGGCAAAGCCGTAAATCCCGGCGGTCGGCTCGCCCGTGGAAGTCTGCCAGCGCTGTCTGGAAGCAGAGTAGCCTGTCAGGGCAAAATAAGTGCGATAGGCCAAAGCATGGCCGTCAATCAAGTACAAGGTAGGGGGCATGGAGTGGCTATTCGCGCTCTGCGCGGTTTGGGCAAGAAACGAGCCGGCTTATTTCGATTGGGAGGCTGACGCAACGCCCTGCCGCTGGCGCGTCTGCAAGATAAAATCCTTGATCAATTGGGCCGCGGCCGGCTGCGTGCCTCCCATGATCAAGTGACCCGGCGCCCAGTAATCGCCCGAGGGATTTTCCTTCTTGAAGCGCGGAAACTCGGCAAAGATCTTTTCTGAAGTTTGCTGGCGGATGGTACGCATCATGTAACTCGGTGAGGCGACTGGTGGCACATTTAATAGCCATTGCAGGTAATCCGGGCGCACCGCGATGTATTCCAACCGCCAGCCGAAAGCAACGCAGATTTGCGGCATCCACTCGGCGAGGCGGTCAGCCAGGTCTCCGGTCAGGTGGTGCTGGGCAAAGCGCGGGATGAGCAGGCACACATAGGTCAGGTTATAGACCGATGGCGAGACCGGCTCTAAAAAGATTCTTCTCCCCTCCTCGGCAGGCACATGCGGCCGAGTTTCACCTTGCGCATCGGGAGAGCTTTCCTCCTCTTCGACAATTTTATCCCGCTGGCCGGCCTGGGTATCGGTCTTTCGCTCCATAATGGTCGCGCCTGCAGCGACCATAACCGTCTCCAAGATCTTCGCCTGGGCTGGTTTGGAATACACCCCGGGCTGGATGGCAATGGGCATAGAAGCCTCTTGGCTGGTTTCTGGTGAGAGGATGTTCTTATCTCCTGCATCCAGTCCGGTTGGCTGGGAAACCGAGAGCGAACGGACCAATTGGGTGGCTTGCGTCCGGATGGTGTTGAAAGGCGTCTCGGCATCGAAGGTGAGCGCCAAGACCAGGCCGGCGGCCAGCCGCGTGGCATACACCATGTGCTCGGCGTTGGTCGAGCCTAGACGGACAAAGCGTACCAGGTCGCTTTCTTCAGTCTGGTCCCAGTAACGCGCCACTAATTGCGCCAGTTCGTGAGCTGCGCTCTGCGGCAACTGGCCGGCATAAGCCCACAGCTTGTTGTTGCGATTGATCAAGGCGGCTTGGGCCGAGGATTCAAGCGTCAGACGGGTGAGATGCTGGGCCGCGCGGTTGACGTTGGCAAGCCAGGACATTTCAGGTTCATCTGTGGCTGCGGCGGCAGGAACGTTTTGGGGTGTGCGCTGTGTGGGGGGTCCGGCTTGAAGTGTTGCAAACATCTTGTCCATTATATCCATTAAATCGGGTAAATAGAAAGGCTTGGCAAGGTGAGCATCAGGCTCCAATTCATTCAGCGCCGCATCCGGGCCATCCCCTGAAAGGAAGATAAAGCGCATCCCGGCATTGGCATTCAGCAAGGCGCGGCCGGCCTTGAGCGCCTCTGGAATATCGAGGTCCAGGAACGTCAGCGGGCATTTCTCCTGGCGGGCGTAAATGACCCCATCATCAACCTGGCTCAGGACGCGGACACTGAAGCGGCCTGTCTCTTCCAGGCTGCGGGCGATCAGTTCTCCAAAGGCAGCATCGCGGGTAAGCACCAAAAGTGGCAGCGCCATATAAATAGTTTATCACGGCCTTAGTTGTCAGGCAAGTGACCTAAATATCAAAGCTGTAATGTTTCGCTAATTCGCTGCTTGACTTTTGGGTCTCATTTGTGCTAGATTCAGTGTAACTATTCAGCCAACGCTGAGTACACCGATTTGTCACTCTGAGCGGAGCGAAGAGTCCCCTCCAGCGTGGGGGATGCTTCGTCGCACACCGTCCTGGCGGTCGGTGCCAGGGAAAAACGCTCCTCAGCATGACAGGCCTGAATAGTTACGATTCAGTTAACTTTACAAATGAGGAATATTATGCTTCGCGAACGTGTTTCTGAGAATGTCTACTGGTTTCAAAGTGAAGTTTACGCCCAAGTGACCGCCGGTGTCGTGCTAGGCCCGCAATGGGCGGTCGTCATAGATACGCTGGCCCTCCCCGATGAAACTTTGGTCATGCGCGATTTTATCGAGCACGAACTGGGAGTGCAGGTGCGTTACGTTATCAATACCCATTATCATGCCGACCATACGTGGGGCAACTGTTTTTTTCCGGGCGCGACGATTATCGCCCACTCGCTTTGTCGCCAGCAATTATTGGAACGCGGCATCCCCTCGCTGGAGAATGCCCGCAGGCAGAATCCGGCCTTCCGGCAAGTCAAGATCGTCCTGCCGCAGATGACCTTCGAGCAGGGTTCGCTCTGCCTGCGGGTGGGCAAGAAAAACCTGACCATGATACCAACCCCAGGTCATAGCCTGGACGGAATCTCGGTCCTGGTTGATGAAGACCGGGTCCTCTTTGCCGGAGATGCCTTCATGTCTCTTCCCTACATAGTGGACGGCGACGTTGACGACATCACCACCTCCATCAAACGCATTGGCCGCATGGGACTGGAGAATATCGTCCAAGGTCACGGCGACATCATCCTGCGGGGCGAGATTGAGGCAGCGGTGAAAGAAAATCTGAATTACCTGATCAACATCCGTAAAGTGACTAGAGCCGCTGCGCGGCGTCGTGCGCCACAGGAATACATGGACGAGATGCACATCGAGAGCTGCGGCAAGAGTCGCGTCCATCTGGCCGGGCTGGCGGAGGAACTCCACCAGCGCAACCTGTTTGCGCTTTACAAGCGCACCTTGAAGGAGCAGGAAAGCGCGAAGCAGGAGCCTCAAGATTAGTGCCGTTTGGCGCGCCAGCCGTGCAGACGCTCCGTGCCACCCAACAGCCGCTTGATATTCGGGCGCAAAGCCCAGATCAGCAAAAGCTCTGCCAATACGCCGTACAGGACGTACTGCCAGGGTGAAAGACCCAGCGCGGCGCGCAGCACGAAGATGACAATCACCATGAAGGCTACGCTCATCGTCGTCACCGAAGCGTAACCCACACCGAACCAGATCAGCGCACCGACCGGCAAAATGATCAGGATGGACGGCCACCACAAGCCTAAGGCCCCCCCCAGGCTTGCGGCCCCGCCGGCCCCGCCGCCCAGGCGCCAGCGGCCGTGCTCATCACGCTTGGCCAGAAAAATCGAATAATTGTTTCCCAAGATGGCCGCAACCGGCGCGAGCGCATGAAACCACTCGTTGGGGGTCAACCACGCCGCCAACCAGACCGTGGCAGCCACTTTTAGAACGTCCAGGATGGCAGTGAGCAACCCGGCAGCCCAGCCGGCCGCGCGCATGACGTTCGTGCCACCCGTCCGCCCGCTCTCGATGGTACGGACATCTTTGCCCGTGAACATTCTAACGATAATCAGGCCAAACGGTATGGCCCCAAACAAGTATGACGCAAGCACAATGCTGGCGTCAATTAATATCTCCATTAACCGACACCTCCATTACTAATATATCGGTTCTCTGGGACTTGCCGTGACGTACCACCATATCTGGCGTGCGGCGTAGGGCAAGATACTATCTTGCCCTACATTTGTGCAATCATCACGGAGTTCGCAAAGAGCCGATATATCTTTTGTAACTTCTCAAGAAAGTGGGGGATGGGGGATTACGAATAGGCTTCGCCCGTTCGTAATCCCCCAATTTACCTGAATTGTTGAAAAGATACGATCTTTTGGCAAGGATGGTAACACAAAAAAGTGCGTTGAGTTACTCTAAAGTAATGACTTGTGGGCAGCATACTTCTAAGGGAACCTCAAAGAACCTTCCGCCCTCGATCCAGAAACCACGCGCCTGCCACTCCTCATTTTTCGGCGACCAGACGACATGCACGACCGGATACATGGCCTCGGCCACGTCCGTCAGCGAGGGCTGGTCCGGTCCAATTGGATGGGAATGATAGATCCCGACCAGTTCCAGTCCCAGGTCCTCGATCCGACAAAATGCGCGCCACTGCGCCCGCGCCTCCATACGATAGCGCAGCGGACTGCGGGCTGCGTTACGCATCCCAAACACGGCCTCCACCCGAACCTCTTTCCCGGCCAACAGGCCGCAAGCCTCCAGCGGAGCGCGCCGCGCCACGTGACGGCGCATGGCATTCCAGTGAGTACAGGTAAGAATGAGTTTTTCGATCATGGGAATTTTTGTAGGGCGGGATTCATTCCCGCCGAAACATAAGGTGGCGGGATTGGAATCCCGCCCTAGCGGAACCAGATCGCCAGCCCCCACAGCAAAGACAACATCACCGCCGGTTCCACGAATGCCCGGCGGAATGGATTCCCCTCAGCCAGGTTGGCAGCCAGCCCTGTCAGCGCGTAGGCCGGGCCGAGCAAAATCAACCCAAAACAGACCGGTGCAAGCGGCCAGTAATGTAAGGCGGCGGCCAGTTGCGCCCCCACCAGCGCAATACCCAGCGCCCAACCGAACTCCCAACGCTCGTTCAAGCGCAGGTGCAGGGTGCGCAGCGCGGCCAATCCACCCACCAGGAAGAGCGCCGGCGCCAGCAGGAACAGGCGCGCCCCCGCCAAACGCAAGGCGATTGCCAGGATAAGATAGATCGCGAATGAAAGCGCGGTCAACGCCGCCGTCGCAAGGGGATAGCGCGTGTCAGACGGATCTACGACCACGTACTCTGCCAGGAAGACCACTACTAATAAGATTCCCCCCAGCCCAAAGCCCAACCACCAGATCAGACCGGAGGGCAGAGTATAGAGTGTCACGCCGATGACCAGCGTCGTCAGCATGGGCAACAGCCAGTGTTCCACCGTCTCGCCCGGTTCGAGCGCAGGGTGGGCGCGCAACAGCCAGACTACGCCGGTCGCGGAAAGCCCGGCCGCCAGGACGGCGATGGCTGTATTGAGATTGATGCCGAAGGTCAGGGCGATGCCTGCCAGGGGTATGTTTACGAAATAATGGGGGGTGCTGATCACGCGCGTTAGTGCGAAGGACAGCAGCACGGCTGCGGTCAGTACGCTGACCCGGCTGGCATCGATTTGGTATCGATGGGAAATCATGCCCATATTATACCGCAGAAGGTGGCAGTCACTTCCAAAAAGAACGCTCCTCAGCATGACAGGTCAAAGGACGAATGTTAAAGCCTTGACCTTGGAAGTCCCCCTCGCTGATTCCCAAAGGCTCCCTGTGGTAGAATCTACCGTATGGAATCCGAAAAAGGAAAAATACCCCCGCCCCCGGGCTTGATCACCTCTTTTGCAGCGGGCTTTGATGCCATCGCTAATAACGTCACGGTCATCGTCATGCCGGTGATATTCGACCTTTTCCTCTGGTTGGGACCTCACCTGCGTCTCAAGCGGCTTTTTGAACCATTGATCGCCCAATTTTCAAGTTTGACCGCGCCGGCCTCCTCGCTTGCTCTGGAGCCGGCCCTGGTGCAGAAAATATGGACACAATTTTTTGAGCAGTTCAACCTGTTTGCCCTCCTGCGCACCTTTCCGGTCGGTATTACCAGCCTAATGAGCGGGCGCATGCCCATCCAAGCGCCGTTCGGCTCGCCGGTCAATATTGAGGCGGGGTCCTTTTTCAACGCGCTGGGCTGGTGGCTGTTTCTCGCCACCTGCGGTTGGATACTGGGGGGTGTGTATTTCTATTGGGTTTCCGGTGTAGCCTTGAAAATACAGCCGCGCTCACTGTCACAATCTTTGATACAGGCTGTCTTGCTCTCGGTCACCTGGCTGGCCTTGCTGTTCATCTTTGGCCTGCCGGCTTTTCTCGTTTTCTCAATCCTGGCATTGATCAACCCGCTCATGGCCGAAATTGACCTGCTCGTCTTCGCCTTGCTCTCGGTCTGGCTGGTATTGCCGATTTTCTTTTCACCGCATGGCATCTTCACCTATCAGCAGAATGCGTGGCTGGCCATCCTGAATAGCCTGCGCATGGTACGCTTCACCCTGCCGACCAGCGGCTTGTTCCTGCTCAGTACAATTATCATCAGTCAGGGCCTGGATTTCCTGTGGCGCACGCCGCCGGAAAACTCCTGGCTGACCTTTATCGGTATCGCCGGGCATGCGTTCGTTTCGACTGCCATCCTGGCGGCCAGCTTCATTTACTATCGGGATGTCAATGCCTGGTTACAAGTTGTGACTGATCGGTGAGGGTTAAATTCGGAGGTAGATTTGGTAGTTAACGGTAGTTACGAAGCAAAAGATATTCAGGTACTGGAAGGCCTGGAGGCCGTCCGCCGCCGCCCCGGTATGTACGTCGGCGGCACCGACCTGAAGGCGCTGCATCATCTCGTCTATGAGGTGGTGGACAACTCGATTGACGAGGCCCTGGCAGGCACCTGCACGCGCATCGAGATCATCATTCATCCTGATTCCAGCGTCAGCGTGGTGGACAATGGGCGCGGCATCCCGGTGGATATTCATCCTGAGAAAAATAAGTCCGCCGTGGAGGTGGTCATGACCACGCTGCACGCCGGCGGCAAATTTGGCGGTGGCGGCTACAAGGTTTCGGGCGGCTTGCACGGCGTGGGCGTCTCGGCTGTCAACGCGCTTTCGGAGTGGTGCGAGGTGCGGGTCAAACGCGGCGGGCAGGTCTACTTCCAGCGCTACGAGCGCGGCTATCCCCAGGAAGCGGTCAAAAGCATCGGCAAGGCCAAAGATGGGGAAACAGGCACCACGACCACGTTCAAGTTCGATCCGATGATCTTCCTCAACAACCTGGATTATCGTTTCGACACGCTGTCGCAACGTTTCCGCGAAATGGCCTTCGTCACGCGCGGCACGACGATCTATTTTCTCGACCAACGCACCAACCGCGAATTGACCTTTTACTTCGAGGGCGGGATCACCTCGTTCGTCCGCTACCTGAACCGCAACCGCAACCTGCTGCACTCGGTTGTGTTCGTGGAGAAGGAAATCGAGGGCATCGGCATCGAGGCTGCCGTCCAATATACGGATGCTTACACCGAGTCGGTTTACTCGTTTGCCAATACCATCAACACGATTGACGGCGGCACACATCTGACCGGGATGAGGGCGGCGCTGACACGCGTCATCAACGACTACGCCCGCAAGGCCGGCCTGCTCAAAGATGCCGATCCCAATTTCTCCGGCGATGACACGCGCGAGGGCCTGACTGCCATTGTCAGCATCAAACACCCCGACCCACAGTTCGAGAGCCAGACGAAAGTCAAGCTGATGAACCCCGAGATGCAGACCTACGTCCAGCAGGTGGTTGGCGAAGGTTTCGTTACGTTCCTCGAGGAGAACCCGCAGGCGGCCAAGTCCATTGTGCAAAAATGTCTCACCTCCGCCCGCGCCCGGGATGCGGCTCGCAAGGCGCGCGATCTGGTCATCCGCAAGTCCGCACTGGAGAGTCTGACCCTACCGGGAAAACTGGCGGATTGCTCCGAGCGCGATTCCACCAAGACTGAACTCTACATCGTAGAAGGTGACAGCGCCGGCGGCTCGGCCAAACAGGGCCGCGACCGGCACTTTCAGGCCATTTTGCCCCTGCGCGGCAAGATTTTGAACACTGAGCGCGCCCGCTTGGATAAAATTCTGGGCAACAACGAGGTCCGGGCGCTCATCTCAGCCCTAGGCACCGGCATCGGCGACAACTTTGGCCTGGAAGGCCTGCGCTACGGACGCGTGGTCATCATGACGGATGCGGACGTGGACGGCAGCCACATCCGCACGCTGCTGCTGACCTTCTTCTTTCGCTACATGCAGGAACTGATTGATGAAGGCCATCTCTACATCGCCCAGCCGCCGTTGTATCGCATCGCGCACAAGAATCAGGTTCACTACCCCTATACCGAAGCCGACAAAGACAAGCTCTTGAAAGAACTGGGCTTGAGCCAGGACAAGGTCAACCTGCAGCGCTACAAGGGTTTGGGCGAGATGAACCCTCAACAGCTCTGGGAAACCACCATGAACCCGGCCAACCGCACCCTTTTGCTGGTGACCATCGAGGATGCTGCCGAAGCCGACCGCACCTTCGACATGCTGATGGGCGACGCGGTGGATCCCCGCAGGCGCTTTATCCAGACCCATGCACGCAGCGTGAGGAACCTGGACGTTTAGGAAATATGAACTTCCAATCCATAATCCTCAAACTGCAGGAATTCTGGGCCGAGAAAGGTTGCCTCATCTGGCAACCCTATTACACGCAGATCGGCGCAGGGACAATGAATCCCGCCACCTTCCTGCGCGTGCTCGGACCCGAACCGTGGAACGTCGCCTATGTCGAGCCTTCCGTCCGCCCGGACGATGGGCGCTATGGCGAGAACCCCAACCGTTTCCAGCAGCACACCCAATTCCAGGTCATCCTGAAGCCCGACCCGGGCAACCCAGTGGAACTCTATTTGCAGTCGCTGGAGGCCATCGGCATCAATCCCCGCGAACATGACATCCGCCTGGTGGAGGACAACTGGCAGCAACCGGCCATCTCGGCCTGGGGCCTGGGCTGGGAAATCTGGCTGGACGGGCAGGAGATCACCCAGTTCACCTATTTTCAGCAGGTCGGCGGGCAGAGCCTCGACCCGGTGGCGGTTGAGATCACCTACGGGCTGGAGCGCATCCTGATCGCGCTCAATAACGCCGCCGCCATCTGGGACGAACCCTGGGGCGCGGGCGTGACCTACGGCGAAGTCCGCCGCCGCAGAGCTTGGGGCGCGGGTGATGTGCCTTTTCCAGGATCAGCGTGCGCGCGGCCATCTCCGGCGCGATCTGCGCCAGGTGCAGCGCGGTGGATATCCCGGCCGGGCCTGCGCCGACGATGATGACAGCGTGCTTTCGCATGTCTGATCGCATGGGCTGAATTTACCACAGATAAACGCAGGTGGACACAAGTATTTTGGGAGTTTGGCCTGTGGAATGATGGCACAGACACAGTATTTCCTTGACAAAAGGTAATTTATGGTGCATACTTTCCTTATGACAAGGAAAGATTTGTTAAAAACCATCATTACTGATAGCCAGAGACGGGCTTTTCCAGAGATATGGGAGCGAACGCTAAAGATCCCTGCCGAGAGTGGAAAGATCATTACGTTGACAGGAGTGCGCCGCAGTGGGAAGACGTATCACCTTTTTAGCCTCATGCGCCAACTCAAGGCCAGTGGGATACCGCCGGAAAGGATCTTGTACATCAATTTCGAGGATGAGCGCTTGCAGATATCGAGCGGCGACCTGGATTTGATCTTGCAGGCCTACCAGGAGTTATATCCCCAACTCGAATTGTCGGATTGTTATTTTTTCTTCGACGAGATCCAGGAGGCGGAAGGATGGGAGAAATTCATTGCCCGACTCTATTCAACCATCAGCCAGCGCATTTTTATAACAGGCTCCAACTCCAGGCTGCTTTCACAAGAGATTGCAACCGCCCTGCGAGGCAGGACGATCCCTTTCGAAGTGTATCCTTTGTCTTTCTCTGAATACGTGCGGGTTCTTTCTCCCGGGTTGAATCCCTACAGTAGCGCGGACAAAGCCAGACTCGCGCATCTTTTCGAACGCTTTATGGTAGGGGGCGGCTTCCCCGAACTCGTCACACAAAAAGAAGAGTTGAAGGAAAAAATCCTGCAAGAATATTTCAACGTAATGGTTTTCAGAGATATGGTGGAACGTTATCGCATTTCCCAGACGCCGCTCCTCAAATATTCCTGCAAAAGGGTGGTCGGCGCGAGCGCGGGAGAATTTAGCGTGAACAAGATTTACAACGAACTGAAATCACAAGGGTATCAGGTGGGGAAGGACACCCTCTACGCCTATCAGGGATATATCGAGGCGATCTACTTGAGCCGATTTGTCCCGAAGTATTCTTTTTCAGTGGTGAAAACGGAAGGATCGCAAAAGAAAACCTACGTGATAGATACGGGATTGGGGTCTGCGCTGGATTACAAATTCAGCCAGGATCGGGGGAGACTGCTCGAAACGGTTGTTGCACTGGAGTTGATCAAACAAGGCCGGCAGATTGCTTATCAGCAAAATGGTGGTGAGTGCGATTTTGTGACGATCGAAAAGGGCCGCGTGACAGAGGCGATCCAGGTATCTGCGGATTTTGCCGGCGCTCGAACCAAAGAGCGCGAAACTCGTGAGCTGATCCAGGCTTGTAAAAAAATCGGCTTGCGAACCGGAACCATCCTCAGCCTGGATTACGACGAACAATTCGAGATGGACGGAATACAAGTATCCATTCTTCCTGCATGGAGGTATTTCTTTCGTTCAGGAGAATGAAGAGTAGTAACGGCATGGGAACTGTAAATCCGCAAGGCAGCGCGAAAGTGTATAATTTGACAGGAGATACATGAGATGGCATCGAATATCCCGCCTCGCTGGAGTTGCACAAGATTTACCGCGTGCTACCTGATAAGGACGCGCAAGCCGACGGCGACATGTGAATCATTGACGAGAGCGGAGAAGATTATCTTTTCCCCGCTGATTATTTCATCCCTATTGAGTTGCCGCACACGATTGTCCGAGCATTGAACAAATCGTTTGTGCGGACACCTGCCGCTGCCGGATAATCAAAACGGCGCGTCGCAATAGGCGCGTCGTTTTTCATCCTTCACAATTCATCCTTTATGCGCCCCCTCAAAGTCTTCCCTTCGACTTCGCTCAGGGCAAGCCTCTGCCACGCCCACAGTGACGCGGCCGCTGTGCGGACTCTCTACAGCCGCCTCATAAAAGACGGCGTGGATGCCTGGTTGGATAAATCACGCCGCCGTGTTGAGGACATGATTTCAGAAGGAGGTAATTACCATGTGTCATACTTTCCGCCCGCCCTTCCTGGTCGTTGTATTTTCTCTGTTGATGGCTGGCTTTGTTCTCACAGGGTGTACACCCGCACAACCAACACCCACCCCCACACGGTGACCCTGGATGCCTTCTGGATTGACCAGACTGAAGCGACCAATGCCATGTATGCTCTGTGCGTACAGGCTGGGGTTTGTCAGCCTCCCCAAAACAGCAGTTCTTCCACGCGTCCCAGTTATTACGGCAATCCCGAGTTCGACTATTACCCACTTGTCTTTGTGGACTGGAACATGGCGAATGCCTACTGCACATGGGCAGGGCGCAGGCTGCCCACCGAAGCCGAGTGGGAAAAAGCGGCACGGGGCACGGATGGGCGCACTTATCCCTGGGGGGAGGGGATTGACTGCAACCACGCGAATTATCTCGGTTGTGAGGGCGATACAACCGCCGTTGGCAGTTACGAGAGCGGTAAGAGTTTTTACAGCGCGTATGATATGGCCGGCAATATTTGGGAATGGGTGAGCAGCTTGTACAAGCCCTACCCTTACAGTGCAATCGACGGGCGCGAAGATTTGAATGCAACAGGTTCGCGAGTGCTGCGTAGCGGCACGTGGTTCTTTGGCGATTTCTTCGTCCGTTCTGCCATCCGCTACTATGCCGATCCTACATTCGCCGACGTCAACCTCGATTTTCGTTGCTCCCGTGGCACATTCCCGTAGGGGGGCTTACTTCTCTAGTCCTGAACGTAACTTTTGCGAAATCAGTACGAGAATCGTAGAAAGTGGCAAAAAATGGTTTGGGCGCGGCGGTTTGCCAGAGGCCTGAAAAAAGAGTTGTTTGCCAGCCAACCAGACCTCCGTGTTCTCGCAGAACTCGGTGGTCTGCTTTAACGGTATAATCCCCTCGCTTCACCAAAGACTATTCTCTAATCTCTACTCTCGAATCCCTATGCCCCAAACCTTCCAAGCCCTCATCCTCAAACTCCAGAACTTCTGGGCCTCCCACGGCTGCCTCATCTGGCAACCCTATTACACGCAGATCGGCGCGGGGACAATGAATCCCGCCACCTTCCTGCGCGTGCTCGGACCCGAACCGTGGAACGTCGCCTATGTCGAGCCTTCCGTCCGCCCGGACGATGGGCGCTATGGCGAGAACCCCAACCGTTTCCAGCAGCACACCCAATTCCAGGTCATCCTGAAGCCCGACCCGGGCAACCCAGTGGAACTCTATTTGCAGTCGCTGGAGGCCATCGGCATCAATCCCCGCGAACATGACATCCGCCTGGTGGAGGACAACTGGCAGCAACCGGCCATCTCGGCCTGGGGCCTGGGCTGGGAAATCTGGCTGGACGGGCAGGAGATCACCCAGTTCACCTATTTTCAGCAGGTCGGCGGGCAGAGCCTCGACCCGGTGGCGGTTGAGATCACCTACGGGCTGGAGCGCATCCTGATCGCGCTCAATAACGCCGCCGCCATCTGGGACGAACCCTGGGGCGCGGGCGTGACCTACGGCGAAGTCCGCCGCCGCGATGAGTTCGAGCACAGCAAGTATTACTTCGAGACTGCCGACGTGGCGCGCCTGCGCCAGATGTACGATCTGTTCCGAGCAGAGGCAGAAGCCTGCCTGGCGCAGGGGCTGGTCGTCCCGGCGCACGATTACGTGCTCAAGTGCTCGCACACCTTCAATACCCTCGACACACGCGGCGCCATCGGCGTGACGGAGAGACAGGCGTTTTTTGGGCAGATGCGCGAGCTGGCCAGACGGGTGGCGGAAACGTATCTAGAGCAGAGGAAGGCGTTGGAGTATCCTCTTCTAAAAGATGAAAGCGGAAAGATGAAAGATGAAATAAAGCCATCCATCCTTTCATCTTTCATCTCTCATCCTTCATCCTTTCTCCTTGAGATCGGCACAGAAGAATTGCCTGCAAATGATGTGGGCGCGGCCCACGCGCAGCTCGCAACCCGTATCCCGTTACTCCTCGACGAACTTCACCTCACCCACGGCGACATCCGCGTCTTCTCGACCCCGCGCCGGCTGACCGTTTCGATCGACTCTTTGTCTCCCCGACAGCCCGACCGCGAGGCGCTCGTCAAAGGGCCGCCCGCGGATAAGGCCATCGTAGGTCGGACTGGCAGTCCGACCTACACCCCCGCCGCGCAAGGATTTGCGAAGAAGAACGGCGTTAGCGTCGAGTCTCTCGAAGTCCGCGAACAGGACGGCGGTAAATACGTCTTTGCTGTGGTCAAGCAGGCGGGACGTCCCACTCCCGAAGTGCTGGCGGATGTTTTAGCGAGCGTGTTGGTGGGCATCAAATTCGAGAAGTCCATGCGCTGGAACGACTCAGGCGTTGCCTTCTCGCGTCCGATCCGCTGGCTGGTTGCGCTGCTCGGCAACCAAGTGATTCCATTTGAATACGCGGGCGTCGTCTCAAGCAATGTGACGCGCGGCTTGCGTCCGTATGATTCGCCTGAAATCAAAATCCCCTCCGCCGACAAATACTTCGACGTGATTCGCGAAGCAGGAATCGTTTTGGATTACGAAGAGCGCAAAGCCTCCATCGTGGAACAAGTCAAACAAGCCGCGGCGCTGGTCGGCGGCGAAGCCATCATTGACGAAGGCCTGCTCGCCGAAGTCACCAACCTGGTCGAAATGCCCACCGCCGTGATGGGAGGATTCGATCCCGCATTCCTGCAACTGTCGCGTGATGTGCTGATTTCGGTGATGAAGAAGCACCAAAGGTATTTCCCTGTCGAACGTCAAACAGCCCGCCCTGAGCCTGTCGAAGGGTCAAAGGTCGCGGATTCGACGTCCGACGTTCGACCTTCGACATTGTTGCCGCATTTCATCGCCATCCGCAACGGCGACTCGGAGAATCTAGACCTCGTCCGGCAAGGCAACGAACACGTCCTGCGCGCCCGCTTTGCGGATGCTGATTTCTTCGTCCGCGCTGACCTGAAACACAAGCTGGAGGACTTCCGCCCGCGGCTGGGCACGCTGATTTTCCATAAGAAACTCGGCTCGATGCTGGATAAGTCTGAGCGCATCGAAAAACTGACCGGCGCGCTGGTCCCGCTACTGGGCCTGGAAGTGGATGAGGCGACTTTTGCCCGGCGTGCCGCCCACCTGGCAAAGGCCGATCTGGTCACCAAGATGGTAGTCGAGATGACCTCGCTGCAAGGCGTCATCGGCCGCGAGTACGCGCTGCGCGCCGGCGAAAGTCAGGCCGTTGCCGATGCGATTGGCGAGCAATACCAGCCTGTCCCCAAGACCAAAGCCGGCCTGGCCGTTGCCCTGGCCGACCGCCTTGACTCACTCGTTGGTCTCTTCGCGGCGGGACTGGCTCCCACCGGCGCGAAAGACCCATTTGGCCTGCGGCGCGCCGCGAACGGCGTGGTTCAACCGTTGATCGAACATAATATTTCTTTCGATTTGCGCGCCGCGGTCGAAAAGGCCGCCAGCTTGCAACCCATCGAAATCAGCGCGCAGGTGCAGGCGCAGGTGCTGGATTTCATGGCGGGCCGCTTGTCTGTTCTGCTCAAAGACTCGGGTTACAAATACGATGTCGTGGACGCGGTCCTCGCCGCACAAGCGGATAACCCGGCCGGTTCGGCGCGCACCGTCAAGCAATTGCAGGCATGGACTGAGCGCAACGACTGGCATGAGATCTTGCCCGCCTATGCCCGCTGCGTGCGCATCATTCGCTCCGCGCAAGTAAACAGTGATCAGTTACCGGTGATCAGTGAAAAACTACTTGTCGAAGCGGAAGAAAAGAATTTACACGGCGCGATCCAAAAGAATGTCAAGACTCCTCCCGCATCTGTAGATGAGTGCCTGGAAATTGTAGTCAGACTCATTCCAGCCATCAACGTCTTCTTCGATAAGGTGCTTGTGATGGCTGAAGACGAAATGATCCGGCAAAACCGTTTGGCGCTGGTCGGACAAATTGCCAATTTGTCCAACGGCATCGCCGATTTGAGCAAACTGGAAGGATTCTAGGCTTCAGCAGGTGACAGTCACTTCGCAAGTGGCTGTCACCTGCCCTGCGTTTTGCCCGCACAAGAACCCGTTTTCTCACAGAAAACGGGTTCTTGTGTTATGCAACTTGCGCCAGCTTCTTTCTGCGTCTATAATTCAATTACGCCGACAGCCAAACGCTATCAGCCAACTGCTAATCGCCATGTCCCAAATAGACGAAATCAAATCCCGCATTGACATCGTTGACCTGATCTCCGAATCGGTCAAATTGCGCCGCGCCGGTAAGAACTATTCGGGCCTGTGCCCGTTCCACACCGAGAAGACGCCCTCGTTCATCGTCTCTCCCGACCGTCAGACCTGGCATTGCTTCGGACAGTGCAGCGAGGGCGGCGACATATTCAAATTCGTGATGAAGAAAGAGGGCTGGGATTTCAAAGAAGCCCTCCATCACCTGGCCGACCGCGCCGGCGTCAAGCTGGAACCCTACCGGGCGCAGAAGCCGGAAGAAAAAGAAGAACATGAGCGTTTGCGCGGCCTGCTGGAGGAGGCGGTCACTTTCTACCGCCACCAACTGGTCAACACGCCCGCCGGAAAATTGGCTCTCGACTACCTGCACGAGAAACGCCGCCTGAGCGACGGTGCACTCGAGACCTTTGGCCTGGGCTACGCGCCCGATTCCTGGGATGCCGCCCTGACCCATTTCACCGCCAAAGGCTATCGCGAACAGGAGTTGATTGATTCCGGTCTTGTTACAGTCCGCGAAGAGGCCGCTGATTCACGCATCACGCATCACGCATCACGCACCTACGATAGATTCAGACATCGAATAATGATTCCCATCCGCGACGAGAATGGCAGGATGGCCGGCTTCGGGGCGCGCATCCTCGATCCCAACGATGTGCCCAAGTTCCTCAACTCGCCGGATACGGTTCTCTTCAGCAAGAGCCGCCTGCTCTACGGCCTGGATCGGGCGCGCAAGCCCATCCGCGCCGCCAACCAGGCCGTCATCGTCGAAGGCTACATGGACGTGATCGCCCTGCATCAGGCTGGCTTCGAGAACGTAATCTCGCCGATGGGCACCGCGCTGACCGAAGACCAGTTGCGCCTGCTCAAGAGGTTCAGCCGACGCATCGTGCTGGCCCTCGACCCGGACGCTGCCGGTCAGGCCGCCGTGCTGCGCGGGCTGGATGCAGCGCGGCAATCCCTCGACCGCGAAGGCGAGATCAGCTTCGACGCGCGCGGCTTGTTACGGCACGAGTCGCGCTTGCAGGCCGACCTGCGCGTCGCCACCATGCCCGACGAACTCGACCCGGACGAGATCGTCCAGCGCGACCCACAGCAGTGGAAGAGTTTGATCAAAAACGCCCAGCCCGTCGTCATCCACGTGATGGGGGCGCTGGCTGCCGGGCGCGACCTGGAGGATGCCAAGGTTAAAGCCGACATCTCGGCCCAGGTATTGCCCCTGATCGAAGACCTTCCCAATCCGGTCGAGCGCGATACCTACCGTCAGCGGCTGGCGCGCTTCTTACGGGTAGACGAACGCGCCTTGATCAGTGCGCAGGCCAGGGGTCCGAGAGCGAGGCGGCCGATGCCGCGCGCCGAAACCCCAGCCCCGGAACAGGCTGCCGTCACCGCGCCAACGCATTCGTTGTCGCCGCCCCGCTCGCCGTCTCAGCGCATCGAGGCCCATATAGTGAGCATCCTGCTGCGCCGCCCAGACCTGCTTTACCGACTCGACCGCATCCTGCAGGAGGCCGCCTTGAGCCGTCTCCTGCCGGAAGATTTCGAGTATACTGACCATCAGATGCTCTTCCGCCTGGTGCGCCAATCGCTCGAGCAGGACGCCCAGGATGCCGACCAATACCTGAATCAGAACCTGCCGCCCGCGCTGGCTGGCCTGACCGACGAATTGCTGGCGAATTCGTCCTCGCTCGACCCGCTGGACAACCGCCTGTTGGAGGATCTTTTCCGGGGCGTCATTAAAATCCGCCGCCTGGGGCTGGACGAGAGTATCAACCAACTGCGCTTTTTGCAGGAGGATGCCCAGCAGCAGGGTGACTTGCGCGCAGATTCTTATCTGGAAATGGTGTCACATTACCGGCGTTCACGCAATGCCCTGGATCAAGCCAGCCTGAAGCTGACCGAAATGCGTCAAGAGTAATTTATGCCCCGTTGGGGATATTATGCCTCGTAAAACGAAACCCAAGCCTCGTATTCCCCGCTACCCGCAGGTAGGCCTACTTCGGCAAGGCGCCGCGCGTCCTGAACCCAGCCCAGACGCCCATGGCGGCCAGGCCAGGGAGCAAAGTCGAAGGGTTGAGCCTGCCGATCTGGTTGGTTCCATTCCCGATGTGGAGCCGGTCGAACCGGAACTGGATGATGAGTTGGAAGATGAACTCGAGCCGGATTTGAACAATATCATCCCAAATGGCGAAGATGTCAGCGACCTAAGTATAGAAGAGCCGCTTGATCTGCGTATCCCGGCGCTGGCCGTTGAGCTATCTGAGGATCCGGTGCGCTTGTATCTGCGCGAGATCGGCCAGGTGAAATTGCTGGATGCGGATAGCGAGTTCCGGCTGGCGACGATGATCGAAGCCCGCCGCCTGATCTTGACCATCGGCCGCCGCCACACGGCCGGCCGGCGGGTCAAATCCCGGGAGGTCATGATCTACCACGGCGTTCTGGATGAGCTGATCACCGCCTGGGGGCGGATGCAGGAAGATGCCAAGCGCCTAGGCACCGGCCTGCCGGATGCAGCCCTGATGCTGGCCGAGGCTCAAATGCTCCATCGGATGTGGGAGACCAAAACCCCCTCCTACTTGCGCTCTTACCTGGATAGCGAGATGTGGGGCAAGGACCCCTTGTGGGATAGTCTGGTCAGGCATACTTACAACGTCTTTCTATCGTTCTACACCCTGCCTGAAGAATTCAGTGGCTGGCTGCTCAATCACATTCACACCCACAACGCCTTACCTGCGCAGCGCACCCTGTATCGTAATTTGCCCGACGAAAGCGGACTTAAACGCGAGATCGAGAACATGCGCCTGCGGGCAGATGAAGCCAGCACTTCCATTATCCGCGCCAACCTGCGGCTGGTGGTCAGCGTAGCCAAGCGTTACCTGGGGCGGGGTATCTCGTTCCTGGATTTGATCCAGGAAGGCAACCTGGGCCTGCTGCGGGCGGTCAATAAATTCGACCCGCGGCGAGGCTACAAATTCAGCACCTATGCCACCTGGTGGATCCGTCAGTTCATCAACCGCTCGATTGCCGAGCAAGCCCGCACCATCCGCATTCCGGTGCATTTGTTTGAATCGATCACCCGCATTTTGCGGATTCAGCGCTCGCTGACGCAACAACTGGGACGCGACCCGACTTACGAGGAACTGGCACTGGAAATTGGTGTGCTTTCCGATGCGGATGTGCAGGCGATTCTGAGGTCAAAGGCCGAGGATATGCCGCTTGATCCGCTCGTTCAACATCGCTGGCAACTGGCGACCACCAAAGTGGATCGCGTCCTGCGCTCGGCCGAGGAGCCGGTCTCGCTCGAAGGCCCGGTCGGGGATGAGGACAGCAGTCAATTGGGGGATTTCATCGAGGATGAAGATGCTCTCGAGCCGCTGGACGCCGCCTCGCGTGAGATGCTGCGCGAGCAGGTGCAGCGCGCTTTGGCGGCGCTTTCCGAGCGCGAGCGCCAGGTGCTTGAACTGCGCTTCGGCCTGGTTGACGGCAAGGACCACACGCTGGAAGAAGTCAGCCGCTACTTCAACGTGACGCGCGAGCGCATCCGCCAGATCGAGGCCAAGGCGCTGCGGAAACTGCGGCATCCGACCCGGAGCCGGCATTTGAGGGATTATTTGGCGTAGTTGTTGTACAAGTACAGGGATTTACGGGATTGGTAAAATAAGGAATGCAACTCCATAAATTTTGACAATTTCATGGAGTTGATGTATAGTATATTCATGTTTACACGCGCTTACGAACCCCTTGACGCCCATCTCCGGCCCAATAAGGTGCTGGTGATTTATGGTCCCCGCCGGGTGGGCAAAACCACCCTTTTGCAAAATTACTTGAAACAGACTGGCTTGAAGTACAAGCTGGATTCAGGCGATAATGTGCGCACTCAGCAACTCTTGAGTTCGCAGGATTTCAACCAGATCCTGCCATACATCGAAGGCTATGAACTGCTTGCGATTGACGAAGCACAGAATATTCCTAATGTTGGCATGGGTTTGAAAATCATTGTAGATCAGGCGCCCGGTATCAATGTCATCGTAACCGGTTCGTCTTCGTTTGAACTGGCGGGACAAGTCGGCGAGCCATTGACCGGGCGCAAGCGCACGCTGACGCTCTATCCGCTGGCGCAATCTGAATTACTTTCCACCTACAATAAGTTCGAGCTACGCGAACGCTTGTCGGAATTTCTTATCTTCGGTACGTACCCCGAAGTGCTGCAAGCCTCCACGCGGCAGGCACGCATCGAAGTGCTGACCGAAATCGCAAATTCGTATCTGCTCAAGGATATTCTTACTTTTGACCGCGTCAAAAGCTGGCGTACTTTACTCGACCTGCTCAAACTGCTGGCATTTCAGGTCGGCAGTGAAGTCTCTCTGGCGGAGTTGGCTACCCAGGTCGGTGTTGACGTGAAGACTGTCCAACGTTATTTGGACTTGCTGGAAAAAGCGTTTGTGATTATCCGCCTAAGTGGATTCAGCCGTAACCTGCGCCAGGAAGTGACCAATAAGTACAAGTATTATTTTCTGGATACCGGCATTCGCAACGCCGTCATTGCCCAATTCAATGGATTGGATCAACGCAACGATGTCGGCGCGTTGTGGGAAAATTTCATACTCCTTGAGCGCCTGAAATATCGGGCGTATGCGGCGCTGTATGCCAACATCTATTTTTGGCGTACTTATAACCAACAGGAGATTGATCTGATCGAAGAGCGTGACGGGAATCTGTTCGGGTACGAGTTCAAGTGGTCTTTATCCAAAGCCGTGAAACCGCCTAAAGACTGGCTAAGCGCTTATCCGGAGGCAGTATTCCAGCTTGTTCATCCAGAGAACTACCTGGATTTTGTCCTTCCCGTTCGAGGCCAAGGCCTATGAAAGCTGCGGCATCCGACGAGGAGCAGGCATTTTAGGGATTATTTGGAATAGCCTCGCGAGGGTGGAAAATCAGCCCTCATCTTTTTCGTAGACGGGGTAAAATTGAATCACATTTCCGAGTGGAATATGAGTCTACCTTTTTTTCGCACACCCAAGCCCATTGAAAGCCAATTCAGCCCCCAGGCCGAGATTGTTTTGTATCAGGGCGATGTCAAAGATTTCCTCGCCGAGATACCGAATGATATGGTTAGCTTGATTATTACCTCGCCTCCCTATAACCTCGGAAAGGATTATGAAAATCGAGTTTCAATAGTAACATATCTCAAAGCGCAAACTGAAATTATCGCTGAACTTTTTCGTGTGCTGAAAACAGAAGGAAGCATTTGCTGGCAGGTAGGGAATTTTATAGAAAATGGCGAAGTTTATCCGTTGGACATTTTGTACTACGATATTTTCAAAAAACTCGGCTTGCATTTGCGAAATAGAATAATTTGGCGTTTCGGACACGGTTTACATGCCTCGAAGCGATTTTCAGGACGTTATGAAACAATCCTGTGGTTTACCAAGAGCGACAAATACATATTCAATCTCGATGATATTCGTGTGCCTTCCAAGTATCCTGGTAAGCGTCACTTCAAAGGCGCAAAAAAAGGACAGCTTTCTGGAAATCCATTGGGTAAAAACCCCTCCGACGTTTGGGAAGTTGTTACGCGGGATTGGGAGGAAGAACTTTGGGATATTCCAAACGTCAAAGCCAATCATCCCGAAAAAACCGGCCACCCTTGCCAGTTTCCTATTGAACTTGTCGAGCGTTGCGTTCTAGCGCTGACCAACGAAGATGACTGGGTTTTCGATCCGTTTGCGGGGGTTGGATCCGCCTTGATTGCGGCAGTTATGCACAACAGGCGCGCGATGGGAAGTGATAGTGATAAGGAAGAAGGTAACTATTCAGCCAGCGCTGAGTACACCGATTTGTCACTCTGAGCGGAGCGAAGAGTCCCCTCCAGCGTGGGGGATGCTTCGTCGCACACCGTCCTGGCGGTCGGTGCCAGGGAAAAACGCTCCTCAGCATGACAGGCCTGAATAGTTACGAAGAATGGGTGAAAGAAATTCGTGATCAGTGTTTAAAAGCAAGAGTGCCTTTCTTCTTCAAGCAATGGGGCGGGATACGCAAGAAAAAAGCAGGCCGAATCCTGGAAGGGCAAACCTGGGATGAGATTCCAATCCAGTGAGATTAAACGGGAGATAGACTTTAATGGTAGCCGGTATTGTGAATTTTGACACCCTTTCTCTGCTTTCCTGCCCCCTTGTGATAAAATTGCCCGTCAGTGTGCCTGTAAGATTTTTTGCAGAGGAGACTTTATGCTGCTCGAATACGCCGCGATTGCCGCGTTCATCCTTGTCACCGCACTCGTTGGCTTTATTGCCATCGGCCTGGGCATGCTCTTCGGCCCGAAACGCCCGACCGACAAAAAGGCGATGCCGTATGAATCCGGCATGAATCCCATCGGGCCTGGCACGCGCCGGCTGCCGGTGCGGTTCTATCTCATCGCCGTCCTTTTTATCCTGTTCGACATCGAAGTTGTGTTTTTACTGCCCTACGCGATTGTCTTCCGCCAGTTGGGCTTGTTCGGTTTAATCGAGATGCTCATTTTCATTGTCATCTTGCTGGTAGGCTATTTCTACGCCTGGAAGAAAGGAGCATTGGAATGGGAGTAGAACAAAAACTCGGCAACATGGGCGTGATTACAACCACGCTGGAAGGCGCGGTCAACTGGAGCCGCACCAATGCCATGTGGCCGATGCTCTTCGGACTGGCCTGCTGCGCCATCGAAATGATGAGCGCGCAGGCTTCGCATAACGATCTGTCCCGTTTCGGCATGGAATTAATGCGCCCCTCGCCGCGCCAATCGGACCTGATGATTGTGGCCGGGCGCGTTTCGCGCAAGATGGCCCCGGTCCTGCGCCGCCTGTACGACCAGATGCCCGAACCCAAGTGGGTCATCGCCATGGGTGACTGCGCTTCGTGCGGCGGCGTTTTCAATAACTACGCCGTCATGCAGGGCGTGGATGAGGTTGTGCCGGTGGATGTCTACGTGGCCGGCTGCCCGCCGCGCCCCGAGGCGTTGATCCACGGCATTGTCACGTTGTATGAAAAAGTGCGCAGTGAGAAGTTCGCGCCGGTGAAGAAAGAATCCACGAAGAACACGAAGAAACACGAAGTTTCAAGAACACCAAATTAATAAATAATTCGTGAAATTCGATGCTGGTGAGAGAATTCATGGATAAGAAACTGCAAACCATCATCCAGAAATTGGAAAAAGAATTGGGTGCAACCGCCTCCGAGCAGCGCGGCGAGGAGAGCCTGATCGTCGCGGCGGAGAAAATCGTCGCGGCGTGCGAACAGGTTCAGGGTCAAAGCTTCGAACTGCTCTCTGCCATGACCGCCGTGGATTACTGGCCGCAGGCATCGTCCCCGCAGGGGGAAAATCCCCGTTTCCACGTCATATATCAATTTACGTCAGTCTCCAAAAACCTGAGCCTGACCCTACACGTGCCGGTTCCTGGCATCAACCCGTCCCTGCCGACCGTTTCGCACATCTACCGCAATGCCAATTGGCGCGAGCGCGAATTGTGGGATATGTTCGGCATCAAGTTCGAGGGGCATCCGGACTTGCGCCGCATCCTGATGCCCGCCGACTGGGAAGGCCATCCGCTGCGCAAGGATTACCCGCTGGGTTACGAAGAGCCGCAGTTCACCTTCAACTTCGAAGAGATTGACCTGCGCAAGCCGTATGCAAAGGGGTAGGGCGGCTTTCCATAGCCGCCACCGTGTAGCGGCGGGTATCCCCTTCGGGGATAAGCGAAACCCGCCCTACCGTAACGAGGCATTATGACCGATCTGCAAGAAGTAACCGTTGAAGACCTGAAGCATCTTGTCTCCGAGCGCGCCATCCAGGGCGAGACCGTGCTGCTGAACATGGGCCCGCAGCATCCCTCCACGCACGGCGTGCTGCGCCTGCTGCTCGAACTGGACGGCGAAATCGTCGTCAACTGCATCCCCGACATCGGCTTTCTGCACACCGGCATCGAGAAGAACATGGAAGCCAGGAACTACCAGCAAGCCGAAGTGATGACCGACCGGCTGGACTATCTGAATACGGTTGGCAACAACCTGGCCTATTCGCTGGCGGTCGAAAAACTGATTGAACTGGACGTGCCAGCCCGCGCCCAAGCCATCCGCGTCATTTTGACCGAACTCCAGCGCATCGCCTCGCACCTTGTCTGGCTGGCCACCGCCGCCCTGGACGTGGCGGCCATGTCCACCTTCTTGTACTGCTTCCGCGAGCGCGAGCAAATTCTGAACATGCTCGAACTCTGCTCCGGCCAGCGCATGATGACCACTTACATTCGTCCCGGCGGGTTGTGGCGGGACGTGCCGGTCGAATTCGAGACCGCCGTCCGCAATTTCATCAAAATTTTCCCCAAACGGATCGACCAGTACGAAGCGCTCCTGACCCGCAACCCGCTCTTCCTCGACCGGACGCTGGGCATCGGAAAAATCTCCGGCGCGGACGCGCTCAACCTGGGTATGACCGGCCCAAGCCTGCGCGCCTCGGGCGTGTACTGGGACCTGCGCAAGGCGCGACCGTACTCCGGTTACGAGCAGTACCAGTTCGCGGTGCCGACCCGCTCCGAAGGCGACGTGTACGCCCGGTACTTAGTCCGCATCGAGGAATTGCGCCAATCGCTGAAAATCGTCGAGCAGGCCTTGAACAAACTGCCGCTGGGGCCGGTGCGCTCCAATAATCATAAATTCGTCCCGCCGCCGCGCTCGGAAATCGGCGTCAGCATGGAGGCGCTCATCCACCACTTCAAGCTGTGGACGGAGGGCTTTAATGCACCGAAAGGCGCGGTCTACAGCGCGGTCGAATCGCCGCGCGGGGAGTTGGGCGTCTATCTGGAATCGGACGGGGGCCCAAAGCCGTACCGCGTCCACTGGCGCACGCCGTCGTTCGATAACTTGCAGGCGATGCCCTTGATGTCCAAAGGCGTGTTGGTCGCTGACCTGGTGGCCATTATCGGCTCGGTGGACATTGTGCTGGGAGATGTGGATAGATGAGTGTCACGTGCAAAGTGTCACGTGTCAGGTGTCAAGTGTGAGGTTTTATGCTGGCTGAAAAATATCCGCAAGAAGTGAAGAAGATTCTGGCAAAGTATCCGCCGGAGCAGAAGCGCTCGGCCGTCATGCCGCTATTATATCTGGCGCAACGTGAGAGCGGTTACGTGACGAAAGAGGCGTTGAAAGATATTGCTGCCATGCTCGAAATAACGTCGACTGAAGTGGTCTCGATCATTGGCTTTTACACGCTTTTCCACGATGAGAAGGCTGGCAAATACCGCATGCAAGTCTGCACCGACCTGCCCTGCGCCCTGCGCGGCGCGGACAAGTTCCTCGAGGAACTGTGCGGCAATCTCGGCGTCAAAGTCGGCGGGACGACTGCCGACGGGATGGTGACGGTCGAGGCGGTGATGTGCCTGGCAGCCTGCGACAAGGCGCCAATGTTCCAGTTGCAAAGTGCGGATGGCATTGAATATCATGAGAATATGACGGTTGACAGGACGATGGAACTAGTCGAGGCGCTGCGAAAGAGTAAAGCGTAAGTAACTATTCAGCCAGCGCTGAGTACACCGATTTGTCACTCTGAGCAGAGCGAAGAGTCCCCTCCAGCGTGGGGGATGCTTCGTCGCACACCGTCCTGGCGGTCGGTGCCAGGGAAAAACGCTCCTCAGCATGACAGGCCTGAATAGTTACCACTGTTCAACAACAAAACTTATTGGCCGATATGAACTCTTTCAACATTCGCGGGCGCTATCCTGAAATGATGGGCAAACCACCCTCAGCAAAACAAACTCAGGCCATCCTCAAACAGGCAAAGGAGGTGCTTGAATGGTTGATAGCGCAGTTGTGAAATCGGTTCAAAATTATTTGCGTGCGGTGACGCAAAAGGGCGTCCCTGTCCGCTATGGCGTTTTGTATGGTTCATATGCAACAGGGAAAGCGCATAAGTGGAGCGATATTGACTTGCTGGTAATTTCACCTCGCTTCGACAAGAAATTCAAGCGTGCTGATATTGATGTGCTTTGGCATGTTGCGGCTGATGTGGATAGCCGCATCGAACCAATTGCGGTTGGTGAACGGCAGTACAAGGAAGATAACAGTAGTTTCATTATCGAGATCGCCCGGCGTGAAGGGCAGATCATACCGCTTGCAGAGTAAACCCATGAGCCAATATTTCCTTCTGCGTCATCGTGACATTCCCGGAATTGGCAAGATAGATGTCTACAAAAAGAACGGCGGCTTCGAGGCCTTCAAGAAGGCCGTCACCAGCATGAAACCCGCCGAAGTGACCGACGCGGTCAAGGCCTCCGGTCTGCGCGGGCGCGGCGGCGCGGGCTTCCCGGCCGGCGTCAAATGGTCATTCATTCCGAATAATATCTGGCCGCATTACGTGGTTGCCAACGCCGATGAGTCCGAGCCTGGCACCTTCAAAGACCGCGAAATCATGGAAAGCAATCCATACCAGTTTTTGGAAGGCGTGGCCATCGCGGCCTACGCGGTCGGGGCGAATGCGGCCTACGTCTATCTGCGCGGCGAATTCTGGCCGGTAGCGCACTTCCTCGACGAGAAAATCGCCGAGATGGAAAAGGCCGGTTTCCTGGGCGATAAACTCTTCGGCACGGATTACAGCCTGCGCATCCACACCCACCTCGGCGCGGGCGCCTACATCTGCGGCGAAGAGACCGCTCTGCTCGAATCGATGGAAGGCAAGCGCGGCCAGCCGCGCATCCGCCCGCCCTTCCCGGCGGTCTACGGTCTGTACGGCAAGCCGACCGTAGTCAACAACGTCGAGACGCTGACCAACGTGCCGCTGATTATCGAAAAAGGCGCGGACTGGTACAAGTCGCTGGGAACGCCCGATAGCGCGGGCGTGAAAATCTTCAGCTTGTCTGGCCGCGTCAAGAAGCCCGGCAACTACGAACTGCCCTTCGGCACCACCTTCCGCGAACTGATTTACAAGTACGGCGGCGGGATCATTGACGACCGGCCAGTCAAGGCGATTATGGCAGCGGGTGCGTCGTCCACCATGATTGTAGCGGATGACAAGGCGCTCGACACGCCGATGGACTATGCCTCTGTCCGCGCGCTGGGCGCGGATCTCGGTTCGGCCTCGGTCATCGTGATTGACGACACCGTCTCGATTGATTGGGTCATCGGCAAGACCATTCACTTTTTCGAGCACGAATCGTGCGGCAAATGCACGCCCTGCCGCGAAGGCTGCTACTGGATGCTGCACCTCATCGAGCGCATCGAGCATGGCGAAAAGACGAAGGAAAACGTGGAACTGCTGCACAGCGTGGCCAAGCAAATGCAGAACAAGTGCCTGTGCCCGCTGGGCGAGTTTTCCACGATGGCGGTGACGACCGCGATTGAACGCTTCCCGGCGGATTTTAAAGATTAACCACGAAGGACACGAAGAGCACGAAGTAAGAAGAATAACAAAAAATCCGTGTTAATCCGTGTTGATCCGTGAAATCCGTGTCCGAATTTTTACAGTGTCCGCACTCCTCTTTACGGAGCGAATGAATGACCAAATTGGTAACTCTAATTATTGACGGCCAACAAACCACCGTCCCCGAAGGGACGCTGATTGTCAACGCCGCCAAGAAAATCGGCATAGACATCCCGCTCTTCTGCTACCACCCCAAGATGGAGCCGGTCGGCATGTGCCGCCAGTGCCTGGTAGAAGTCGGGCGTCCGGTCGTGGACCGCGCCAGCGGGCAGCCCGTGCTGGACGGCGACAAGCCCAAGATTCAATTTGGCCCGAAACTCGAAACTGCCTGCACCACACCGGTGTCCGAGGGTATGGTGGTGCTGAGTCAGTCCGAAAAAGCCAAAGCCTCGCAGAAGGAAATCCTCGAGTTCCTGCTGACCTCGCATCCGCTGGATTGCCCGGTCTGCGATAAGGGCGGCGAGTGCCCGCTCCAGAACCTGACCTTGACGCACGGCTCGCCGCAGAGCCGCTTTATCTATGACGAGAAGAGCCGCGCCGAGAAACATGTCCCGCTGGGCGAACTCATCTGGCTGGACCGCGAGCGCTGCATCCAATGCGCCCGCTGCATCCGCTTCCAGGACGAGATCGCCGGTGAGCCGGTGCTGGCTTTCTATAATCGCGGGCGCGCTACCGACATCATCACCAATTCCGAACCCGGCTTCGACTCGGTCTTCTCCGGCAACACGACCGATATCTGCCCGGTCGGCGCGCTGACCACCGCGGATTTCCGCTTCGGGGCGCGCCCGTGGGAGATGAAGGCGGCCACGTCCATCTGCGCCCAGTGCGCGGTGGGCTGCAACATCACCTTCAACACCCGCCGCGAGGCCAAGTCCGGCGGCAAGGTCGCCATCAAGCGCGTCATGCCGCGCCAGAACGAAGCCGTCAACGAAATTTGGATTTGCGACAAAGGCCGCTTTGCCTATCACTTTGCCGAGAACAATGAACGGTTGGAAAAGCCGCTGGTTCGCAGGGATGGAGAACTGGTGAAGGCTTCCTGGGAAGAGACGCTCAAAGTAGCGGCCAGCAAGCTGGCCGAATCCAGGGAGAAGATGTTCGTCCTCGCCAGTGGACGGCTCTCCAATGAGGATTTATTCAACCTGAAACAACTCGCTTATAATCTTGGCGGCGAGGCGCTGCTCTATACTCACATGGGCGGGGGCGAACTGACCGCCTCGCTCGGTGTGGCAAGCGGCACGAACTTTGGTGAGATGGGGGCTGGGACGACAATTTTGGTTGTGGCTTCGGACTTGTATAACGAGGCCCCGCTCTGGTACCTGCGCCTCAAGCAGGCCGCCGAGCGCGATGCGACGCTGATTGTGGTCAATGCGCGTGAGACGAAACTGGAACGATATTCGAGATTCGTGATTCGATATTCGTATGGCGATGAGGTCGAGACTGTCAGTGAATTGACGAAGAAAGCCAATATCGGCGAAGCGATTAGCGGTGCTGAAAATCTGGTTATCTTGTATGGCTCAGATGGCTTGGGGCTGGATGGTTCGTCCGCGCTGGCGGCGGCTTGTGCGAAACTCGTCAAGTCACGCGCTGGCAAGGCGAACAATGGTTTGATCGGTGTCTGGCCGAGGGCCAACGACCAGGGCGCATGGGAACTTGGTTTCAAGGCTGAAGCCAATCTCGCCAAAGCCCTGAAAGGCAAGACTGTTTATATCGCCGTGGCTGACCCGGCCGGCGATGACCCGGCGCTGGCAACTGCACTGAAAGAAGCCAAATTTGTTATCGTGCAGGAACTCTTCCTGACCGAAACCGCAAAACTGGCGGATGTCGTCCTCCCGGCGCAGGCGTACACCGAGCGCGAAGGGACTTTTACGTCGGGTGAACGCCGCGTCCAGCGCTTCTATCCGGCGGCGCTGCCGCGAGGCGAAACAAAGGCCGATTTTGCCATTACCGCCGAGATTGCCAAAGAACTCGGCCTCGAACTCGAAGGCCGCTCGGCGGCGCGGGTGATGGATAAGATGGCCGCAGCCGTGAATTCCTTTGCGGGCATCACTTACGGCAAGCTGGCCGAAGTGAGTGAGCAGTGGCCCATTGTCGGGCGCGGCGATTTGTATTATGGCGGCGCGGCTTATGAGAATAAGCAGGGGCTGGGTGTGCAGTTGGACCTCACCCCCGGCGACCTCACCCCCGCCCCCTCTTCTATAAGGAGAGGGGAGTCGCTCCGCCCGGACGAAGACCGCTGGCTGGCCGTGCCAATCACGCGGCTGTACGATTTGGACGTTACGGTCAGAACATCCGAATTGCTCCGTCAGCGTATCGGCGCGGCGGCGGTGCTTTTGCATCCCGACGCGGCGAAAACGCTCGGCGTGGCGGCGGGCGGACGGGTCGAAATCAACGGTAGCAGGCTCGAGGTCCGGCTGGATGCGGGCGTGCCAGTCCGGGTGGCATTGGTGCCGCGCAGTATGGGCGTCTCCATCCACGCGCCGGTCATCGCAAAGTTGAAGAAAGCGTAAGGAAGGTTGTCCATGACGTTTGCTCTGATCATCGAGTGGCTGATCAAAGGTTTTGTGCTGGTGCTGGTGCTGTTGGGCGGATTCGCCTACCTGACGCTCTACGAGCGCAAGGCGCTGGCGCGCATCCAGTCGCGCATCGGCCCCAACCGCGCCGGCCCATGGGGGATTTTGCAGCCCATCGCGGATGCCATCAAGTTGATTTTCAAAGAGGAACTGATACCGGCGCGAGCGGATAAACTGCTGTTCATCCTGGCGCCGGTCGTGACGCTCGTCCCGGCGCTGGTGATTACGGCGGTGGTGCCGTGGGGCACGGAGGTAATGATGTTCGGGCGCAAAGTCACGCTCTATATCGCCGACATCAACGTGGGCGTGCTGTACATCATGTCGGTGGCCTCGATTGCGGTTTACGGCGTGGTGCTGGCCGGCTGGTCGTCGAACAACAAATACGCCATGATGGGCGGCCTGCGCTCCTCGGCGCAGATGATCAGTTACGAGATTGCGCTCGGCTTGTCGTTCATCGCCGCGATTATGCTGGCCGGTTCGATGCGCATGTTGGACATCGTGGAGGCACAGAGAAATCTCTGGTTTGTGCTGCTCCAGCCGGTCGGGACGGCCATCTTTTTGATTGCCACGCTGGCAGAAGTCAATCGTCCGCCGTTCGACATGCCCGAGGCCGAACAGGAACTGACCGCCGGTTATCACACCGAATACTCCGGCATGAAGTTCGCCCTGCTGTTCATGGCCGAATACGACAAGATGATTGCCATCTCTGCCATCGGGGCGACGCTGTTCTTCGGCGGTTTCCGCGGCCCTTTCGTGGATATGTATCCGTGGCTCGGACCGGTTTACATGCTCCTGAAACTGGTCATTTTGCTCTTCGGGATGATCTGGGTGCGGGCCACCTGGCCGCGCATCCGTTATGACCGGCTGATGGCCTTCGGCTGGAAGGTGATGCTCCCGCTGGCGCTGGCAATCGTGTTCGTTACCGCCGCCGGCATCATCCTGGCCGAGCAGGTCAATCCGCTGTTTTTGTGGAGTATTCCGATCGTCTCTTTACTGGCAGGTTTTACGGCAATTATGATGCTGTACCGCACGTTGAGGAGAAAAGAATATGCGCGTGCTTGAACCTCTCATCGAACTGGGGCGCGGCCTGTGGACGACGCTGCGTTCGATGTTCGAAAAGCCGGTCACGACTCAGTATCCGGAGCAGAAACGTCCGGTCAAGCCGCGCTTCCGCGGACGGCACGTACTGAAGCGTTACGAGAACGGCCTGGAGAAGTGCATCGGCTGCGCGCTGTGCGCGGCGGCCTGCCCGGCGGATGCCATTTTCGTGGAGGCGGCGGAGAACACCGACGCAATCCGCTACTCGCCCGGCGAACGTTACGCCAGCACGTATGAAATCAACCTGCTGCGCTGCATCTATTGTGGCTTCTGCGAGGACGCCTGCCCGACCGAAGCGATTGTGCTCGGCGACCAGTACGAACTCTCGTTCACCGACCGGCGGCAGGCGATTTACCCGAAAGAGATGCTGATTGAACCGGTGGCCGCAGGCGCAAGCCCCACGCCGCAGAAGACAAAGCCCGGTGAGTTTACCCGCTCGGTGCCGGAGATGCAGGATCCGAAAGATTAGGTAAAAAGGTAAACAAGTAGACAAGGAAACACGACCAACTGTCTACCTGTGTACTTGTTTACTTGTATACTTCCCAAAGGTGCTCATGGACTTTACACTCATACTTTTCATCGTTCTGGCTGCCGTCGCCGTGCTGACTGCAATCGGGATGCTGGTCAGCCGCAACGCGGTCTACGCGGCGCTGTTCCTGGTGCTGAACTTCGCTACGGTGGCTATTTTCTATCTCATGCTGGGCGCGCCGTTCATCGCCATGGCGCAGGTCACGGTCTACGCCGGAGCCATCATGGTGCTGTTCCTGTTCGTCATCATGCTGCTCGGCGCGGAGAAACTGCCGAAAGGCGGGGTGCTACCCTGGCAAAGGCCGCTGGCGATTGGGCTGGCGGCTGTCCTGCTGGCCGAGGCAGGTTATCTGCTCTTCCAGCGGATTCAAATGACGACCGAGCTCGCCGGCCCAGGCCTGGAAGTCAACTCGGTCGAGGCGGTGCGCACCCTGGGCCTGGCGCTGTTCAACCAGTATCTCCTGCCGTTCGAGGTGACCTCGGTGCTGCTGCTGGTGGCGATGATTGGCGCAATCGTGCTGACCAAAAAAGAGAAAGGGGAGGCGTGATGAGTGATGCGTGAAGCGTAATTCGCAACCCGCAACTCGTAACCCGCGCCCCATACAATACGGAGATTTTCATGCTCCCTCTTACATACTATCTCGTTATTTCAGCCATTTTATTTGTGCTTGGCGCGCTGGGCGTGCTGATAAGGCGCAACCCGCTGATTATCTTCATGTCGGTCGAGCTAATGCTGAACGCGGCCAACCTGGCATTCGTGGCTTTTGCCCGCTCCTTCGACGTGCTGACCGGCCAGATTTTCGTTTTCTTCGTCATCGCGGTGGCGGCGGCGGAAGTGGCGGTCGGCCTGGCGCTGATTGTGGTCATCTTCCGCACCAAGCATTCGATTGACGTTGACCTGATGAGCAGTCTAAAAGGATAGAGAACAGAGAATAGAGAACAGAGAACAGAGAATAGAGAATAGAGAATAGAGAATAGAGAATAGAGATAGAGAATAGTGAATAGTGAGTCAGTTCGGACTAATCTCTAATCTCCAATCTCTACTCTCTAACACGGAGTAACTTATGCTCTTGAGCGAAGTAACAAATACAGGATTTTTCAACCTCGCGCCGTGGATTATCTTTTCCCCCGTCATCGGCCTACTGGTTAACATTA
This sequence comes from Chloroflexus sp., assembly GCA_020723995.1. Taxonomy (GTDB): domain Bacteria; phylum Chloroflexota; class Anaerolineae; order Anaerolineales; family Villigracilaceae; genus CG2-30-58-95. The sequence goes on from DYHT01000005.1 coordinate 37,759, forward strand.
TCTACGGCGGGCGGATGGGCGAGAAGGCCATCGGCTGGCTGGCAAGCGCGGCCTCGGGGCTAGCTTTCGGCGTCTCGGTTTTGCTGGCAGTTTCGTTGTCCGGCGTGCACGGCGAGGCGCAGGTCGTCCTGTTCGCTGACTGGATTCGCATCGGTGAACTCAACATCCCGTGGAATTTCCGCGTGGACACGCTCTCGGTGACGATGATGCTGGTCGTCTCCGGCGTCGGGACGCTCATCCACATTTACGCCATCGGTTACATGCACGAGGACGTGCGCTTCAAGAACGACCTGGGCCGTTATCGCAGATTCTTTGTTTTCTTCAACCTGTTCATCGTCATGATGATGATCTTGGTCAGCGGCGACAGTTACCTGATGCTGTTCGTCGGCTGGGAGGGCGTGGGGCTTTGCTCCTTCCTGTTGATCGGTTTCTGGTACGAGATGGACACGCTTGGGCGGCCCTCGTGGGCGAACTCGAACGCGGCGAAGAAAGCCTTCATCGTCAACCGCATCGGTGACCTGGGCTTCATCCTGGCCGCCATGACCATGTTCTGGTATTTCGGCAGCCTGCAATTCGGCGAAGTGTTTGCGCAGGCGGAGGAAATCGCCGCCCACCAGCCGCTGGTGATGATTGCCATTACCCTGTTCATGCTGATTGGCGTGGCAGGCAAATCGGCGCAGATCCCGCTCTACGTCTGGCTGCCGGACGCGATGGCCGGCCCGACGCCGGTCTCGGCGCTCATCCATGCCGCCACTATGGTCACGGCGGGTATCTATCTGGTGGCACGCTCCGCGCCGCTGTATGTGACTGTGCCAAATGCCCAGTACATCGTTGCGCTGGTCGGCGCGGTGACGGCACTCTGCGCGGCGACGATTGCCGTCGGGCAGTACGATATCAAGAAAGTGCTGGCTTACTCGACCATCAGCCAACTCGGTTTCATGGTGGCGGCGGTCGGGATGGGCGCGTTCGCGGCGGGGATGTTCCATCTGGTGACGCACGCCTTCTTCAAGGCGCTACTGTTCCTCTCCGCCGGTTCGGTTATTCTGGGGCTGGAGCGCGGGCATCACCATCTCGCTCATCATGGGAAATCCGAAATGCCCGCAGAGGCGGCTCCCACGCCGCCGAAGTACGGGCATGGGAGCTCGTCCCACAATGAAGCCTTCGACCCCGGCGACATGCGCAACATGGGCGGCCTGCGCAAGACGATGCCGGTCACGTTCTGGTTGTACCTCATCGGGTCGCTGGCGCTGGCGGGCATCTTCCCTCTGGCCGGTTTCTGGTCGAAGGACGAAATCCTGGCCGACGCCCAGTTGCATTATCCGCTTGTTTACATCCTGCTGACCATCGCCGCCTTTTTCACCGCCTTCTATATGGGGCGGCAAAACTGGATGGTCTTTTTCGGCAAGGCGCGGCATGACGCCGCGGCTCACGCCGAGGAAAGCCCGAAAATCATCACCGTACCGCTAATGGTGCTGGCAGGATTATCCATCTTAGGTGGCGCGCTCAACCTGCCGTATCTGCATACCTTCACGCACTGGCTGGGATACACGCTGGGCGGCGAAGGGGCAGAGGTAGTCGCCGAAGGTGCGGCGCACGCGGTCGAGGCTGCGCCCTGGTACGTGCTGGGCGGCCTGAATCTGGCAGTGGCGGGACTATCCACCGTTCTGGCGCTGGCGGCGATTTACATTTCGTGGATTCTGTACGGGCGCAAGCCGCTGACTCACGGTCAGATTGACCCGCTCAAGAAAATGCTCGGCCCCATCTTCACCGGCATGGAGCGCAAGTGGCTCGTGGACGAAATCTACTGGGCCCTCTTCGTGGATCGCTACGTGGACGTTTCCCGCTTTCTGGCGGATGTGATTGACTGGCGCTTCTGGCACGACTGGTTCCACGACAAATTCATCGCCGGCACGTACAACTGGTTGAGCAATATCGCGCTGGATAAGGTCATTGACACGCGCGGCATTGACGCCTTCTTCAACGGCCTGGGCGAAATGACCAAACAGGCCTCGGCCTCCCTGCGCCGCTTGCAGAACGGATTCGTGCGCAGTTATGCCTTGGCAGTGCTGTTCGGTGTTGTTGTAATTTTAGGATACTTGCTCATTCGTTAGCAGGTTGGCAGGTTTGAAAGTTAGAACGTTCTAACCTGCCAACGTGGAAATGCCTTTTATGGACATACGCCCTATTCGGAAAGCCATTCGTCAAGGACAGGTCTTCTTCACCGACCATGCGGTGCGGCAGATGGCAAAACGTCGCATGGATGATGTTGAAGTCTGCGAAGCCATACTGCTCGGTGAAATTATCGAAGAGTATCCCGAAGACAAATATAGCCCGTCATGCCTGGTCTATGGGCAAACATCGAAAGGTCGTCATTTGCATGTCGTGTGTTCATCGCCGCCACGCGTTAGAATCATTACCGTTTACGAACCTGAGCCGCGCGAGTGGATTGATTATCGAAGGAGAAAATCATGAAACACTGTCATTTTTGTGGTGGTGAATTGGCCGAGCAGTTGACGACCTTCCTGCACGAGGATGAAGGGCAGGTGTGGGTTGTCCGCAACGTCCCGGCCTTCGTGTGTACTCAATGCGGCGAGAAAGAATACTCGCAGGCGACGACGCACCAGATTTTGTCGTTCCTGCGTCAGCCGCCCCGCCCGGCAGAGATTCTGCACGTCCCTGCCTATGACTTAGCGGCTGCATGATGAAAAATTTACTGAATATGATTGCCGAGGAAATGCTATGGAATTCTTAACCAATCCCTTGAACCTGGTCACCCTCTTCCCCCTCGTCGGCGTGCTGATTTTGCTCTTCATGCCCTCCGAGAAGAAGAACCTGCTGCGCTGGACGGCTCTCGCCGCCTCGCTGGTGACCTTTGGCCTGTCCATCTGGATGCTGACACTGTTCCGGCAGGCGGAAGCCGCCGACGCTGGCGCGCTCCACCTGACGATTAGCCTGCCGTGGATCCAGGTCGCGGGCTGGAAAATCAACTACGCCATGGGCGTGGACGGCCTGTCCATTCTGCTCGTCCTGCTGACGGCATTCCTCACACCGATTTCCATCCTGTCCACCTGGACGGCGGTCGAGGAGCGCGTCAAAGATTTCATGCTCTTCTTCCTGCTGCTCGAAGTGGGCATGACGGGCGTGTTCCTCGCGCAGGATTTGTTCCTGTTCTACATCTTCTGGGAATTCACCCTCGTTCCGATGTACTTTCTGATCGGCATCTGGGGCGGGCCGCGCCGCATCTACGCCGCCATCAAGTTCTTCCTGTACACCATGGCCGGTTCGATCCTGATGCTGCTTGCCATCCTGTGGCTGGGGATTTATCAGGATACGTTCAGCGTGCTGGAACTGATAACGAAGACTGGCATTCCGGCCGATATCCAACTCTGGCTGTTCCTAGCCTTCGCGGCCGCGTTTGCCATCAAAGTGCCGATGTGGCCGCTGCACTCCTGGCTGCCGGATGCGCATGTCGAGGCCCCCACGGCCGGTTCGGTCATCCTGGCGGGCGTCCTGCTAAAAATGGGTACCTACGGCTTCCTGCGCTTCAACCTGCCGATGTTCCCGCAGGCGGCGATCCAGGCCGCCCCGTGGATGGCGTTACTGGCGGTCATCGGCATCATCTACGGCGCGGCGGTCTCCTACGCCCAGAAGGATGTCAAGAAACTGGTTGCCTATTCCTCGGTCAGCCACTTGGGTTTCGTCATGCTCGGCCTGTTCGCTCTCAATCCACTGGGCATCCAGGGCGGCATTTTACAGATGATCAACCATGGCCTGAGCACCGGCGCGTTGTTCCTGCTCGTCGGCATGATTTACGAGCAGACGCACACGCGCGAGATTGCCGTCTATGGCGGGCTGTGGAAAATCACCCCGATTTTTGGCACGATCATGCTGATTGTGGCCCTATCCTCGATGGGCCTGCCCGGCCTGAACGGCTTCGTCGGCGAATTCGTCATCCTGCTCGGCGCGTTCGGCTCGCAGGCCATCGCCTCGCCCTGGTACGCCGGTATCGCTGCGGCCGGCGTCATCATGGCCGCCATCTATATCCTGAACATGTTCCAGAAAATGTTCCTCGGTCCCGAAGGCTCGATTGTCGCGGAAGTCAAGAAGCACGGACACGCCCTGCGCGACCTGAACTGGCGCGAAATCGCCACCCTCGTCCCGATTCTGGTCTTCATCTTCTGGATTGGCCTCTACCCCAAGCCGTTCTTCGATTTGATAGCTCCGGCGGTGGAGAAGTTGATGATGGTGTTGCACTAAAATCCCCCCTCACCCCAACCCCTCCCCCGCCGGGAGAGGGGCAGGGTGAGGGAACGGAGTTTTTATGACGCAATCCGACCTCTATACAATCCTTCCAAACATCACGCTCGTCGTCTGGGCCTGCGCGCTTCTTCTGGTTGATTTATTCATCCCGAAGACGCGCAAAGGCTGGACGGCGCTGCTGGCCGCCTTCGGGCTGGCCCTCTCGCTGGGACTGACCCTCGCCCAGGCCGGCCGCGAAATGTCCGCCTTCAACGGCATGGTCACGCTGGACGGTTTCTCGACCTTCCTGAACGTCCTCTTTCTGGGGACCAGTCTGCTCGGCATCGCCATCGCCTACGGCTACCTCAAGCGCATGGGCCTCGAGCGCGGCGAGTATTACACGCTGATGCTCTTCAGCATCTCCGGCATGATGCTGATGGCGCAGGCCGCCGATTTGATTGTCATCTTCCTCGCCCTCGAATTGCTCTCCATCCCGCTCTACGTGCTGGCAGCCTTCGCCCGTCCGCGCGCCGACTCGGAAGAGGCGGGCCTCAAGTATTTCCTGCTCGGCGCCTTCGCCACCGGCTTTGTCGTCTACGGCATTGCCCTGGTCTTCGGCGCGACCGGCGCCACCGCCCTGAGCGGGATTGCCGCTGCGGTGGCGGCCGGCACCTTCACGAAATACCTGCTGCTCATCGGCGCGGCGCTGATTTTGGTCGGTTTCAGTTTCAAGGTCGCGGCCGTCCCCTTCCACATGTGGACGCCGGATGTCTACCAGGGTGCGCCCACGCCGGTGACCGGCTTCATGGCGGTCGGCGCGAAAGCGGCCGGATTTGCCGCGCTGCTGCGTGTCTTCGTCACCGCCTTCCCGTCCCTGTACGTGGACCTGGTGCCTGTTCTCTGGGCGCTGGCCGCGCTGACCATGCTCATCGGCAACCTGGTCGCCATCTCGCAGACGAATATCAAGCGCATGTTGGCCTATTCCAGCATCGCTCACGCCGGATACATCCTGATGGCCTTCGTCCCGTACGGCCAGCCGCAGGTCGTGCCGGATGCGGTCGCTTCGGCGCTATTCTACCTGGTGACCTACGCCATCACCTCTTTCGGCGCCTGGTCGATGGTCATCGCGTTGGAAAAATCTGATGCGAAGGGATTGGAAATCAGCGATTACGCCGGTCTCGGACGGCGCAAACCAGCCCTGGCGGCCGCCATGACGATTTTCATGCTCTCGCTGACCGGCATGCCGCCCACGCTCGGTCTGGTCGGCAAGTTCTACCTGTTCCGCACGGTCATCGCAGGCGGTTTCATCGGACTGGCAATCGTCGGCGTGCTGACCTCGCTCATCTCCGCATACTACTACCTGCGGGTGGTGGTGGTCATGTACATGCGCGAGGGTGAACCGCAGACCGAATCCGAACCCTGGCTCGACCTGACCACGGCCACGGCGGCGGTGGCAACCGTGGTGCTCAGCTTCCTACCGGCGGCGCTGTTCGCACTGGCCAGCGGGGCGGTGGTGAAGTTATTCTAACCCGCGTGTCATTGCGAGCAGACCCTAAAGGTCTCTTTGCCTGACTCGCGCCCTGTTTGCAGGCCTCTCTTGCCCGTTGTGGCGATGATTCACGCACAAGACCTTTAGGGTCTCGTGCAAAGTCAGACCCTAAAGGTCTCTTTGCCTGACTCGCGCCCTGTTTGCAGGCCTCTCTTGCCCGTTGTGGCGATGATTCACGCACAAGACCTTTAGGGTCTCGTGCAAAGTCCGCGCTGAGAGTAATCAAAGCGCAGTGGACTGTTTGGAGCGCTGCCGCGTCTCGTCTTTATTCGCGTCTGAAATCCAAGCGATGTAATTCCTTCTGTGTGAGGGCGGAAGTCTGTTGAAGTTCTCCCACGCCTGCGGGAAGATTGTGTAAGACGCAAAAGTCGGCTAAGCCTTCACAATATCTCCAGCGTCAGTCGCTATGTCATGGCGATGGCAGTCAGCACATCGTTTTGGCAGATACGCGGCAGCCAAGAACGTGACCGGGCAGATGGCAAAGTTTATCAGTCGCCGGAGCCGGGCGAAAGAACAAATAATCACACGGCGGCTGACCACAATAACAGGTCAACCGCCGGAAAGAGTCGGGGCGCCGGGAATTGAACCCGGGACCTCTTGCACCCCATGCAAGCGCGCTAGCCGGACTGCGCCACGCCCCGTCAGCAGGACGGTATTATAGCCGTATTTGGAAAATCTGGCAATGTCAGCCTGACGATTGACATTCAACGCCTCATCGCGATGGGTGGATACGACAAGTGAGGATCAAACATCGTTACAATTGTCTAGATCAGGCCTTGACCTGAACAAAGCAATTGCGATATGATAGACGCTTGTGTAAATTCCCCTTTGTGTTATAAATACGTTTATGACTTCCACCTGGTATGTCTTAAACACCAAACCTTGCAAAGAAGAGTTCCTGTGGGAGCAGTGCCTTGCACGCGGGTATGAGACATTTCTCCCACGCATCCGTGCACAGACGGTAAACCCGCGTGCGAGGAAAGTAAGGCCTTACTTTCCAGGCTATATTTTTGTTAATGTGGATATTGAGCGGATCGGTATATCTACGCTGCAGTGGATGCCTGGCGCTCAACGGTTGATTTCATTCGACGGCGTGCCTGCCAGCGTGCCAGACAGTTTGATCCGAGCCATCCAAAAACGGTTGGAAGAAATCAACGCGGCTGGCGGCGAATTGTTTGATGGTTTAAAGCCAGGCGATGTGGTCTATATACAGGACGGCCTGTTTGCCGGCTATGAAGCGATCTTCGACACCAGCCTGCCCGGCAGTAAACGGGTGCGCGTGCTGCTGAAACTGTTGCAGGCTCACCGGCAAATACCGGTGGATTTACCGGCCGGACAGATCAAGCGCAAAGACCCACACAGGCTATAAACCATAGCGGAGCGTGGGAAGAAATTCGAGAAAGGGAATCGTAAATCCGAAATGAAAAAAGCTCTCATCACCGGCATTACCGGTCAAGATGGTTCTTATCTGGCCGAGCTGTTGCTTTCGAAGGATTATGAAGTCCACGGGCTGATCCGGCGCGCCAGCACGTTCAACACCTCGCGGATCGAGCATATCTATAAAGATCCGCATAATGGTTGCGAACTGCGCAACCATAACGGGGCGCGGCTGTTCCTGCATTATGGGGATGTGACCGACACGGGCAGGCTGGTGGACCTGATCTACGGCCTGCGCCCGGAGGAGGTCTATCACTTGGCGGCTCAGTCGCACGTGCGCGTCAGCTTCGACCTGCCTGAACACACTGGCGATGTGACCGCCTTGGGTACCATGCGTATCCTGGAGGCGATTCGTAAGAGCGGCATCCAGACGCGTTTGTACCAGGCCTCCTCCAGCGAGATGTTCGGGGCTGCCAGGCCGCCCCAAAACGAAAGCACGCCCTTCGAACCGCAAAGCCCCTATGCCACGGCCAAGGTGTATGCTTACTGGATGACGCGCAACTACCGCCAGGGTTACAAGATGTTTGCCGCCAATGGCATCTTATTCAACCATGAATCTCCCCGGCGCGGCGAGACTTTCGTTACCCGCAAGATCACACGCGCGCTGGCGGCCATAGTCGCTGGCAAGCAGAAAGACTTGTACCTGGGCAACCTGGAAGCCAGGCGGGATTGGGGCTATGCCCCGGACTACGTCGCGGCTATGTGGAAGATGCTGCAAGCCGGCGGGGCCGACGATTTCGTCATCGGCACCGGCGAAGCGCACTCAGTGCAGGAGTTCCTGGATGCCGCCTTCGGCTATGTCAACCTGGATTGGCAGGATTACGTCAAGATTGACCCGCGCTACTTCCGCCCGACGGAGGTGGACTTCCTGCAGGCGGATCCCAGTAAGGCGCGCCGGGAGCTGGGCTGGGAGCCGCGTGTGTTTTTCGGCGATCTGGTCAAGGTGATGGTTGATGCAGATATGGAGTTGTTAGGACTGGAATCGCCCGGCGATGGCAAAAAGATTCTGGAGAAATATCATGGCCACTGGCACAGGTGGGATACGCAAGTCGTTAGTATGTCTTGAAAATGAAAAAGACTATTGGTTGGACTCTTGCAATCGCCATCGGGTTGATCCTTCTATTCATCCTTCCCAGCTTGTTCATGTTCGGGCATGGCTGGACGGGCTATGGCATGATGAGCGGTTATAGTATGATGGGATCAAGATTAGGCTTCATGCCTTTCGGATGGATTGTTATGCTGCTAGGCTGGCTGATCCCTCTGGGGTTGCTCGTTTTGGCTGTCTATGGGATTGTCTCCCTGTTCAATGGAAATAAAGGGACAACCCCACCCGCTGAACCTGCCCTCACCTGCGCCTAGTGCGGCAAAGCGGTTCAAGCGGACTGGAAAACCTGCCCCTATTGCGGTAACTCGCTGGTATAAGGAGCCGCGACGTGTGCTGTGGCGGACACCCTAATCATCTTCTAACCCCGCTGACGGTCGTCCACACTCATACCCTCGACCGGACAGAGCAACATCTGGCAGCCAGACAAGCCCTCTGCCCTGACTGCCAGATGCCGGTCTCTTCAGATTTCACCTGGTGTCCGCGCTGCGGGACGTCACTCAAGGCGCGCCCTTGCACCTACTGCGGGCAATTGCTCCAGCCGATGGATTGAGCTTGCGCCCACTGTGGTGCGGCGACAGGAACAAAGTGACAATCCTCAATAGGCGGAAAATCCACCAACTGATGGCGGTATTTCAAGGTATAATGTCCCTATGATCCCCCGCACAGCCCTTCTCCAAACCGTCCAGCGCGCCCTTGAACGCAGCCGGGTGGTCGCCCTGATTGGTGCGCGCCAGTGCGGCAAGACCACCCTGGCACGCCAACTGGTTTCCCCCAATTCAGTCAATTACTTCGACCTGGAAGACCCCTTCAGCTTGGCACGACTCGACCAGCCCATGACCACGCTGCAAGAAATGCGCGGGTTGGTAGTCATTGATGAAATCCAGCGCCGTCCCGACCTGTTTCCTGTGCTGCGTGTCCTGTGCGACCGGGACCCCCTGCCCGCTCGCTTTCTTATTTTGGGGAGCGCTTCACCCGCGCTCCTGCGCCAATCATCCGAATCACTCGCCGGGCGCGTGACGACCATCCCCATGAGCGGTTTCAGCCTGGGTGAGGTGGGCATTACCGCGCAGGCACAACATTGGCGGCGGGGTGGTTTTCCGCTCTCTTTTCTAGCGGCATCCGAAGAAGAGAGCCTCGACTGGCGCAAGGATTTTGTCCTCACTTTCCTGGAGCGCGATGTGCCGCAGTTTGGATTCAATATCCCAGCGACCAGCCTGTTTCGTTTTTGGAATGTACTGGCGCATTATCACGGGCAGGTTTGGAACACTGCCGAAGCCGCCCGCACCCTGAACATCGGCGCAACCACCGCGCGCCGCTACCTGGATTTGTTGCAGGACTTATTCATGGTACGCCAACTTCAACCCTGGCACGCCAACCTGGGCAAGCGACAAGTCAAATCACCCAAAATATATATTCGGGACACAGGCCTGCTGCATTATCTGCTGGGCATCCGCTCCGAACAGGAACTTGCCCTGCACCCGCGCAGCGGGGCTTCTTGGGAAGGCTATGTAATTGAAGAAACGATAAAAGCGGTCGCGCCGGAAGAAGCCTGCTTTTGGGCTACTCATTCAGGTGCTGAACTGGATTTGCTGCTGATCAAGAATGGTCAGCGCATTGGGGTGGAGTGCAAACGCATGGACGCGCCGCGCCTGACGCCATCCATGAGTATTGCCCTGCAAGACTTGCAATTGGACCGGCTGGTGGTGCTGTATCCGGGGCCGCACCCCTACCAATTGGATGAGAAAATCAAGGTACTGCCATTGACAACTCTTGCAGAGAAAACATCTGACCTGATGGTTTCTTGACCCCCTCCCATCCGTGCTTGCCTCCGCGCACCCCGTCACAATACATCCCCTGAAACAGTACTTTTCCCGCTATCAGGGACGATAGCTCTGCCAGCCATAAAAAAAGCCTCCGAAAAGGGGCTTTAGTGACCGACCAGGGACTCGAACCCTGAACCGATTGATTAAGAGTCAATTGCTCTGCCAGTTGAGCTAGTCGGCCATGCGGTCGGTATTATACCGCAAAGGGAAGAGGTGTCAATGATGAGGCATCTCCTAAAATAACTTCATCTGCTCCGGTGGCTCGATCGGATCTGCGCTCAGCTCTTTAGCCCATCTTTCACGTGTCAGATTTGGCGTCTCGGCCAGGCGCCGCAGGTGACGGAATTTGAGCACGCGCCATCCGCCTCGCCAAATTTCTCCCAGAGAGGGATCGCGGCGCAGTTTGCATGCCAGCAGCCCGGCGCGGCCGCCAGGGATCACCAGCAGGCTGCGCTCGGGTGGATAGGGGTTCTCGCGTAGGATCTGGCCGGCAGCCGCTGAAGCCAGCAGGTAGAAGGCATAAGCCGGTTTTCCTTTTTCCTGCCACAGCAGCAGCCGGCGGGTACCTTCAGGCCGGAGAGTCGTGTATTTCAAGCGAGTGGCGAGGGCCTCCAACGCGTGGCTGGCAGTCTTCAAGTCAGCGTGGCGGACGGAGGCGGAATCCTCGGCGCGCAGATGCCACTCTCCATTTGATTCAGTCGCATAAGATGTCAATACTTCCTTGATAATGCTGAGCGATGGCGTAAACAGGCCAGGCAGGTGGGTGTAGAGGTTTATTTCGAGTTCGCGCTGGGTGCATTCGGGATGCTCCTGCAAAAACTGAACGACGGCCATTTCCGCCCGGTCAGGCAACGGTTCGTTCTCCTGGGAATATTCATGCAAGCCCCATAATCCGACCTCCAGGCTGTGCTGGCTGCCATCGTGACGGAGGTGGGCCTGCGCAGTGAGCGCCTGCTGGATCGGCGTGTGGATTTGGGATAGAGCGTCCTCACGCCAGGTCAGAGCATGGTTTTCAGCCTGGGCAGAAAGGCCGGCCGCGTGCAGGTGCAGGTAAGTGACCGGTTCGCCGCGTTCCTTCAGATAGGTGTGCATGGCACAGCCGGCTGAAGATGGGTCAAACTCTTCAGTAGCTCGGAGCGTGAAGGCCCGCCGCTGCCAGAGAAGCTGGATCGGGTCGTGGCGGGTGCGGATGGCGATGCCGTGCAAATCAAAACCGGCCGAGGCGGTTGCCAGCATCACCGCGGATAGGAAGGAAGGTTCCGGCTCGGCAACCAGCGCGAAGAACGGCGCGTTGAGCGGAATGTGCGGGGCGAGGTTTTTAAACGCCGCGTACAGCGCCGCGGCGTGCCAGTTCCAGTCAAAGCGACGACGACGCAGGACACGCTTGAACGGGGCGGCGGCCTCACGTCCCCACAACCAGCCGGCCCACAAGGCTGATAGAGTCCAGAAGGCCTGGTTGGGGCGCGGCAGTGCGGTTAAGATGACTTGGATAGGTGTTTCTTTCAGGCGCGGCGCCAGTTCACGCAACGGGCCTTCGAACAGGCAAATGCCGCCGCTTTTGGGCGGGGAGGCAGGCCAGACCGTCAGCGGAACAGGCGGCGACTCGCCGGCCCAGCTCTCTACACCCCTTTCAAGCGCCAGCCAGATATTGTTCTCGCGAAAGCGCGGCGGAATGGTCAACTGTTTCGGGCGCGGACGTTCAGCCGGGTGCGGCCAGAGAGTGTTGCCTTCGTCGCAGGCGGTCAGGATCAAGGCCAGCAGGCAGCGGCGGCGTTCGGCCGATAGCGAAAGGCCATCCAGTTTGTTAATGATGGTGACTAGGGCATAGACGGCGCGCGGCAGGTAACATTCCAGCGCTTCCTCGGCATGAACGCGATCCGGGTCTTCTCGATGGGCGACGCGCTCCAGAGCGCGCGCACGGTGCAGGGTCGCAGTAGCGGCCAATTGCGCGGCATGTCGCCAATCGGCGGGAGTAGACTGGCGCTCGCCGCTTTCCCCGCATTGTGGGCAATGCAGGATGCGCGCCAGAGGAGCTTCGCCGCCGCGTTCCCAAATAAAAGCCTCGGCCGGGAGGCTGCGCTGGCATTTACTGCACTCGGTAAGGTAAAGGGATTGCAGATGGGTTTCCAACCGCTCTTCGCCTTTGCGGGAAACGGCCAGATCGGCCAACGCGGCCTGCAGGTCAGATTTGGAAGGCGGCGCGGCAGCTAGATCCAGTTGGAAACGTATCACCGGGTTGTTGACGGCCACCAGTACGCGATAACCGGCACGCGCCATTTCGACCGCCAAGCGGGGCGAGGCTCCGAACGGGTCCAGCACCCAGGCTCCGAGCGTCGCCCCGAGCTGTAGCACTGAGCGTTCGCCTGAGCGCTCATGCCGGAGACTTGCCGTCTCGTACCTGAGGGCCGCCGTTGCGCGCCTGTCCTGGCGGTCAGGCCAGGGCGGCTCGAACGGAGTCGAATTGCTATCGAGGATGCCCGCGTGCTGCGCTAAAAACGTCGCAGCGATGCCCTCCGGAACGGGCGGCAGGTAGCGCGCCAGCGGCTCTGGGCGAGCCGGTTCATCTCCCGGAATAAATGGCAATGCGGAGAAAATGTCCATCAAATGTTAGTATAATGATTTGGTAGGAAAAAGCAATCCTTTTCCTCGTTGGTTGTATCAATTTTTTAATTGCGTGCTATCATATGCGAGATGGACCCATTGGACAAATGACTGTCACTTTGCACAATTGGTAGATTATGCCTAAATCTGACCTCGTTTTGCTGGCGCTAGATAATCCTGATATCCTGCCTTTATTCGAACGGGCACTGGCTGCCGCATCTTATCAGGTGGCAATTGCTCATGATCGGGCTGCGCTCGACAAAATATTGCAGGAGACATCGCCTGCTTTGTTGATCATCGGCGATATTTTCAAAGAAGGCAGCGGGATAGAAATTTCTGCCGCACTGCTCGAACGCTTGCCGACCTTACCCATCCTTCTGTTTGTCACTCAGGACTTGCCGGCAACAACCAGAGCTGCGCTGCGTGTTGGAATCAGCGATACCCTTACCCCACCGCTGCGGATTGACGATATCATACGCACCGTAGAAAACAGCCTGAAGCGCGCGCAACGCATCGGAGATTGGACCCGGCGCGAGGTCAAGCGTACAACCGCATCACTGGAGAAACGAGTCAACGAGTTACAAAAACTTGAAACCATCTTCAATCACATCGAAGATGGTGTCATCATCCTGGACAAGGGGCACCGGATTCTCTTGCTGAATCCGGCTGCGCGAAGAACATTTGCTCTCGGACAGACGAAATTACCCGGCAAGAATATCCTGGATGTAATCGAGCATCCGGCCTTGCATTCGCTATTGAATACTGCTGTGGATTATCCGCAGCAGTATTATGAGATTGGTTTCGAAGATGGCCGCGTCTTCAACGCGCAGTATACGCCCATCCCTGACATCGGCGTGGCCATTACGATGCAGGAAATAACTTACTTGAAACGAATTGACCAGATGAAGAGTGATTTCGTTCACGCAGTTTCACATGATTTGCGCTCGCCGCTCACGGCTATTCTTGGCTACGTTGAACTGCTCGACCGCGTCGGGCCGCTCAACGACCAGCAGCGCGAATTCGTCCGGCGTGTGCGGGTTAGCGTGCATAATATAACCACCCTGGTCAATGACCTGTTGGACTTGGGGCGTATCGAAAGCGGGTTTGAAGGCCAGAAAGAGATCGTCACGCTGGATGGGATCCTGAACTATACCCTGGATAGCCTGAACAACCAGATCCTCGAAAAAAAACAGCATGTTCACGTTGAGCTGCCTCCGCAGATCCCCTCGCTGCGCGGCGACCCGACCCACCTGCGACAGATGCTGGATAACTTGATCGGGAATTCCATTAAGTATACGCCCGATGGAGGCATTATCCGGGTGAGAGTCGAGGTGAATGAAGGACAGATCATCCTGCGGGTTTCGGACACCGGCCCGGGCATTCCGCCGGCCGACCAATCCCATATCTTCGAGAAGTTCTACCGTGCCAGCAACGTGGTAGACAATGTGCAAGGCTCTGGCCTCGGGTTGGCCATTGTCAAATCCATTGTGGATACTCATAAAGGCCGCATCTGGGTAGAATCAGTTCTTGGGCAGGGCGCGACGTTCACTGTTGTCCTGCCTGCTTATCGCCCGGAAGATGTAAAAAAGCCTTCTGCTTAATAATCGTACCTGCTCAAGCATCCCTAAAAAAGACCCTAAAGGTTTCCTTTGCTGGAAAAGACGCTCGGCAAGTATGTGCGCCAGGCCGAAATTTGTCTCGGTGGATGGGGAGGGGGTTACTCTAGAACGGTCAAGCATATACTGATAGACTATGAGCAGATGACGGCGACCATGATTGGACATAGCGGATTAGTTCTCGTCCTGAGGGTTCAATATCGAGGTGATCGGTTGACCCTCGGGGATGGTCTCTGAGCCGGACAGTTGCTGGCTGAGACGTGAGAGTGAGCGCTCGAGGTGTTCCCCGCGCTGGCTGAAGGTCAGGTCGCCGCGTGTGCGCTCGATGATGCTACGGGCTACATCTGTTTGGCGGCGCAGGCCACTGGTGATGGCGTCGGGATAATCCATCGTGACCAGCACCGAATAGATGTCGTCCATGTGATTGAGCAGGCCTTCGGCTTCCTCGGAGTAGCCGTGCCGCAGGATGTCGAGGCAACGGCGGCGTAGTTCACCAACCACCTCCGCCAGGCCGTTCATGTAGGTAGGATGGATCACCCCCAAGTCATCCGGGGTGGGTAACGGTTGATGTTGGATCAAGGCGCATGCGATATTGGCCTCGACGTACTCTTTGAGGGCATCCTGCGTGTAACCTGCGTAGTAAAGGTCAGGATACTGAGCCAGGTCGCAGCGCAGGGTCCCGGCCAATGTGCGAGCTTCGTTGAGATGTTCTTGCATTACATCCGTCTCGTCGCGGTGGACGGCGCGGATGGCCAGCGCGCAGTGACGCGTCAGGGCGCGGGCTTGCGCCAGCGCCTTGTCACGCGCCGCAGTTTTGACGTCAAAACTTTGCCGAATTTGGTCGGCGATTTCTTCTAGTTTTTGCATGGAAGCTATTTATTTCTCTTCTTTTGGCGGTTCGGGTGGCTGGAAGGGTCGAAAAAGATGTTCAGCCAGCGACGAATTGCCAGGGACGGCAATCACGCCGAAGGCAGCCTCGTAGCGCGCCAGGTTCTCACCCAGCGCCCGGTGCAGCAGCTTGGCGCTCAGGGGCGACATCAGGATACGAGCGCCGACGTTCGCCTTGGTCTCGCCGGGCAGGAGGTGGGCAAAGTCAAACACCAGATCGGCCGGGGAGTGGGCAATGCGCACCAGATTGGCGTAGACGATTTTTAATTCTGCGGACACTTCCAGGATAGGCGCGGCAGGCCGAGGAGGGGGGAGAGTCATGTCAATCTCCAGATAAGTTTAGAAGCAATACTCTTTAGATAGGGTTGCCAGGATCCCGTTTTCTCCGAGAAAACAGGTTCCTTTCTTAATCAACCTCGATTTTAAAAGGGGATGTCCGGCTCTTCTGTGGAGACAAAACCAGGACCCTCGTCGGTTGCTGGGGCTTCACCCTCACCCCGCGAGGATAGGAAGCGTACGGTGCTGGCGCTGACCTCGAAGGAGGCGCGTGCGCTGCCATCCTGCCCGGTCCAGATGCGCGGCCCTCCGGTGGCCGCGTCAGCCGTCAGGCGGCCTTCGACCAGCACTTTGCTGCCTTTTTTGAGATATTGATTACAATTTTCGGCTTGTTTTCCCCAGGCAGAGACGCGCACCCAGATGGTTCTTTTTACGCGTTCGCCGTTATTGTTGGTGTAATCGTCATTGACAGCGATGGAAAAATTGGTGACGGCTTGGCCCGCGGGCGTATAACGCATTTCTGGGTCGCGTCCGAGATTGCCGGCGAGAATTACGGTGTGGTAAGTCATGTTTCCTCCAATCTGTTTGCTTGTATTGTTTTATCTCAATCGTGTTCAGAATCCGCCGCGTTGCGACGGGGATAATGTGACAGGTCAATTTTACACCATTCAAGGTGATATAGTGTGATACTTTCGCGACTACTACGTATAATACATTAGATGGATGCACAGACTGGCGTTTTGAAGGGAGTTCATACACTCGTGCAAGAAGTGGACTGGGATGCCATTTACGCTGAGCAACTGCCGCGCGTTTACAACTTCTTTCGCTACCGCCTCGGTGATTGGCCACTGGCCGAAGACTTGACCGCTGCCACCTTCGAAAAAGCCTGGCGCGGACGGCTGCGCTACCGCCGCGATATAAGCAAATTCTCCACCTGGCTCTTTACCATCGCCCGCAACACGGCAACCGACCATTTCCGCCAGAATCACAACGAACTCTCGCTGGATGATGTGCGCTATCAGCCTGCCCCGGCTCAGGTCGAAGAAACCGTCCAGCGTAGCCACGACTTAGCCCATCTTTCGACGCTTCTGGCACAATTATCCGCACGCGAGTGTGAATTGCTTGCCTTCAAGTACGGTGCAGAACTGACCAACCGCGAGATTGCCCGCCTGACTCGCCTGAGCGAATCCAACGTGGGCACGATTTTGAACCGCAGCGTGGCAAAACTTCGCGCTGCGTGGGAGGTGGAAGATGAAGGATGATTTTCTGGCTCAATTCCGTGAGCAGCCGCGCCGCGATTTTGCCAATACATTGTACGGCCGTATCTCGCAACCGAAGCCTTCGCGGCTGGCCGGTAAATTGACTTTCCGCAACGCGGTGCTCGCCCTGATTGTACTGGTGCTCATCGTAGCCTGCGTGCGCGCGGTCACCGCGCCGCGCTGGGTGAAAATCGGGGATATCTGGGTAGATGTGCAACGTCATTACGAAAACGAATTTTTCGTTATTGGAAATGTAGGTTATTTACCATACTCTCACCAGGTTGAACAGCAGGCATATACTCTTTCCGATGTCGAAGAAACGGTGGACGCCAAGGTACCTGCATGGGCGCCTGACGATTTTAAATTTGATCGTGTTGTTTGGCTGGACGACCGGTCAGCTTCTCTAATTTGGAAAAATCAAAAGGATGATAGTATTCGATTGGTGATTGGCTCGCGGAAGTGGTTGGAGGTGGGTCTTTACGAGAGAATTGCCTCAGGAGCTACCTGGCCGGTAGCGCCGGGAAACTTCAAGGAAATTCAGGTCAATGGACGCCCGGCCGTGCTGGTGCGTGGTGATTGGGCACGGCCTGCCTCTGGCTTGGTCGAAGCCGATGAGCGCCTCGAATGGGATAAAAAAGCAGCCATCCAACTATACTGGGTGGAAGGCGAGTGGCTTTATCACTTGTTTGCTTCCCCCTCTATTGCCGCCGAAGACCTGACCCGCATGGCCGAGTCGGCAAAGTAAACCCGCAGCCTCCTCCCAAGTCATCTCATAGTGAAAACGCCCTCTCCTCCCGGAAAGGGCGTTCATCTTTCGCCTTAAACCTTTGAGCCCCTTTGTGTCCTTTGTGTTTAGTTCTTTTCCATCATCTCCCTCGCCGCCCGCCTGCCAATCTCCGCCGCGAAGTTCGTCCCCCGGTCCCACGGGTAGACCTGGCTCATCGAAGCAAAATACACCCCTTCCACGGGCGTCTGGATCGGCGGGATATTCTGCGAGTGCTGGCGCAGCGGCACCGGCTGGGCGTAAGCCGTGCGAAACAGCCAGGTCTTGCGCACCCAGTCCCGCTCGAATTTTGGGTTGAATTTTTTCAGCGCCGGCAGGAAACGCTCCAGCAGTTGCTCCTGGCTCAAGCGGAAGAACTCGTGCTCCGGCTCCAGGTAATCACCCACATACACAATGTGATTGCCGCCGAAGTGCTGCGGTGAGACGTAGTTGGTATGCTCCACCAGCGCCAGGAACGGGTAGCCGGCCGATTTCGGCAGGTTGTACCAGTAATAGCCATCCTCCGAGAGTTGGTGTTTGAGCGCCAGGGTCATCACCACCGCGCCCATGGACTTGAGATTGCGCAACCCGCGCAGGTATTCACCCGGCAAAGAGGGGACGAGGCGAGTCATCGCTTCGGGTGCGAGCGTGATCAGGACTTTGTCATACCGCTCAATGCGCTCACACTCGACACTCACCGGACCCGTATCCTGCTCCCGCCAAATGCGCGTTACCGGTGTCTGAAGCCTGATCTCTACTCTCTGTTCTCTAAGTATCTCCGCGAAGCGGTCCGCAAAATTCTGGAATCCGCCCTCGAACGTCCCCAGGCGGGTGGTGCGCGCCTTGAGCCGCGCCCACATCCAGGCCATGTTGACCTGCTTGTAATACCGCTCGCCGAACTTGCCGATGACCAGCGGCTGCCACATCATCTCGTAGACTTTGTCCCCGGCCCACTTGCGCAGCCATTCGTCCACCGTATATTTTTCGAGAGCTTTCCAGTTATTCGTCAGGCGCAGGTACATGCCCACAAGTCCGAAACGGATTTTATGGATACCAAACCCCAGCCCGGGAAAGAGCAAGGCTTTCAAGATGGAATCAAACGGGTAGAACTTCCCCGCGTGGTACATGACTGTGTACGGGCGCGGGAACAAGACTTTGTCTTCCCAGCCCAATTCTTTGATCAGAGCGAGCATGTGCTTATCGCTGGCGAACCAGTGGTGGTAGAACTTCTCCACCGACCAGTCCCAATTTGGCTCTTTGAAGCCCGAGGCCAGCCCGCCGACATAATCGGCGGATTCATAGATTGTCACTTCGTGGCCGGCTTTACGCAGGTCATACGCGGCGGCCATGCCGCTGAAGCCTGCTCCGATAATTGCTATTTTTTTCATATTGACTTCCGTTGTAAACCGGTGTATTATAGTATCAGTGATCGGGTGGCCCAGGGACCTGCCAGCACACCACTGGTGGCTGAACTGGGATGTACCCCCCGCGGGGAGCTACGAACCAGGTTCGTACAGAACGCGTCAGCGTTCCAACCCAACGGGGTCCCCGATCTCTTTGTTTTAAAACTCTCGGACGATTTCGCGAAAGCTTATCGTTTTATCCGGTCTTGTTGCACCGGTAAAGACCGATAAAGCCTTATCGTGAGCTTTCGACTTCTTTCCGATGTATTGAAAGCCAAAATTTGCTTCCGAAGCTGTGATACCTGCTCTTCTCAGCAGGTTCAAGAGGTGCTCTTTGATTTTGGCTTCGTGCCCTGGATATTCCACATCAATCGTGACATACGTGATATCGCGGGTATGCTCTTTGAGCAGCAAATAAAGTCCGATGATGAAGAGCTTCAGGTATAGCGTCGTACCCGCCTCACCCGTCTGACGGAGTTTGTGTAAGCATTTACGCTTCACCGTTGCAGGGATCATGATAGCATAACTCTCTCCATCGGAAAAAGCCAGAACAGTAGGGACTCTGGTGTCACCGATCTTTCCGCTCTGATCCACTTCAACTCGCATCTTCTTCCCCCAGCTCCTTCTTCAGCGAATCACTCCACTTGATGCCCTCGCGTGCCATGTAATACGCGCCCAGGGCTGTAATCGGCAGCCAGAGAGCGATATGCAGCACGAGCGTATATCCGGTGGCGATGGCCGTTTCCACGCCATAGGCCTCCAGCACGGCAATGCCCGGCTTGTCGAACGTGCCCACGTAGCCCGGCGCGGAGGGAAGGGTTGTCGCCAGGTTGACGATTCCGTTCATCAGCATCAGGGCAAAGAAACTGATCTCGAAATGGAAGGCATGCATGATGAACCAGTATTTGCCGGTTTCCAGCAGCCAGATGATCGCTGAAGTGAAAAAAACCATCAAGGCATTCCACGGCGAGCGCAACGAAGCCAGGCCATCCAGGAATTTATTCATGATGCCGATGATGCGGGTATGCCACCGCTGCGGCGTCAGCCGCGCAACCAGCCAGAATCCGATGCGCGCCGCGCCGTGCGGGAACATGGCCGCCAGCAGGAAAATCAGCAGCGCGCCGAAAAAAGCCGCCGCGCCCCAGATGGTCAGCGTCTGGATGTCGCCAACGAAGCCGGATGCGGCGTTGACTTTTGCCAGTTCCGGTAGATTAAGAAAAACAAAGGCCAGCATGACCACCCCGTCGAAGATGCGCTCGACGATTATGGTCGCCAGCGAGGCCGAGACCGGCACGCCCTGGCGACGTTTGAGCACCACCGCCCGCAGCACTTCTCCGGCGCGCGCCGGGTAGATGTTATTGCCCATGTAGCCGATGCAGGTGATGGGAAACATGGTGCGCGTCGGGATGGATTTGATCGGCTTGAGCAGGTAGTGCCAGCGCCAGGCGCGCACCCACACGCCGACGAAATACACGCCCACGCCGGGCAGGATCCACCAGTAGTTGGCGGTTTTGACTGCCATCCAGAATGGACCCCATTCCAGTTTGGATACAACCAGATACATAAAAAACAGGCTGATTGCCAGCCCGAGCCAGAATTGCCAGCGTTTCATGGGGGTGATTGTACCAGACCCTAACCCGGACAAGCCGGAACCAAAAAGGATTCAACCACAAAGTCCACGAAGTTGCACAAAGGAAGACCTAGAAAACCTTCGTGTTCCCTTCGGCTTCGATCAGGGCAAGCCTTCGTGCCCTTTGTGGTAAAAATTCTTGCACAAAAAACGTAACTATTCAGCCAGCGCTGAGTACACCGGTTTGTCACTCTGAGCGGAGCGAAGAGTCCCCTCCAGCGTGGGGGATGCTTCGTCGCACACCGTCCTGGCGGTCGGTGCCAGGGAAAAACGCTCCTCAGCATGACAGGCCTGAATAGTTACAATTTCTGGTCAGCGGAATGTCCCTGGGCTGAACGCGTCGACCGAGAACTGCTTGGCCATCTGAAGGATTGGGGTGAGGGCGGGTGGCCGCAGCCTCCCGGACCCGCGGCCTGCCCCTCGTTTTGCGCGGCCGGCCCGAGGTTCTGGACGCGGACGGCGTCCTGCGCTATCGCGGCGCGTTCGATGATGTCACCTTCCGCCAGCGCACACCGACGCGTTTCTATGTCAAAGAAGCTGTTGAGGCCCTATTGGCAGGCCATTTGCCTGATCCGGCGGAGGCCCCGCCTTACGGCTGCACCGTTGTGGGATTTGTGCTAGAATAACGTTTGTGACCCCGCTACCTGACCAGCGCCTCGCCTTTCTAAAGAAAATCCACCTCTTCCGCGGCCTGTCTGATGATGATATTACCGAAGTGGCCGGCCTGCTGGAGGAGGAGAGTTTTCCGCCGGAGAAAGTCATTCTGGAGGAGGGAAAAGCCGCGGATAAGTTTTACCTGATCTACAGCGGCAAGGTGGGCGTTGCCCGGAAGGGGGCAAGAGGCCAAGAGCCGTTGGCGATTTTTGTTGAGGGGGATTACTTCGGAGAGATGGGGGCGGCGCTGCGTGGGCCACGAACCGCAACAGTCACATCCCAGGCAGACACTCTCTTGCTGGTTCTTAACCGCCAGGATTTCGAAAAGCTGATCAAGAAATCCCCTCGTTTTAAAGCCAATATAGAAATAGCCATAAGCAGTCGCCGGTTGAATCGCAGACTGCGTTTCAAGTGGTTTCGTCCCGATGAAGTTGTGTATTTCGTGGCGCGCAAACACACGGTTTTTCTGTTGGGCGCGTTGATGCTGCCGGCCTTGCTCGCGTGGCTGGCCCTGTTTGTGGCCCTGATCCCTTTGCCAGCAGAAACGAGGAGTTACGCGTTCCTGGGCAGTGGCAGTCTCTTGGTTTGGGCGGCGGCCTGGGGAATCTGGAATTGGCTGGACTGGAGCAACGATTATTACATTGTGACCAATCAGCGTATCGTCTGGCTGGAGAAGGTGTTCGCCATTTACGACAGCCGCATCGAGTCGCCCCTGAGCGCGATCCGCTATGAGCGCGTCGAAACAGACCAATTGGGCCGTATTATGAATTATGGCAATGTGATTGTCTATACATATATTGGACGGATCATCTTCCAGCGTGTGAAACACCCGAACGAGGCCGCGGCTCTGGTATCAGAACAGCGCGAACGGGCGCGGACAGCCGCTCTACAGGCCGAAAAAGCTGCCATACGTGAGACCATTAACCAACACCTGTTCCGCAAAGATGAATCCCTTGCCGAGCCTGGAAAGCCGAAAACATCCGACGCTCCCGCGCCGCAGGAACCCAAACGGTCATTGGGCGAGAGAATATTTGGCAATCTCTTTAAACTGCGTTTTGAGGCAAAAGACACTATCACCTACCGTAAACACTGGTTTGTGTTGGCGAAGCAAACCTGGAAGGCTTTCCTGTTCTTGCTGGCCTTGATTATTGCGTCAGCTGTCGGGCGCAAGTATTTGCCTGGTTTGATCTCCCCAAGTCAGAACTTCATCAATCTTATCTGGATCTCAATGTTGGTCGGCGCGCTGGGGTGGTGGGTCTACCAGTTCCTTGACTGGCGTAATGACATCTTCCAGATCACGTCAGACCAAATCCTAGATATTGACAAGACACCTCTGGGTCGGGAGACGCGTAAATCTTCACCATTGGAGAACATCCTGAGCATTGAATACCGGCGCATTGGCATCCTGGAGTTGCTTTTTAACTACGGCACCGTTTACATTTCGGTCGGGCCGGAAGTTAAGATAGATTTTGAGGATGTCCTCGACCCGGCCAGCGTTCAACAGGATATTGACCGCCGCAGGTTGGCGAGCATTGCCAGGAAAGAAGAAGCCAAGGCTAAGGAGGAACGCGAACGCCTAGCTGGCTGGTTTGCAGCCTATCACGAAAGCATAGCGGAAAGACAGCACCGTATGGGGGAAGGGTTCGCCGATTCGGACCAAAACGAGTAAAATAGCCCCCATGCCTGTACGCACTATTGTTACTTTACCCGACCCGGTCCTGCGGCGCAAAGCCAGGCCGGTCACCAGCTTCGACGGCAACCTGCAAACCCTGATTGACGATATGATCGAGACCATGCGCGCCGCTCCCGGCGTGGGCCTGGCCGCGTCGCAAGTGGGCGTCTCCGAGCGCGTCATCGTGGTCGAATATGGCGATGAAGAGGATGAAGAAGCCCCCAAGAAACTCTACGTGGTCATCAATCCTGAACTCAAGGTTACTTCCGATGAGACTGAGATCGGCGTGGAGGGCTGTCTCTCCGTGCCTGGGCTGCTGGGTGAGGTCGAACGCGCCTTGGCAGTGAAGGTCAAGGGCCAGAACCGGCACGGCCAACCGGTCAAGATCAAAGCCCAGGGCTGGTTGGCGCGCATCTTCCAGCACGAGATTGACCACCTGAACGGCGTCGTCTTTACCGACCGCGCCACGAAAGTCTGGAAGCCGGAGCCGGAAGAGCCACTGGTGGATAACGTTTAACGTTCCAACGTTTGGATAATGTTTAAGATGATTGTCCGGTAGTTCAACTGCCGGACAACAGAAATATGTATCTAACGCACCTCTCCCTGACCAACTTCCGTAATTTCACCCGCCTGGATATGGACATCCCCCGGCGGGTTGTTTTGCTGGTCGGGAGCAACGCCACGGGCAAGACCAGCCTGCTCGAAGCGGTCTATTTCCTGGCGGCGTTTACCTCCTTCCAAACCCATGTAGACCGGCAACTGGTCAACTTCATCGAAGCCAAAAAGCCGTTGGCGGTTGGTCGGCTGGTAGCCGAGTACCGGCGCGGGCCAAGCGCGCACCGGCTCGAAGTACGTTTGATCCTCGAACCAACTGGCGTAAACGGTCAAAGGCTGCGCAAGGAAATCATTTTGGATGGAAATAAGCGTCCACTCTCAGATGTCATCGGCCATTTCAACGCAGTCGTTTTCGTCCCGCAGATGACGCAAATTGTCGAGTCTGGACCGGAGGAGCGCCGCCGTTACCTGAACCTGGCCCTGGCTCAGACGATCCCCTCTTATGCGCAGACTCTGAACGAGTATACCCAGGCGCTGACCCAACGCAATGCCCTACTCAAGCTGCTCAACGAGCGCGGCGGCGACCAGTCGCAACTGGCTTTCTGGGATGAAACCATTACCCGCAGTGGAGCGTCCATTATCCTGGCGCGCATTAGCGCAGTGCAGGAGATCGAGAAACTGGCCGCGCGCGTACATCAAACATTGACCCGCCGGCAGGAGGTCTTGCGGCTGAACTACCTGCCGGCCTATGATCCCCTGCCGCGCCCGCCAAGGCAGATTGCCATGCCGCTCAACACAGCGGTTGACAGGAGCATGTTGACCCTGGAAGAGATCCGGCAGGGTTTTCTCCGGCGGCTGGGACAGGTGCGCAGCGAAGAGATCGCCCGCGGCGTGACCACACTCGGCCCGCACCGCGATGAGTTGCGCTTCCTGGCCAACGGCATTGACCTGAGCGATTACGGCTCGCGCGGCCAGGTGCGCACGACCCTGCTGGCGCTCAAACTGGCTGAGATCGAGTGGATGAAAGCCAGGACCGGCCAGTGGCCGGTGCTGCTGCTGGATGAAGTGCTGGCTGAATTGGATACCCAGCGCCGCGCCGATTTGCTGGCCTATCTGGAGAATATCGAGCAGGCGCTGTTCACCACGACGGATTTGAAGTTGTTCACGCCGGAATTCGTTGAACGAGCGACAAAGTGGGAAGTGCACGCAGGCGAGGTTCGCCACTAAAGAGGCTTCTTCGCTGGTATCCCCGACTTGCGCGGATACTGCTCCGGCGTGGCGGCGACTTTATCAATCACCACCAGATAACGTTCCTCCGCCACACCTGGCAGCGTGAGGGGGATCAATTGCCGCATCTGCCCGCCAAGCATCTTCAGCGCTGTTTCCGATTTATGTACTTCCGCCGGGCCGCTGACCCCTTTCTGCGCCAGCATGTGACCGTTGACCTGTAACAGAGGGAGGAGATATTCTGCCAGCACTGGCAAATCAGCTACCGCGCGGGCCACGGCCCAATCGTACTGCTCGCGGTGCGCGGCTATTTGCCCGACCTCCTCGGCGCGCGCCGTGAGCACTTCCACGTTCTCCATTTTCATCTCATCCGCGATATGGCGGCAGAACTTGGCCTTCTTGCCGACCGATTCGACCAGCGTCAGGCGCATGGCGGGATACAGGATTTTCAACGGCAGGCCGGGGAATCCCGCGCCAGTGCCGACATCTATCAGGCGCACCGGGGGATTTCCTTTCCAGGCCAGCACACAGGAGAAAGAGTCCAGGAAGTGCTTGGTGCGGATGCCTTCCGCATCCCGGATCGCAGTCAGGTTGAATTTCTGGTTCCAGTCCAATAGCTCGCGCTCATAATTAATTAAAGCCACCACCTGCCCTCCAGTCAGTTGGATGCCAAAAAGAGTTAGCGCGTCGTAGATCAGTTTTTCCATACGGACAAAATTATACCCCTCTCCTGTGGGGGAGAGGGGTCAAGACGTGAGGGTTACTGACTACTGGTCACTGATCACTCTTTATTACCCTTGGCTGCTTTCCTAGCCTTATTCTTGCGCACTACAGCGCGGATGCCCAGGAAGATCAGGAAGAACGGCAGCAGGACAAGAACCAGCATGGGCAGGATGAAGAGAACCAACCAGATCAGGAAGCTCGCAAATCCTTGGAAGAAGCGGATCAACGCCTGGATGGCATCCCGCGCCACGCCCTTAGGTTTCCAGCCGCCGATCTCGATTGGCTTGATCGTCTCTTCGGCGATAATGGTCACGCTGATGGCCGAGAGCGTCGAGGCCTGCTCAAAGTATTGAATCTGGCCCTTTGTCATCTCGATCTGCTGGCGGTAATATTCCAATTGATCGAAGACAGCCAGAACATCCTCGGTCTTTTCGGCCTTTTGCATGATTTCAAATAACTGCCTCTCGGCCGCCTCCAGGCTCTTCAGGCGGGATTTCAGGTCCACGTACTCCTGGGTCACATCCTGACCGCTGCGGTTCTCGTTGCGGACTTCGACGGCGTCGGCTTTGATCTGGTTCAAGGCTGTATCCAGTTTCACGGCCGGAACGCGGATCGTGATGCTGCCTTCGGGGACTGTACCCCCGCCCTGGAGGTAGGTTTGGTACAGGTTCGAGGAGACCACGAATCCGCCCATGCCCTTGGCCATCTCGGCGATGGCAGCCATCTTGGTTTGTGGATCGGCAACCACGATGCTCAGGTCGGCGTTCTGGATTACCAGCCGTTCCTGGAGCACTGCGCTGCTGGTGTCTGCCTTATAGACGTCGTTTGCGCTGACGCCGGGGGCGGGCGGCATTTCACGGGGCGCTCCGACCTCCGGCGCGACGCCGGCCGGCTGTAAATACATTAATTCTGATGCAGGCGTAGGCGTGGAAGCCTTCACGCCGCAGGCAGACAGCAAAGCAGCTATGATTACGAGTAAAAAAACGATTCGTTTGGACATGGCTTCTCCTCCTGAGAGAAAGTTGTGGATGGTGTCAGCTTTACAGACGTCCCATGATTGGAAAAAGTTCCTTTGTCAATCAAAATCCGTCGGCCATTCGTGGTGGCGGTAATGCTCGAACATGCGGGCGATAGCGAAATTTACCATCCACCCGCCAGCCGCTCGGCGTGCCGGGCTGGCAAGCGGGCTTCCAGGATGCGCTTCTGCACTGCCCGGATATCGTATTCCACCCGGCGCGGCTCCCAGACCTGCATCTCTGGGTGGAACAACGCATAAGCCGCCCGAGGGTCGCGATCGCGCGGCTGCCCGACCGAGCCTGGGTTCAGGATGGCGCGAGCGGTCAGTTTGTAGCGATCGCCCACCGATGGCATTATGACTTCCATGTTGTCTTGCTCCGCGCGGTGCTGGAAAATGACCTGCATGTGTGAATGTCCCACGAAGCACCAGGGCGTCGAGAAGAAGCCCAGGTTGATGCGGGCGGTCGAGGCGTTCATCACGTACTCCCAGATTGGGTCGCGTGGGCTGCCATGCGCGAGAGAGACATCGCCGCGCCTCACCACCTCGCTCGGCAAACCAGTCAGGAAGGCCAAATTTTCCTGGCTCAGAGTCTCTTTGTGCCAGAGCAGCGACCTGTGGGCGTCGTCGTTAAAGGCCGCCAGCGCCAGATTGCCGTTGGCGGCCGTGTCATGGTTGCCGATCAGGCAGATCAGATTGGGCAGGCTGCGGATGCGCTGGATACATTCGTTTGGGTCTGGGCCATAACCGACCAGGTCGCCCAGGCACCAGGCCTCGTCCACCTCTCCGGCATCGGCCAGCACAGCCTCCAACGCCGTCAGGTTGGCGTGGACATCCGATAGGACCAGTATTCGCATCGTTGTTTCGTCTCCCGATCAGGCTTTTGGCAGCATTCCTGCAACGCGTTCGAGGATCACTTCGGCTACTTCGGCCTTGCTCATCAGCGGCAGGGATTCTACCTTTGCGTCTTTGAATAAAAGGGTAACGCGGTTGGTATTCACCGCGAAACCTGAATCGGGCGCGGTGATGTCGTTTGCGACGATCATATCGAGTTTTTTGGATGAAAGTTTTGCAGACGCATTTTTCACAAGATCGCGACTCTCGGCGGCGAATCCTACCACCAGGCATGGCCGATTCTTTCTGGACTTTTGGCCGGCTACCGTTTCGAGGATATCCGGCGCGGCTTCGAGTTCGATCTGCAGAATGCCGTCCTGTTTTTTGAGTTTATTTTCGGCGGCTTTTTTCGGACGGAAATCGGCTACTGCGGCTGCCATGAGCAGCGCGTCCACTCCGGCGGATTCGGCCAGCACAGCCTCCAGCATCTCCGCGGCTGTACGCACCTCGATCAGGCGCGCCCCAACCGGCGCGCTCAAGGCGGTGGGAGCAGTAATCAACGTTACCTGCGCGCCCGCATCGAGAGCAGCCTGGGCCAGGGCGTAGCCCTGTTTGCCGGATGAACGATTGGTGATCACGCGCACCGGGTCAATCGGCTCTTGCGTCCCGCCGGCGGTGACGACCACCTTCCTGCCAGCCAGTTTCCCATTCTTGCCTAAAATTAACCGCATGTGGCCGAGCAGTTCGGCTGGTTCGAGCATACGTCCCTTGCCGGTCAGGCCGGAGGCCATGCGCCCCTCGCCGGGTCCGGCAAAGTGCAGGCCGCGTTCGTTAAGGAGGCGGATATTTTCCTGGGTGGCCGGGTGCGTGTACATGCCCACGTCCATGGCCGGGGCAATGATGATCGGGCAACGGGCAGCCAACGCCGTGATGGTCAACAAGTCATCAGCGATCCCGTGCGCCAGCCTGGCGATGGTATTGGCCGTACAGGGCGCGATGACCAGCAGGTCGGCGCTGTGACCCAATCCCACATGCAGGACGTGCGCCTCGCCGCCCCACAATTCAGCTTCGGTGAAAGCCTTGCGCCCGGTCACGGATTGGAAGGTGAGCGGCGCGACGAATCTTTCCGCAGCGGGAGTGAGGATCACATCTACTTGTGCGCCTTCCTGCGTAAGCCTGGAGGCCAGCTCCGCGGCCTTGTAGGCCGCGATGGAGCCGGTGATGCCGAGGAGGATATGTTTGGAGGTGAAGATGGATGACATATTATCTCCATGTATATCCACAGGCAGTACAAATGAATTTCTTTTTTAGTTTACGATTTAAAATTCCGGTGCGGAGAAGATAAATCGTCCAAAGCCCAAATGAAATCAAAAGCAGAAAGACATTCAATATGCTTGATTTCCAATTGATTGGATACCTCTCCACTACATGATAACGCAGACAATTGGGACAGCGTAACTGGCGAGCTGATTTACTCAATCCGATGAGGATGGGTTTCGATTTGCAAGTGGGCGTTTGGGTTGAGGGGGTTAAGATTTGAAAATATTGTGTGCAATGAAGAAAATTGACAAGACCAAGCTCAGGGTCTGGCGTGGAGGCAGGCAGTTCAGTCTTGAAGATATCATCGGATTGGGCATGTGGTAGGAAATATTCAGAAGGTGTACTTTTCTTGGAAGTTTCGAAAGTCGTGCGGAGGAAATTACAATAGGCGTGAACACGTTGATTTTTTGGGTTTAATGTCAGGTATTTATACAAGGTTTGGATACGCTCTTGGGGTGTCGGGAAGGTGTTGGCGTACCAAATCCAAGCCAATTCATTTTGCGGGTCTTTCCTTGTGATCGCTTCGAGAAGCTCTTTGGCACCTTCTTTATCGCCGGATATGTAAAAATCCAAAGCTAACCCGAGATGGTGCTTGGATGATCCGTTGTTCTCAGTATTCTGGAGATTGGTCTCTGATTGCGAAAGTTCGGTAGCCGGTTGATCAAGAAACGATAACTGAAGCGGATAAGCATCTGGGGATGGGATTGGCAAGGCCGCGAGTGATTCAGTTGGAGTTGACAGGTCTGGAGGTGGGGGAGGGTGTACTTCAGTTTCTTTGGTGATGCTTTCAGATAAAGATGCACACAAGTATTCTATCCGCTGATTTTCAGGATTTTGCTTGCGGAACTCCTCCAGGGTCTGAATACGTTCTTGGATAGTGGGAGAGGTATTGGCATACCAGATCCAAGCTAACTCGTCGGTCGGATCTTCTTTGACGATAAGCTTGAGCAGTTCCCGGATGGCTTTTTTATCACCATTTTGGGCCAGTTCAATGGCAATTTCAAGCAGCTCGGAGGATATATATTTACCTGAGGGGTCAAAAGATGACGCGCCGCTGGTCATATCTTCACCCTTCATCCAACCCTTTGCGTAAGGCATAGAGCGCGGCTTGGGTGCGATTTGCTAGATGAAGCTTAGCTAGAATGCTGCTCACTTTTTTTGCAATCGTACGCTCATTGACGTTAAGCTCCAGCGCGATTTCCTGGTTGCTTAGACCGTGGGCAATTAGGCGTAAAGTATCTAATTCGCGTGGTGTGAGTGGATCAGCGGTGTATAACAACTTTGTCGGGTGGTTGATTTCGTTGATTAACTTGAATGCTATCGAAGGATGCAGGGTGGCCAAGCCTTGTGCCACATCCCGAATGGCTTGTACCAACTGCTCACGTGTGACATCCTTAAGCAAATAGCCCAAGGCCCCACTCTTTATTGCTTGGAATACGCGTTCACCCTCGTCGAAGCTAGTAAGGACCAGGATGCGGGACTCGGGTGCAATTTCTTTAATCATTGGAATGGTCGTCAGGCCATCCTGTCGAGGCATGACCAGATCAAGTAAAATTACATCTGGTCGCGTTTCTTCGACCAGTTCAAGAGCCCGAATCCCGTCTTCTGCCTGTCCAACCACTTCGATATCTGAATAGAATGAGAGGATTGCCACAAATCCGTCACGGACTACATTTTGGTCATCAACTACGAGCACGCGTATTTTATTTTCTGTCATTTCCTATCCCTTTTTATAGTTACGATGATTTTCGTCCCTTTCCCAGGGGCTGAGATAATTTTGAGCTTACCACCGACAAGGGATGCTCGTTCTTGCATGTTTCGCAATCCCATCCCTTTGTCATATGCCATTGAGGGATCAAAACCGGCGCCTTGATCCTCAACCTCAAGAATAACATTTCCTTTCCTTTGTTTCAATCGAATGGTCACAGCTTTGGCGTGAGAGTGTCTCAATACATTATTTAAAGCCTCCTGGGCGATATAATACAACATCACCTCTTTCTTTAGTGGAAGACAGCCGTTATAGTTTGTTATTAGTAATGCTTTGACATTAGAGCGACCTTCAACAGCTGCTAAGCGTTGATGTAATACCGGAACAAGACCTTCTTTCTCTAGATCAGATGGTTGCAACTCATGGAGGAAAAGACGCATTTCTTTTACCGCTAGTCGTGCAGCTTCACCAATACGAGATAAAAACTCAGCTTGCTTCTCTGAAGAGCTAGCCTCCACGCCAGCCTGTGCTGCCTCAGTCAAGGAGACCACTCCATATAGGTTGTGAGAGATGGAGTCATGTAGATCGCGCACGAGTCGTAGCCGCTCTGCTAAAGCTATTACCGATCGGCGTTGACGGTCCCCTTGGATAAAGGTCGCTACTTCCTCAGCTATTGCACTCATATTTGCAATTTCGTCGTTGCGATAAATAGGTCCTCCTTTCCGATATAAACCTATTATACCCACTAAATGATCCTCTAACCTCATAGGGACCAAAAGAAGAGGCCCATTACCGAACTGTTGCATTGCCGTGGGAACGAGTGGATAAGTGCTTATATCTGGAATTAATTGTGGTTCATTTTGTTCTAAAATCCATGCTGCGAAATTGTCTGTATTTGGTAAGGAAGTCATACTATTCACAACTTGGGACGGAAGACCATAATGAGAGGCGAGGGTAAGCCTGTGTATACCAGATCCTTCGCCATATTCTTCCATGAGGAAAACAACCCCCGCTTCGCAATGGAATGTGTGGGATAATTTGTGTATGGTTGCTGTCAGAAAATCTTCCGTATTAAGTGTCTGGCTGGCCGCGCTAGAAATTCCTTGAAGTATATGAAATAGTATATCTCGCGATCGTTGCCGAGCATCATCAACCTTCCTCTGTTCGGTAATATCATGCAAGACAATGACTTGCCCAATTTGATATCCAAACCGATCGGTTAAAGGGGAACCGCGAATGTGCAGATATCTCCATCCAGCTTGTAGTTTCACACTCACTTTTATGTTTAATTCTCTCAAATTTCCTTCATTCTTTATTATATTTGACCACTCGCTCAGTAGCTTTTCAGCAGGTTGACCGAAGAGCTGACGTCGTCGAACTCCCACCAGAGTCTCTGCTGCTGGGTTAAGATCGACAATGCGATTCTGTATGTCTAAAACCATCAATCCGTCGCTCATTTTTTCAACTACAATATCACGTGGGATGGGAACGAGGTCGAGCAAACGATAATTGAGAAGGGTGCAGGTAAGAGTCAGGCCGGTAATGGTGAAAGCCATCAGGGTCAAGTCTAAGTGGGGAGTAGGATTAAAGCCAGTATGGTTGATGATGCCGGCCAGGATGGGTGCCAGGGTACCTACCAGGATGGCGCCGGACTGTAACCGGTATGCTCCGGGCTTGCGAAAAAAAAACTGAAGCATCAGGATGAATGCGGTTAGAATAAGACTGTAGGTATAAATTGCGTTTATCCGCAACCATGGACTGTCGTAAGGGATCGCTCCAATCCTCTCGGCTCCCTTTCCGGCGAAGAACAATCCGCTCCATGGGTCAGTCCAAAACAGTATCTGGGTAAGCACAGGTTCTATGGCCAGCAGGACTATGAGGCGCCGGGTCAAACTACGGACGTGCTCAGTGTATTCAATGGCGAAAGTAAACAACGCAGTTGGTACTACAGTCGCGCCAAGATATATGGCGCTCAACCAGAATATCTCAATTGGGGAAACACCTCGCCAATATATAAAATCTGAGATGGCCCAGATCATCAGCGCCAGTGCGAAGATGATCAGGCTGGTAGCGCCAGGTGCGTTTCGCCTTTGAGCTGAGATCAGGATGACCGTCGCAGCGAAAGCGATAGCCAGTAACAAGGCGGCAGCGTTTAAAAGCATGTTTTCATCCCTCAGCCAGCAGCGCGGTAAAGCGCGGATCGTCGCGGACACGCTCGAGGTCCGGGTCGCGGCGAACCCAGGCAAGCGGCACCTGTTTCTTATTCAATGCGCTGTTCAGTAATGTCAGCGCCCCCTCCGTTTTCCCGCAAACGGAGGCAAACAGCGCTCGATAATACTCCTTTTCTTTCTCTATCAACTGTCGGGCAATGGCGATCAGTTTCTCGGCCTCGGCGGACTTTCCCCGTTTTTGATAGCAGGCGGCAAGAGAGACATAGGCATTGCCGGACTTGGGATCCAGTTTTATGGCTTTTTGGAATGAAATGATCGCTTCGTCATCCTGTTCAAGATAGTTGTAAAGCTTACCCAGGTTGTAATGAGCAGGCACGAATTTCGCGTCCAGCTCAATGGCTTTTAGATAATTGGCAATGGCCTCCGCGCCCTGCCCGTGACTGGCGTACACGAAACCCAGTCCATTGTACGCAGACGCAGATTGAGGCTCTCCTTCAAGCGCATGTTGGAAAGCGGCTATGGCTTCGCCGGGTTGGCCAAGGCAGGCATAGATACTCCCTAGTCCGTTCCAGGATGGGGCGTTCTTGGAGTTGATTTTGATGGCTTCTTTGAAAGCTTTGATCGCATCGTTGGTATTGCCCAGATCAACCAATATGTTGCCCAGGCTGTTCCATGAGAATGGATAACTGGGATCAAGTTTGATGGCTTGACAGAAAGAAGCAATCGCCTCATCACTGCGGCCAATGCTGGCGTAGGTTTTACCTAAGCCATTCCAAGCGGAGATATATTTCGGGTCAAGTTCAACGGCATGTTTAAATGAGCTTAGGGCCTCATCATGCCGCCCAAGAACAAGAAAAACCCAGCCCAATCCATTATAGGGTGAGATTGCATTGGGGTTTAGATTGATTGCCCGCTGATAGACATTGATCGCCTCGTCATACCGTCCGAGGATGCGATGCACAATGCCAAGACCGGTATAGGCGGGTATGAAAGCCGGGTCAAGTTCACTGGCGCGCTGAAAGGCGGTAATTGCCCGCTTATACCAACCGATGGTTCGATAGATATTGCCCAGGCCGGTATAACAGTTAACTCGCAGACGAGTGTCTTTTAAGCGTTCCGCCAACCGGCGGGTTTGTCTCCACAGGTCGGCTGATTTCTCATAATCACACTTGGCCCAATACAAACTTGCCAGTGAATCCAGCAGTTCAGCGCGCGCCGCCAGCGTTTCTTTCGTCTCATCGAAGTCCTTTAATAATGCTTCCCTGAAAGCTATTTTAGAATCTGTATCTTGGTGCAGCGCCCTTTCTTCATTGCTGGCCCAGTACAACTCGTCTTCTATCTCCGCTGTACGTTTTGGTGTAGGAAGCTCAAAGAATTCTATTACCCGGTGTCGAAAAGCCCAAAAATCCGGCGCGCAGTTGGGCAAGGCAATGGCTTCCTCCTCTGTAACCCAGAATACAACCCGAATGCGATAATCCACAAAATATTCACGCCGGTAATTCAAAGCGTGGTAAGCATTTCTCCCATCCTCGCCACCTCCCCATTGCAATCCTGAGACAAAAAAAACACTATGCTCTATATCCGGATATTGAGACAGGTTGAGAGCGATATCGGCAGCATCCCTGCCGCTTACCGGATACTGGATGACAGTCTGCCCCAGTTTATTCAACTCGGCCGTCAGCGCATCTTCAGCGTCGGCGCGAATGAACTCGGAGGAATAGACCACAAGCAGGATCGAAGGGCGATCCCATTTGATCGCCTGTTCAAGTTCGCCATAAAGGATGGCGACATGTTCCTCGAAAGACTCGTCGAATTCAAGCTGGGTGGGTATCGTCATAGTTTTGTCTGCTGCTACTCATTATACATCAACGATTCCCAGAGGTGGGACGATTTGACAATTCGTCCTACGCCGCGCCACCAGATGTTGTGATATGTTATGGCAATTACCCAAGATCATCTTCCA
Organism: Chloroflexus sp.; assembly: GCA_020723995.1. Taxonomy (GTDB): domain Bacteria; phylum Chloroflexota; class Anaerolineae; order Anaerolineales; family Villigracilaceae; genus CG2-30-58-95. Next base: position 72,190 of record DYHT01000005.1, read on the forward strand.
AAATATGCTGGGAAGGAGGTGGTAGAATCAACGGCAACTCCCAATGAGCCAAGATAAATCGAAGTCACAAAAATATGCTACACTGGAGGTTCCTATGCCCACACCTGTCATCATTGACGCCATCCGCACGCCGATCGGGGCGCTGGGCGGCGCGCTGGCCTCTGTCCGCCCGGATGACCTGGCGGCGCATGTTATCAAAGCGATTATCGGACGCAACAACCTCGACCCGGCGCTGGTCGAGGAAGTCTACCTGGGCTGCGCCAACCAGGCCGGGGAGGATAATCGCAACGTAGCCCGCATGGCGCTCCTGCTGGCCGGAATGCCGGTCGAAGTTGCGGGCGTGACCTTCAACCGGTTGTGCGCCTCCGGGCTGAACGCGATCAACCAGGCAGCCCGCGCCATCCGCGCCGGCGAAGGTGAGGTGTTCATCGCCGGTGGCGTGGAGAGCATGTCACGCGCCCCGTATTCGCTGCCCAAGGCCGAGTCGGGTTTCTCATTCGGCAACCTGACCGCCTGGGATACCACTCTCGGCTGGCGTTACCCGAACCCCAAAATACAGGAAATGCACGGTACCGAGCAGATGGGCGAGACAGCCGAGAACATCGCGGCGATGAAACCCGAGATCACGCGTGAGATGCAGGATGCCTTTGCAGTCCGGTCGCATCAACGCGCCATTGCGGTTATTGATTCAGGCAAATTCAGCGAGGAGATCATTCCAGTAACCATACCGCAGCGCAAAGGTGAACCGATTCCCGTCATGACCGACGAGCGCCCGCGCCGCGATACAAGCATGGAATCATTGGCCAAACTGCGCCCGGCCTTCCGCAAGGAGGGCGGCACGGTCACGGCCGGCAATGCCTCGGGTCTCAACGACGGCGCGGCCGCCCTGCTCTTGATGTCAGTGGAGAAAGCCAAAGAGTTGGGGCTGAAGCCGATGGCACGCATCCTGGCTTCGGCGGCGGCCGGCGTCCCGCCGCGCATTATGGGATTAGGCCCGGTCGGGGCGACAAAAAAGGCCCTGGCTCGCGCCGGTCTCGAATTGGAAGACATCCGCCTGATCGAATTGAACGAGGCCTTTGCCGTCCAATCGCTGGCGGTGATGCAGGAACTGGGCCTCGACCCGCAGATCGTCAACGTCAACGGCGGGGCAATTGCGCTCGGACATCCGCTGGGTTGCTCTGGGGCGCGCATCCTGACCACACTGCTGCACGAGATGAAACGCCGGGCGAAGGATGAAAAACACCCCTATTACGGCCTGGCGACGCTGTGTGTGGGCGTCGGGCAGGGCGAGGCGACGATTGTCGAATGGATCGGATAAGCTCCACCCCAATCCCGCCGACCGTAGCGCCAGTCGTGTTGCCGGTTGTCCCGTCGCCAGCGATTTCGAGTTTTATGCTTTGATCATCGTCAGCAGCATCTTAAACTTCTTGACTGCCTTCACCGCATGCGGCTGGTCGGCAGGCATGATGATGGCCTCGCCGGTCTGCAACTGAAACAATTGGCCGGAGATCTTGATCTCGGCCTCGCCGTCCAGCACGTGCACCAGGGCATCGAAAGGGGCGGTGTGCTCGCTCAGTTCCTGTCCGGCGTCGAAGGCGAAAAGGGTTACGTTGCCGGTTTCGGCTTTGGTGATCTGGCGGGAGACGATGGCGCCTTCCTGGTAGGCAGCCAGGTCGGCCATTCTCAGGATTTCGGATTTGGGTGCGGTGGACATAATAATCTCCTTATCATCGAATCTCAATTTGATAAACGGCCAGTTCACGCGTGAAGCGCGTCGTGCCGCTGACGACCAGAATGGCTTCTTCTCCGCGCGCGAGTTGCAGGGGAATATCAGCAGTCTGGTCGGGGTTGACGGGGATCATTGCCACGGTGGTGCCGTTGGCGCCCTTCACAATCCATGCCAAACGGAAAGTCTGCGGCAGGATGTTTTGGACGCGGACAAAACCGGCTGCCTGCCAGCCGCCGTCATCGGCCTCAAAATCGGTGGCATATCCGATGGCCGGGATGGCCAGGTCATCCAGCAGCAGGCCCTCGCCGTTGACGGCCGCGTCGGTCACGTACTCGAAGCGCAGATACACTTTCTGACCCGCGAATCGGCTGAGGTCAATTGTTTCCTGTTTCCAGCCGCCGCTGAGGCCGTTGTAGCCCCAGCCGTATGAATTGCCAGAAGGGTCTTCCGCCGTGCCGGAGGGGGTGATGAGAATGTCCCAGCGCTGGCCGTCGGTGGAGGCCTCGAGGTAGAGATAATCGTAATCTTCTTCGAGATCGTACCAGGTCCAGTATGTAAATGTGAGCGGAGCGGAGACAGCGCTGAAGTCGAACTGGCGCGTCAAGGTCATGTCCGATTCATCGCCCTTGTTCGACCAGAAGGCGTAGGAACCGGAATAGGAATCGGCTGGCAGGAGGCGGGTGGAGGTGGCGCCCTCGAAGTGCAGGGTGTAATTGCCCGTGCAGGTGATGCGGATGTAATCCACGCCGTACTGGCGGACGGTGCGGCCGGCCGGGGCGAGCGGGCAGGTGGTGTTGTTTTCGGTTTTGCTAACCTGCGGCGCGGCCGGATAATTGTGGTAGGTGTAGCGGCCATCGGCAAGCGAGCCATCCTGGAGGTAATTAACGATAATCCAATCCATGAAGAAGTCGTCGGCGGTGACGAGCTGGCCGGTCAGACCGTCGGTGGCGTTGATTTCGGCCAGCGTCTCGTCCACGCTTTCCAGGCCGTTCTGCGGATTGGCGGCCAGGGCTTGGGTGGCCTGCTCGCCAAAGCGGTCCAGAAAATAGGTTGTGAAAAGGAAGCCCGCGCCGTAATGCGGCGTGGTGGCGTTTTGGTCGTTCGGCCAGTCGTTCAGCTGCAAATCAGGGTCGGAAATGTAAGCCCAATCGAAGCCGCCCACGTTGTAGCCGTTCAGGAAGGCGGCCATTTCGGAGAAGCCCTCATTTAACCAGGATGTTTCGTTGCGGTCGAGGTACCAGTGGATCATGTGCTGGAATTCGTGCGCCAGCACGCCGTAGGTAAATTCCTCGCCCAGAGCCACGTTATCGGCGCTGAGGACGAACATTTCGTGGGCGTTGGAATATTCGTGCACCAGTGGATGATAAGCGTCGGCAGAGGAGAAGTAACCGGCGATGGAATCTCCCAGGCCGCGGGCGAGCAGGATGTAAATGTGAGGGTCGCCATCCACGCCAGGCGTCCACTCGCTGCCAAAAAACTCGCGGTTGGTGGGATAAATCTTGGTCTCGAATGCCTCGGCCAACGCCTTGAGTTCGCTGGCGTCATAGCGGACGTCATCCTGGATCCAGAAGTAGGTATGGTCGGTAACGTAGCGCAGCGTGGCCGTGACCTGGAAATTGGCATTAGTGTCCATATTGGTGACCCAGAAAGCCTGCTGCTCGCCGACCTGACGCGGCGCGGCCGGCGGTTTGAGGGTCAGCGAGATGTTGCATTTGCCTTCGAGGCGGCAGGACAGATCGGGCAGGTTGTTAATCGGGACGATGGTCTGCTCGAGCAGTTGCAGCGTGCCGGTGGGTAAAGTCTCGACCGGCGGGCGGGTGACGACGATGGTTGGCGTTGGCGCGGTAAAAAAAGGCGTCGTACCCAGGTCGGTTGGCACGCTGGTGCTAATTTCGTAAAAGGCAAATGCGCTTGCGCCGAGCAGAATAATCAGGCAGCAGCACAGGCAGATCACGACCAAAAAGATAATAAGGATTGAAGCAGATTTGTTCATTGAGTTTGGTTTCTATTGGAGGGAATGTGAGCATTGAAATATTATGACCTATTCCGTCCTATTATACATGAAGGGTGGTAATTTTCCTGCCGCCCTTCATGTGACTTTCACTTTTTTCGATAAAGTCTATTGACCTACAGGAATGTCTCCATTAATTCTCCAACTTCGGACATACTAAACACCGGGCCATCCACGCAGATGAGTTTTGGTCCCAGATTACAGCGGCCGCACTTGCCCATTCCGCAGTGCATGCGCGCTTCCAGCGTGACGTAGTTATTCTTGGCGACAAAGCCCATTTTCTCCAGCAAGCGGGTCACGTAGTAGATCATGATTGGCGGCCCGCAGGTGATGGTGACGGCGTTCTCCGGCGAGGGGGCCACCTTTTCGAGCAATTGGGTGATCAAGCCCACATTGCGATCCCATTTCTCGTCGGCCTGGTCTACCGTCAGGTGCAGGGTGGTGTCCGGCGCGGCGCGCCACGCGGCGTATTCGTCGGTGAAGACCAGCAGGGTGGGGTGGCGGGCGGCCCACAGGATGGTCAGGCGGCCGTAATCGGCGCGGTTATCCAGTACGGTTTGGATGACAGGACGCAGCGGCGCGCCGCCGATGCCGCCGCCCAGGACGATCAGATTCTTGCCCTTGAACTGATCCATCGGGAACCAGTTGCCCAATGGGCCGCGCACGCCGACGAGATCGCCTTCGCCCAGCTCGTGCAGGCCGGTCGTCACCGACCCGAGCCGATTGACCGCGAAATCCAGGTATGGGCCACGTTGGGACGTATTGGCAATGCCGAAGGGCGCCTCGCCAAATCCGAAGGCTGAGACGAAGGCAAACTGTCCGGGTTGGCAGGCTTTGAAAGCTTCGTTCCCGCCGTTCAGCAACTCAACGCGCAGGAGCTTGATCTCGGTCGCCAGGTCTTTGACCTCGACCAGTTTACCCAAAAAAGGTTTCATGGGGTTGTGAGGGGTTGTATCCGTCATGTGTCATTCCCTTCGAGATGAGTATACAAGTAGGCAAGTACACAAGTAGACAGGTAGACAAGGTATGCAGAAACTTGTCTACTTGTTTCCCTGTCTACTTGTTTCCTTGTGAACTTCCATCAATACCTCTGTAATATCCACGTTGACCGGGCAAACATCCACGCAGCGGCCGCAGCCGGTGCATACGGAGGTTTGGCCCAGCCCATACTGTTCAGCATAATAGTAAAACTTGCAGAAAAAGCGGTTGCGCAGGCGCTCGCTTTTTTCGGCGCGGGGTCTATGACCGCCGGCCGTGCGGCGGTAGTTCTCGCCTTCGCACGAGTCCCAGCAGCGAATGCGTTCGAACTGGCCGTTGCCGGGTTTGCCGGTGGCCGCCTCGAAGGGCAGGATCTCATCCCGCACGATGAAACAGCGGCAGGTCGGGCAGACGTAAGCGCAGGCGCGGCAGCTCAGGCAGCGCTCAGACATGCGCGCCCAATATTCGTCGTCGAAGTGGGCCGGCCAGGAAATGGATTGCGGATTGGGGATTGAGGATGGCAGATTGCGGATGGCTGATGGCTGATGGCCGATTGCGGGCTGCGAGTTGGGGGCTGCGCTGCTCGCCGCTTGTCGCTCGCCCTTTGCCATCTGCGATCTGCTATCTGCCATTTGCGACCCTTCGGCTACGCTCAAGGCAAGTCCGCCATCTGCCACCCTTCGGCTACGCTCAGGGCAAGTCTGCCATTCGCCGCCAGGGATTAATAACCGGCCTTTTTCCGTAACTGCTTCGACGATGTAGCCGCCATCTACCTCGTAGAGCATCACGTCCATGTCGCCGGCCTCATCCGGCGCGCCGCCGACCGAGGTGCAGAAGCAGGTCGGGCGCATTTCTTTGCAGGCCAGGCCGATGAGGGCGGTATTGGCGCGGCGGCGGGCGTAATAGGGATCAACCGGCTCTTTATCCAGGAAGAGCGCATCCAGGATCTTTACGCCGCGCGCATCGCACGGGCGCACACCGAAGACGACCTGTTGCCCTTCGAACAGGGTTTCGTTGAGTTCGATCCCCCCGTCGCTTTTCTGGATGGTCAACAGCCGCTCGGTCGGAGGGAAGAAAGCCTCCTTGACTGACATGACCGGGCGAGTAAATCCCCAGGCGATTTCCTGGCTGCTTTCCACCGGCTGGTAGAGTATTACGCTGGCTACCTGGCGCGGCGCGATCAGCATCCGTTGACGAGCGAGGCCATCCAACCATGCGGTTAATTGGGCTTGGGTGATGAAGTTCATCTCAGCCTTCCTTGTCCCGCAAGGACATCGGGACGATGTACTCGCCCGACAGGACGGTGACGATCGGCGAAGGCGCCGGGGTCATTCCTGCCCGGTGTCCGAAAGCGGTTTCGATTTCCTGCGCCATTTTCATGTTGAGCAGGCTGATGGGGATGTTCATCGGGCAGGCGCGCTCGCACTCGTTGCAGCCCACACAGCGGCCAGCCAGGTGATAGGCGCGTCCCAGGTGGAAAGTGCGTTTCTCGTTCATGTTGACGCCCATACCGATCCAGAGCGAATCATCGCGTTCATACAAACAGACCGGGCAGTTGCACATCGGGCAGGCCTGCCGGCAGGCGTAGCAGCGGACGCAGCGGTCGAACTGGCTGAGCCAGAAATCCATGCGCTCGGCGGGAGTGGCCTGCTCCAGTTCTGCAATCTTGACGGCCACAGGCGACAGACGGTCGGCGAGCGGAGGCGGAGGCTCGCCGATGAGCGTATCGTACACGACCGGCATGCGCTCATTGCACGTCTGGCAGCGCACTTGCAACATGCCACCATCATGGCGCGTGCCCTCACAAGTCAAGCCGATGATGTGCACTTGTTCACGGGTAAATTGATTTTCTGTCAGTAGCACGTTAATGGCGCGGCTGTCGCAGGGTTTGACCACCACAGCGACCGGTTTGGGTTGTTCGATACCTTTGATCGCCGGGCGTCGCTTTTTGCCCAGATAGGTGGTCAGGTTGTAAGTGCAGTCTGGATTCCAGACCAGCCGATCGGCCTCCTCCGGCGTGTTGGCGAAGGATGGTCGCGTCCGTCCCCTGGGGCCAACCTCGTAACCGACAATATAGCCGACCGCGCCGCTGGCGAGCAATTCTTTGGCTTTGGCGCGAATGCTCTCGGTTTGAAGGTTGAAAGTTGAAGGTTGAAAGTTGTAAGGTTCGCTCGCAGCCTGTGGACTGAATCTGCCGGTATGCGCCCCACCTTCAACCTGTAATCTGGAACCTTCAACCCGCCATTTGACCGGTCCCAGCGCCCGCACGTTATCCGCAAATTCGGTGGCGATGCGTGCGAAGCGTTCGCCCTCGGAAGCCGAGACCCAATCCAGGCGCAGGCGTTCGGGTTCCAGGCCGGCATAAGCCATCAGCGCACGCAGGATGGGCAGACGCTTGGCAGCCCGGTGGTTACCGCTATCGTAATGACATTCGCCGATGTGGCAGCCCAGGATCAGCACGCCATCCGCGCCCTGGTCGAAGGTGCGCATGACCAGTTCCGGTGAGACGCGCCCCGAGCAAGGCACGCGAATGTCGCGGATGTTGGCCGGTGATTTCAGACGGGCGATACCGGCCGTATCTGCCCCGGTGTAGGAACACCAGGTACATAAATAGGCAATTATTCTTGGTTCATAGGCCACGATGTCACCTCCTAAGCCTTGATTTCTGTAGCGGCTGGGACAAACAACTCTGCCGATGCACAGCACACTTCGTGTAAAGCACCCAGCATCTCGTTGACAATCTGGCGGTCGTCATAATGGATGAGCGACACAGCCTTGTTGCGGCAGGCAGCCGCACAGGTGCCGCAGCCTTTGCATAGGAAGCTGTTGACCGTCGCAACCCGCTCCTTGATGGCGATCACGTTGTAGGGACAGGCGGCCACGCAATACCCGCAGCCGGCGCACTGGCGCTGTTTGACTTGAGCGATGGATGGATCGAGAACGATGCTGCCCTGATCCATCAGTGAAAGGGCGATGGCGGCTGCGCTGCCGGCCTGCGCCACGCTATCGGGAATGTCTTTGGGCGCCTGGCAGGCGCCGGCC
>DYHT01000029.1 GCA_020723995.1 Chloroflexus sp.
GCGTAACACCTCTAATCTGCTAACTGAGTGTGTTGAAGACGCTAAACATGTACCTCCAATCCATTCAGTTGGATGGCCTGCCATCCTACTCCCATGACCACTGCGCCGATGAAACCGCCGATCAGCGCATGGGATGAACTGCTTGGGAAACCCAGATGCCAGGTCAATAGATTCCATAAAATGGCGCTGACCAGCGCAGCCAGCAGCACTTGTATATTGATTGTCTCAGCGACGACAATTTCATGCCCGATCGTTTCCGCCACCGCCACACCGAAGATAAACGGGCCGAAAAAGTTTGCCAGAGCGGTCATTCCGAGAGCAAGGCGCGGCGAAAGCGCCCGCGACGAGATCATCGTGGCAACCACGTTGCTGGAATCGTGAATGCCGTTCAGGAAATCAAAGACCAGGGCCAATACTATTACGGCGATGAGCAGCGGTGTCATGGATGCAGCCCTTCTCTTTTATGCAATCTTGACCACAATATCGGCAATCACATTGGCGGCCTCGTCGCCGCGGTCGGCCGCATTGCTCAGGTGGCGGTATACCTCACGCAGCTTTAGCATTTTGACCACGTGCTTGAGATCCTCTGCGCCGCTGAAAAGATCAGCCAGGGCTTCGCGGTAAACATCTTCCACCCGGTTCTCGAGGGCTTTGGCTTGTTGGGCGTGGTCGTTGGCAACACCAGGATGCTCCTCCAGGCGATTGACCGCCATAGAAAGTTCGTAAGCCGCGTCTCTGAGCAGCGAGGCCATTCGCTGCATGTATGGGGTCGGCTCTACTTTCAAGATTTCCATTTCACTGACAGTGGTATAGGCATAGTCCAGCACATCGTCAATCGTCCGGGAAAGCGCAAAGATATCCTCCCGATCAAAGGGGGTAATGAACGTCCTATTTAATTCATCAATCAAGATCCGGCGGACTTCATCGGCTTCTTTTTCTTTGGAAACAAGCCGCGCCGAGTCGGCCGGGTCATGGGAGGCTAGATAGTCTTTCAGCGCCTCCATGCCCTCCAGGGTCAGTGTGGCCTGTTCTTTGATAAGCGTGATGAAAACGTTCTGGCGTTTCCTAAAAAGACGACCCATGGCTGAAACTCCTATTTGAGATTGTCAATCCATCTTGCCCCCTATTTTATCGCAATTTGTGATGACTCTTAAGCGCCCCCAAATCTGGTATCTCCAGGGCCGCATTACGCAGGATTTCAAAGCCTTTTTCAATGAGTATTGCCAGTTGCGTCTCTTCTCCCCGAAGGCCGGATACGATCTTTTCCAGGACTTTCAGTAAATTACCGCGCAATCCGCTGGCGCGGTGCGACCAGGTCGAATCGACTGAAAGACGTTCGAGCCGGGAAGCGAGAAGTTTGGTCAGTTCAACCTGTTGGTGATTAATCATAAAGAATCTTCCGCACGCTCTCCTGGGTTATTATAACAAGCAATCTGTGGCAGTCTCTCTGTCAAGCGTTGGCGTCGTAAACCGTCCAGGATAAGCTCTGCTATAATCTATACCATGATCCTTGTCACCGGCGGAACCGGCTTTATCGGGCGCGCCCTAGTACGCCAACTCGCACAGGCCGGGCATCGAGTGCGCACTCTGCTGCGTCCCTCGCCGCGTACGCCCAACCTGCCGTTGGGTGTGCCGGTGGAAGTGGCTGTCGCCAGCTTGAGCGACGAGCGCGGCTTGCGCGCCGCCATGCGTGGTGTGGACATGATCTATCACATGGCTGGCGGCGAGGCGCAAGGGGGTCGCGCCAATCTGATGGCTGTGGACATCGAGGGCACGCGCAACCTGGTGCGGGCGGCTGCCGATGCCAGGATCCAACGCCTGTTCTATCTCAGCCACCTGGACGCCAACAGCGCCTCGGCCTTCCCGGTGCTCAAAGCCAAGGGTGTCGCCGAGGAAGCCATCCGCCACAGCGGACTGCCGCACACCATCCTGCGCGCCTCAATCCTCTTTGGGCCGCAGGATACCTTTACAACCGGCCTGGCCATGCTCTTGACCATCGCCCCGGGATTCCTGCCTCTGCCAGGGCATGGCAAAGGCCTGCTTCAGCCACTGTGGGTTGAGGACATGGTCGCCTGTTTGATCTGGGCTTTGGATGAACACGCCACGATCAATCAAACTTATGAAGTCGGCGGCAGCGAGTATTTCAGCCTGGGCCAGATCGCCAATATCATTATGGATATGATCAAAAAACGCCGTGTTTTAACCTCCTGGCCGCTCCCTTATCTGCGCGCCCTTACCGTCATTCTCGAAACGACCTTCCCGCATTTCCCCTCTTCTGTCTTCTGGCTGGATTATTTGGCCGTCAACCGCACCTGCGCGGTGGATACCATCCCGCGTGTATTCGGGTTGATGCCCGCCCGTTTCGCCTCACACCTCGATTACCTGCGGGAAGTCAACTGGTATCGTGAATTCCTGCGTTCGCTCTTCACCCGCCATGCCTGATGCGCAGCACCTACCCGGGTGGATTATCCGCCTGATAGAAACTCCTGAGGAGATGGATGCCGTCCATGACCTTCAGCGGCTGGTCTGGCCTGGCTCTGAGACGGATGTCATCCCTGCCCACGCCCTGCTGGCCGTGGTGCACAATGGCGGTTTGCTGTTGGGTGCCTTCGTACAAGACCGGTTGGTCGGGGCTGCCTGGGGCTTTCCCGGCTTCTATCCTACACCGGATGGGCCGCGCCTCAAGCATTGTTCGCACATGCTGGGCGTTCACCCGCAGTGGCGCGACTCCGGCCTCGGCTTTGCGCTCAAACGCGCCCAATGGCAAATGGTGCGCAACCAGGGCCTCGACCTCATCACCTGGACCTACGATCCGCTGCTCAGCCGCAATGCCCATCTCAACATCACCAAACTGGGCGCGGTTTGCAATACCTATCGCCGCTCAGAATACGGTGACATGCAGGATAGCCTGAACGTTGGCCTGCCCTCCGATCGCTTCCAGGTGGATTGGTGGCTGAACACGCCTCGAGTCGAACGCAGACTCAGCCGCCGCCAGCGGCCGGTACTTACCCTGAATCATTTCCTGGCTGCGGACGTTTCGCTGTGCGCCGCCGTACCGGACCCTGCGGGCGGGTCGCGGCCCCCCGGGCACGGTCCCAGCCTGAACAGCCGCCTGCTGCTGGTCGAGATCCCGGTTGATTTTCTGGCTTTGAAAGAGGCCGACCTCGGCCTTGGGTGTGACTGGCGCTTCTACGCCCGTGAGGCTTTCGAGACGGCCTTTGCGGCTGGTTATTTGGTCACCGAATTTGTCTTCGATAAGACTGGTGAGCGGCCGCGCAGTTTCTACCTGCTTACCCATGGTGAAAGCAGCCTGGATACTTAGCGTTTACTTTTTCGGAAATGCCTTGGGGACAGGCTCCCGTAAGGATAAAGTCAGCAGCGAGGCCAGGATTGCCAACCCGGCCGTCATCTGGAACAAGGGTGGAAAGCCCCAGCGGTCGGCCATTCGGACTATGATCCATCGTCTGTGTCAGCGGTAGAGGTTGTGTTCCAGGATGTATTCGTATACTGAAGGAGGCAGGTAATAGCGGAATGGGTGGCCCTCGGCGATGAGTTGCCTTATCTGGCGCGAGGATATGTCTAGAAGGGGCGCCTCCACGAAGCGGACTTTGGAGGTGATGCCTGGCAGGATGGACTCCAGGGCGGGCAGGTCAATGGCATCGCCGGGGCGGTGCATCACGCCCAGATAGCGGCAAGCAGACACCAGGTCCGCGGGACGGTGCCAGGCGGGCAAGTCGCGCAGCGAGTCGCCGCCCATCAGATATACCATCTCCGCGCCGGGATTCTGCCCAACCAGCATGTTGACCGTGTCCAGCGCGTAGTGCGGGCCGGGACGATCCACCTCCACGCGCGAAAGCTCGAAGTCGGGATTCCCGGCAATGGCAAGCTGGAGCATGGCCAGGCGGTGTTCGATGGAGGTGATGGGTTGATCGAGTTTGTGAGGCGGGATGGGCGTCAGCACCCACAGCAAACGCGTCAGGTTGAGTTGCTGGCGGGCCTCGCTGGCCAGGATCAGGTGTCCGAGATGAGGCGGGTCGAACGTCCCGCCGAAGATGCCGAGCAGGGTTGGCATTTCTGAAGTATATCGCGTTCAGCAGCTTCGAGCCGGGTATGTGCGTAGTGCGGCAAAGTGGCTCAATCCGACTGGAAGAACTGCCCTCATTGTGGGAACTTGTGGTAACCGATTTGATATGGGTGGAGTCTGCCAATAGGCTATTATGCTTTTCGCGGCTCGTTCATCTCCTGCCGGACAGTCTGGTAAAGGTTTTCAGCCTTGAGTTCATTCAACGTATAACAGGGAGCTTCGAGATGATCGGCCAATGCCTGCGCCAGACCCTGATCGAAGGAGGCGTGTTCCATGTTGATGACCACGCTGCGAAAATTGCGCCCGGCGATCTGCTCGGCGAACTGATAGGCCTCCTCCTGGGGTGGCAATACACCGATGGAGACGTTGCCGGCGCCATCCGTCAGGACGAGCAGCAAGGGTTCAACGTCTGGGTGGATAATTTGCTCCTGGGTGAGCACGTCGTAGGCCATCAGCAAGCCGGCTGCCAGCGGCGTCTTGCCGCCGACAGGGATATCGGCCAGGGCGCGCTGGGCGAGCATGACCGAGGTGGTGGGGGGCAGAATGAGCGTGGCGCGGTCTTTCTGGAAGACAACCAACCCTACCCGGTCGCGGCGCTGGTAGGCATCGGTCAGAAGGGACAGGATTGCGCCTTTGGTGGCAGCCATGCGCTCCGCCACAGCCATTGACCACGAGGCGTCCACCAGGAAAAGCACCAGATTGGCAGCCTTTTTGACCCGCACCTTGCGCTGCAAGTCGCTCTTCTGGATGGCAAACGCTACGCGTTTGCGCTGTTCGGTGCGCCGTTTCTGGTAAGGGGCGGCGGCGCGGATGGTGGCATCGAAGGCTACGTCATCCGTCTTACCGTTGGCCGGGCGCGCCTGGATATAACGCCCGCGCTTGCGCTCGGTGCGCGTGCGTGAACGCCGCCCGGCGTGGCGGCGGGTAAGTTTATCCAGGGGGGTATCCAAGCGGCGCGGCTCGAACGTCTCGCCAATCTTGACTTTCTGGCCGCCATCCCACCAATGGGTGTTTTGCGTATCGAAGACAGTTTTTTGCGAACTGGGATCTGTCGGCGGCTGGTCAGGGGTTGCCTGCTCGGCCGTTTCAGTTATGACTTTTTTTTGCTGCTCGGCCTCGGCTTCTTTCGGTTCTGGCTCGGAGGCTTCACCCTCTGATGACGAGCCTTGTAACTGTTCGATGCGTTCCTGCAGCTGTTCTGGTGTGATCTCGCTCTGATGGAAGGAACCGCGCTTGATGCGGTGCGGCAGGGCCAGCTCGGCGGCCACGGCAATATCGCGGTCGGTGATGGCCGTGCGGCCTTCAAAAGCAGCATGAGCGCGGGCTGCCTTGAGGATCACCAGGTCGGCGCGGTGTCCATCCACGTTCAGCGAGGTGGTCAGCGCGGCAATGGAAAGTAGGTCGCGGCGCGTGTAGTTGACCTTATCCACCAACGGGCGGGCGCGTTCAATCTGCCGCGAAAGTTCCTCCTCCTTCGGTATCCATACCTGGCGGAAGGAATCCGCGTCCGCTTCAAAGGCCAGGTTGCGCTCGATGATCGTGACCCGTTCGCGCGCCTCGCGGATGCCGGTGATGTCCACCGAGAGGGCGAAGCGATCCAGCAACTGCGGGCGCAAGTCGCCTTCTTCCGGGTTCATTGTACCGACCAAGATGAAGCGGGCGGGGTGAGAAAAGGAAATGCCTTCGCGCTCGACGATGTTCATGCCCATGGCGGCCGAATCGAGCAGGATGTCTACAACGTGGTCGTCGAGCAGGTTGACCTCGTCAATGTAGAGCAGGCCGCGGTTGGCAGCCGCCAGCACGCCGGGTTCAAAGTGACGCTCGCCTTTCTGGATGGCTTGTTCGATATCCAGCGTGCCGACCACCCGGTCTTCAGTCGCTGAGATAGGCAGGTTGATAAAGGACGTGACGCGCACAACAGTCGGCAGATCCTGGCCCGAGGCAGCCCGTTCACGGCACTCGGTGCACCAGGTGAGGGGCATGTCCGGGTCGCAGCCGAAGCGGCAATCTTTCACCACCCGCACACGCGGCAACAGAGCGGCCAGGGAGCGCGCCGCGGTGGACTTGGCCGTGCCGCGTTCGCCGCGGATCAGCACGCCGCCGATGCGCGGGTCAACCGCGTTGAGCAGCAGGGCGCGGCGCATGCGCTCCTGTCCGACAATGGCAGTAAAGGGATAGATCGAGGGCATAGAGGACTCCGATGCGGGATTATACTGCTTCTTGCCCGAATTGGTAAACGCTGGAGGTCTAAATTTCAAAACGCACAACCACACTCGGCCCCAGTTGGATATGCACCCCCTGGCTGATTTCGTGTGGGTGGTCAGGCTGGATGTAATTGGCATTGATGGCAACGCCGTTGGTGCTGTGCAGATCAGTGATGTAGAATTTTTTTGTGCGCGGGTCGAAGGTGAACTCAGCATGTCTGCGTGAGATTTCAGCTTCGTTGAGCAAAATGGGCGTCTCACGACCTAGCACAAATGGGTAAGCGACAATGTCCTGTCGCTGCCCAATACGTTCTGAGACAGTACACTTTTCGACGACAAGATAAGACAGAATGTTTTCTTCGGATACGAATAGAGTCTCGTCTTTTTTCTCAGAGACGGGCTGCGGAAACGGCGTGGGCATTGGCTTCTGCAGGGGTATCTGCGACTTGGGTTCTTTGAGAGCAGATTGCTGCATGGCTTGTGCCAAAAATGTCATGGCTATTTTGTTGCGGCCAAGCAGCAGCTTATCCCCATGCTTGATTTCACGCCTAGTCAGTGGGGCAAGCTCTTTCCCATTCAGATAAACCGGATTTTGCTCTGCAAGTGGCTCGATGAAGTAATGTCCCTCTGAAAGCGTAATTTGCGCATGACGGCGTGAGATGGTCATACCGTTTGGGAGCAACTGCACGTTCACTGCCAGCATGATGTTATGATCCACATCGGTGCTGGGACGCCCGATCACCGCAGGTTGCCATTGAATGTCATACACCTTACCGGTCGATTCTTCACGCAAGAAAGCGTATTGATGCACCTCGAGCATTTTCCGGAAGGTCTGACGCACGTAATCAAAGACCAGTTCATCCTGGGGCTGGATATCTAGCTGAGCGATGGTGGAGTTGCGCGTGAGCGGCTGATCCACACCCTTCAAGTAAACAGCGTATTTTTCGGGCGATTCGGTGGGAATATCATCAAATTCTTTCAAGATTTCGTTGATAAGAGTATCCACGCTGAGCGTTCTACGTAATTGCACACGCTGACCAGTGTGCTCGAACACGTCAATCTTGACTTCGAGATAATCGTTCATGGTCATCACCATCTCTTACTCATCCTTGAGCAGCCCCATCGCTTTGGCATTATCAATGATGTCTCTGGGCGAAAGTATGGAGAGCAGCGATTCAGGCATGCCGTTTTCTGCCAGCAGCTTTTTTAGTTGCGCAATGTCGTACTTCGACTCATCAACCACATCCGGAGCTGGAACCGATAATTCTGCCCCCAGCCTCGCAGGTTCTTTGGATTTTTTCGACGCGCCTTTCGCCGGCAGGCTTTTACCTTTGTCGCCGCCTGACTGGTTTAGCCACTGCACCTTTTTCTGTGGGTAGCGCTGTTGGATGGCTCTTACCCAGGTATCCAAAGAGCCTTCAATGTCTTCGTCGTTGGCATAGGGGGTGGCGATTTGCAGCATTGCAGTAATGCCAGAGCGCACGGTAAAGCCTCGTCCCATCGGCAGTTCAACGTCAGCCAGGCTGCGCGGGAATTTGCCATTCAGCCGGTTAACCGAGTCGGAGTTCTTCAGCCCAATGCCAAAATTAGGGGCTGTAACAACCTTGCGCAGGTCATCCGATGCATTGACAATGCTCACCGATCCGGCAATGACAACATAAACGCCGGCAGTCTGGTACTTGCGCACCAGAGACGCCATCCCTTCGAAGAATGCTGCCTTTTTGCGGCTGGACTCTTCGGTGAACGCATCATAGTTGTCGATGACGAGCATGATTTTGCGCCGCTTGGGGTTAATCTCGAAGTCCGCACACTCGACTTGCATGTTCTCCAGTAAGGCATCCAGCTCTTCCACGTCGGTGATGGTTTCGACGACGTGCGGAATATCTGCCAGGGAGGTTTCGCTGCCTTTCCAGAGTTTGCGTGAAAAATCCACAAGCACCATGATGAACTCCTCTGGAGAGTAGTTCTGTGCCAGCGAGATGATCACCGTGCGCAGGGCGGTGGTCTTACCGGAGATTGGCGGACCAATCACCACCATGTGGGGACCCTGTCGCTCGATGTCAATCAGGGCCGGCTGCAACGAACGGTCGTCAATCCCAACAATGGCGTTCAAGCGGCGGATCTCTGGCACGGATGCCTGCTTGAGCAGGTTATCTAGCGAAACGCGCAACGGCAGGGTCTCTACGCTGGATGGCTTTTCGCCCTTCCAACTTGTACCCCAAATTTCTGTCATGCGCATGCACATTTTGCTGATCTTTCCAAGTCCATCTGAGTCTCCATCCTGAGGCGAGAAGGAGAGTGCAGTTTGGAATTCGAGCGGAGTATTCCCAACACGGACGTAACCGCGACCCGGCACCGGGCTGAGGTCTGCTGGAACGCCGCGTCCGACAATAGTGGAATATTCGGACGCATCGGACAGTTTGAGCGTAAATCGCTCTGGGATCAAATTGAAGAGTTTGCCGGTGAGCGCGGCTGGGACATCGGCTGTCAGCAGGAAATGCACGCCATAAGCGCGCGATTCGCGTGCCAGCGAAATGAAAGGCGCCATCAAGCCTTCGTAATATTCCTTGAATTCAGCAAAGTTATCGAGCACTACCAACACTGCCGGCAGGCGCTTATCAGGATTGGCGAGGTTGTAAGAATCAAGGCTGTTGACTTTCGCTTCGCTGAAGAGTACCTGCCGTTGGTCAATAATCTCATTGATCTTGCGCAGGGCGCGCATTACGCGTTCATCTTCTTCGGATGTAATAACTGCGCCAACATGCGGCAAATCCTGGAAGACGCTCAAGGCACGTCCGCCAAAATCGAGAATGTAAATGTGTAGTTCGTCTGGAGAATGTGTGAGCGCAAGGCTGCTGATCACAGTGTGCAGGAAAGTCGTCTTGCCGCGCCCGGAGGCGCCAAAGACCACCGCGTGACCATTGGTGAAATCAATCAGAAGCGGTTTCTGGCTGGCTTGATACGGGTTGTCAATTAAGCCTATGAGCGGGCGCATGGCATTCTTACCCCATCGAATGCTGTTCCATCCGAAGCCGTCCTCCCAAAATTCAGCAGACTTTTCGTTGAGCGACATGCCGCTGATTTTCTGGGTGTCAAAGGCACGCAGCAGGTCAATATCAGCATCATTCATATAGGCTGTATCCAGCGGTGTTTGCAGCGTAAGGACGTTTGTTCCAGTTTGGGTTGGTAAGAACTCCGGCCACGGGCGCCACTGCGGGCGGGATTCTTGTACCGCCAGTTTTGCCAGCATGTCGTCAATGACATCATAAAGCTTGGGCGGTTCGGTGGCTTTTTGCGCTGCGGTTTTCTTCGGACGGTCGAGCCAGATGACATTCGGTACGACGTTTTCTTCCTGCGGGCCTTTGTAGTCGCCGCCAGTATAAGCCGTTTGGATCAACTCGATGTTTTCGTTACCAACTTGCAGGTAACCGCGTCCGGGAATGCCGGGAGGCAGGAAGGCAGCATCAGTGCGTCGAAGCAGTTCTCGGCTGTCGTCGGGCGTTTCCACGCGCAGGCAGATGCGAAATTTGATGTTGGCGCGCATCTGGTCCGTGACACCCGCCGGGCGTTGCGCTGCCAAAATGAGGGTGACACCCAGCGCGCGCCCAAGGCGGGTAATACTCTCCAACTGCGCCTTGTATTCCGCGTTGCCCGCGATCATTTCAGCGAATTCGTCAATGATGACGAAAAGGTGCGGGTAAGGCGGGCGTTCCGGGTCGAGATTCAAGCCTTTTCTGCGATAATGAACAATATCCTTGGAGTTGGTATAAGTATTCAGTTTCTGGCGCCGGTCCAGTTCAGCGATGATCGAAGCAAAGACGCGCGCCGTGGCAGATTGGTCCAGGTTGGTGACGATATCCACTTTATGGGGTAAATGCTTGAACGGCTCGAAAGCCGCGCCGCCTTTGTAGTCAATCAGCACGAAGTTGAGTACATCCGGGCTGAAATTAAGAGCAAGCCCAATGATCATGGTCATCAAAAGTTCCGACTTGCCCGACCCGGTGGAACCTGCAATCATGCCATGCACGCCATCTGCCTTTGCCGAGAAGGTCAGCACACGCGGTTCATTGCCAGAAAGTAAGCCGATCGCCGTGTATAACCAATCGGCAGATTTCTGGTCCATGCTGCGCCGCCAGTTCTCGCGCGCCATCTCCTGAAGCTGGTCAATCGATGTGACATTGAGCATTTCGAGCAGTGTCACGGTGGCTGCCAGGCTTGAACCGTACCCACGGCGGATATCCAGCAGCTCGAGGTTCTTGGAGAAGTTGCGCGCCATTTCCTGGGTGGAAACCAATTTTGTCTTACCAACGTAGCGGACGGTGTTGAATCCGGTTTCAGCGTAGCGAAAAACAGCAGCGTCTTCATCGGATGGGTCGTCATCCACTTCGATGACTGCGGTACAGCGACTGGGGACGCTTGAGCGTTCGGGGACAAGGAACAGTATTGCCGCGCCGAGCATCTGCCCATCCAGCAAAATTGTGGAGATTGCTGCTTCGCCCTCGATATCACGCAGACACGACCACTCGGGCGCCTGGTTTTGCACATCCACAACCACCAACATAAAAGGCAATTTTACGTCTGTGCCGCTTTCCTTATCCTGCAAGCGCATACGGCGGCGTTCTAAAATAGTGCGAATATTTTTCCAGAACAGGCGCATGCGGTCGGCTTCGTTTTCGCCGGGTTTCTTGTCTTCTTCGAAGCATAAAGTTTCAGATTTGTCGGCTTCTTTGCAATGGGGAAGGGCATAAGCCCAACGCCAGTACTGGCGCGCCTCGTTTGTACCGGCGATGTAAAGCATGGTGTCTTGCGGCGAGTGGAAGGCGGCATAATCTACCAACACGGCGCGCAAGTAGGCGTGTACTTTCTCAGCCGCACTTCCAGTAATGCCTATCGAATGTCGGATGGTAATTTCCTTCTGCTCCTCTGCCTCCTTATCGCCCCCTTCCTGTTCGGATTTAGCCTCGACCTTTTTGCTTTCTTTTTCATCCGCCGGTAAGTGCAAACCGACGGTCACAGGAACGTCAAACAGCAAGCGCGAATCTTCGGCCAGCCGCGTTGCTTCTCGGAAGAGCGGACTTTCCACTTTTTCATTTTCGGGAAGTTTGTAAATTACCGTGGAAGGGCGCGTGCTGATGCCCAGGCGCAAGTGCATGAAGTCATGGTCGCTCGAACGGCGCTCCCAAAGACGCGTGCCTGAGCGAATGTCCTCCTCGCGTGCGGTAGTATCGCGTCCAAGATCGCTGGCAATTGTCAAGGTTTTCTCAGGGTCGGGGTAGTTATAGAAATAGTAAATGCGCTGCTGTTCATGCTCACTTTCCATCTGGCGGCGCAGTTCACTGATGCGCCGTTTGTAGCTGGTTTCCTTTTCTGTGCGCTGCTTGCGCTCCAAATTGTTGGCATAGAAAGCCAGTGCAACAGAAGCAACCACCGAAAGCAGCATGGGGATCATCATGAACAGGTTGCGCCCCTGCCCGAACAACGAGACCATGATATAACCAAGGATCATAACCATTGGCAGGAAGGCTTGAGCCAGAATTCGCCCCGGATTTTCTTCAGTATCTGGCGGATTGGGAATATTGGTCACGCCCGAGGGAAGTTCGGGTTCAATTCGGGGTGGTCGGTCAATATATATTTTCTGAGGCACAGCGCACCTTCCTGGTCTACTGTGGAACAATTGAAATAGCGAACATGATTAGCAGCGAAATTGCCAGGGCAGCGCCCAGAACGATGAACATGGTCTGCCAGTTGATACGCATAGGTTTACGCTCGGCGGGTACGGTCGGGAAATTGGGGCGTAGCGCACCAGCAAGCGCAAGGGTGTCTGAGTAGCGCAAGTTGTACTGGCGGTTGATGGCTTTTTCAGCAATCTCAGGGATGTTTTTCAGGTCAATTCGCCCGGTTGGTTTGAAAATCCCATTCAACACATTCTGAAAGATGATGGCATCTTTTCTGAGGTGATATTCATATGGTGTCCGACCCGTGAGCATTTCGTATAAAAGCATGCCGATCCCGTACACATCTGATGCAGGGCCAACTTTGCCCACAGGGTCAATAATTTCCGGCGCGGTATAAGCCGGCAGGTTGTAATTTTCATTCCAAATTCTGTGAATATTTTGCCCGGAATCGCTGATACCCAAATCCAACAGCATCGGGCGTGGGATGCCTTGTTTGTCAAATCGCACCATAATGACATCCGGGTTCAAGCAGAGATGAAGTTTCCCGGCTTTATGCAGGTAATAGATGACATCCGTGACACTCAGCGTTATCCAGCCGGCGTGTTGATACCAGGGCTGGGGATTTTTAAGCAATATGTTGCGTAGAATTTCGCCATCGGAAAACTGGAAGATCTCGTAGTATTTGACCCGCCCTGCAATCACCGTCCAGCCGTAAGGATGATGTTCCACCGTACTTTGCGGATGTGCCGGTAGCAGCACCGGTAACAAAGGATGTTGCCCAGCTCTTGCTAATTGTAAAAAGGCCTTTGCTTCCTGTCGCAGCTTATCTTCACAGCCGACATTAGCAATCTTGAGAAGGATGGACTCCTCACCTCGGCGCGCTTGATAAATGATTGATGATCGCAAAATGACAATGGGTTGAATGATTTCTATCGGGCCAAACCATTCGCCATCGTCGAAGATTTCTGTCCCCTTCTCGGCCGGGCAGTATTTTTCCTGGCACCATAAATTGAAATCTTGTGAAATAACGTTGCAGCGCAAACAAATTCGCTTCATAATGCCTCGCTACACAAGCCAATTACTTTATTGCATTTTTGTGCAACGCGAATAAATTGTGAGAATCCGCGTTCGTGTAGAACAAGCTGCCCGTAAAACGCGGATTCTCTCCAATTCCTGTCTATATTGCAACTGTGCGGAGCACCTACTCGGCAAGAAAGATCTCAATCTAGCGGAAGCGCCGGGACCCGGATTCGTCGCCCGTTTGGTAGTTATTAATGGCGCCCTGCAGGTCCCCCTGTAGTTCGAGCATCTTTTGAGCCATTTTTTCCACGCGCGGCTTGATCACGCTGAGATAGCGCTCAACAGCAATACCACCTACCAGACCAACAAACGCGGTTGTCCGCAGCACCATGATGGTCATTTCCAGAACCTTGTTGACCCCTTGCAAGATGTCGCCGAAGTTCCCGAAGGCTTCGGACATCTTCTGCACTTGCGGGATATCCATAAAGACTTCTTCAGCCATGGCCGTACCTCCTGTTTACAAGTTGATGATCTTGTGGAAAACGTCAAAGAGCTCATTGGCTTTCTGCGTTGCCTGGCGGTCTGCCTGATCCATCAGGTCGAGCGCGCGACGGATCACACCACCAAAATTGAAATTCAGACTGCCAATGCTGACCAGTTGCGGAATGACCTCACTGGTCATCTCCTGCACGAAGCGGGTTGCTCCATCGCCTTTCCAAACGCCACCCAGAACTTGCTGTACCATCGAGCGCAGCGGGGCAGTAATGGCGTCCTGGATCAGGTTGATCTGTTGGGTGATTACCTGAATAACGTGGTTGATGACCGAACGCGCAATTTTCAATAGGAAGCCTAACATTTTTTACCTCCTCGGTACCTAGAACGTCCTGCCTGCGGCCTTATCGGCAGCCTGCATGTCAGCAATCGCGCCCTCGATGTCTTTAGCGATCTCATCGAATTTCTGACCGAGCTTGGTCACCGCAGGCACAAAGGCACTGGTCAGCGCGTTAGAGAAAGCCTCTCCCGCGTCTCCAATCATTGCGCCGTTCTGCATTTCTTGGGCAGCCTGTCGGGCGAGGCGAATTGTCTCCATCAGACGCTGCGCTGTGGATTTGCAGTGTTGTGCCATTTCCTGCATCGCAGGGTAGTTTAGCTTGATAACTTCAGACATAGTAAATCTCCTTTTGCTCGCCAGGTACCTAATCACTGAGAGACTTGAACATGCCCTGGCAGTTTTCTTCGGCCTGCCGGTAAATGCCCAATATCTGATCAGCAGCACCTGCAGCGGCCTGCAGAGCGTGGACAAGGCGACCCATAGAAGGCAGCACCAACCCTTCCATTTCCTGGAAGAATTGGTCGGAGCCTCGTCCAACCCAGCCAGTGCCGTGCAACCCTTCGACCCGACCTTTGGTTTGGTTGAGTACTTGGTTGATTGCATCTGCCTCGGTTTGGAATCTTTTTACGATCGCCTGCATCTGCTCATAGTTTAGTTCGGTTTTTTCTGCCATTGTTTGTCCTTTCTGAACGAAATTGGCTGATATTTCTGTTGGCTATAGAGGGTCTACAATTTAATAACGATCAGCGTTACGTTGGATTTATCGGCAGATGAATTCTTATTTTCTTATAGTATTACCTCCTGTATCTTCTCAATCGAATCAGGAACTTTTCTTTTTGCCTATCTTGCCTTTGACTGCTTTTACGGTGCCACCGGTGGCAGCTACGGCACTGCCAGCTATCCCTGCTGCGCCGGCAGCGGATACACCGCTTTCCACATTTGGCGATGGGGTAGAGGCTGCGCCGCCTCCCGAAGCTGATTGAGACGAACTATCGGTAGATCCTGCCGCTGAACTACTGCCATAAACGTAATCGGGCATACTCTGCGCTCCGCCGCCTGAAGAATCACCGCCGACACTGCTTTGTTGCGGCGATTGGTTTCCCAGCCCTGCGCCCATCTTGTCCAGGCTTCCCTGCAAGCCGGAGCTGCCAGCACCACTGCCGCCTCCGGAACCGGATTCTGCCTTTTCCATCTCTGGCTCTGGCATCATTTCTTGCGTTGGAATGCCGCCACCCGAGTCAGCGCCCTCTGGGCCTGTACCCGCGCCAAATTGACTGGCGCCAAAATCTGTGGTACCCAAATTGACCACTGGGGCTCCTATTCCGAGGTTGCCGAATTGTCCTGCGCCGAAATCGGTTGACCCAAGGTTGACATTATCCAGATCGCCTTTAAACGGCGCAGATGCATCCTCCTCTGCGCCGTGATAAATTTTGAGGATCACCCCGGTCGTTTCGGCAGAAAAATGCAACGCTTCACTCAGACGCTGCATGGAAGGCAGCACTATGGTTTCCATTTCGTTGAAAAAAGCATCTGAGCCTGTGCCAATCCAATCTTTTTGGAGGTCATGGACGAGCTGACGCAGGTTGGCAAGGATCTCCCCAATGGCTTCACCTTCAGCCTCCATTTTCTTGGCAATACCTTGTAATTGCTTGTAATTGATAACCGTATTCTCTGCCATTTTTATTCTTGTTAGCTCAACTCAAAACGAACTTCGACATTTGGCCCGAAGGTCACAACTGCACCGGCTGGCAGGCGTACAGGTTGACCACCCACCAGCGCGATCCCGTTGACGCGCGTGCCGTTGCTGCTGTTCATGTCGGTGATAAAGTAAACCTGCTGTGTAGAGTCATAGGTTATCTGCGCATGGGTTCGTGATACGCTGGCATCGCGGATGGTCAGCGTGCAGTCCGAGCGCCCAACCATGAAGGGGAATTGTGTCAGGGTGACCTTCTTCCCCTGGATGGATGTATCCGATGTGCTGCGCAGGATGAACAATGCCGGGGTAAGCGCCTGTTGGCTGGTGATCATTGTCTTTCCGGCTGGCAAGTCGTCGGAAATCATGGTCTTGTCAGCCGCCGGATGTATGGATGGCGCCAGTGAAGGAGAAGAGGCAGGCGGCGGGTAGCTCGCCGCGCTGTGCACAAGGGGCTGCTTCCGGCTGAGGATGGGCTCTTCGTCGGCAACCGGGATGATGGGTGCGTTTTTCATTCTTTCGTTCAGTTTTGCGCCCAACTGGCCTTGCATGACGGGCGTGCCTGTCATTGATTTCGCGCGCATATTGTTATACATCAGGAAGCCAACTACAGCGAGAATGATGACGATGATGAAGGAAAAAACGATCGGAGCGGCAAGCATAGCAGCAGCAATAGTCTGAAAAATGGACGGGCGCGTGGCTTTGTAAACAACCCCTGGATATTGCGTGGAGGCATAGACCTGGTTATTTTTACCCAATACGCGGATGACTACCGTGTACTTGCCATCTGGCACCTTGTTCTTTTCCATCGGGATCGAAATGGTTCCGGCACCGGTTGACGTGGCCGGGCTGACGAAATTGGAATTAGGCACCTGTGTGTTGGTGGATTCATTTACAAGCCAACCATCGAATCCACCAATAAGTTGGTAGTTGGTTGTAGAAACGTTGATTTGCAAGTCGTTGCCCAGTTGAACAACGGATTGCGCTTCGATTTGGGGTAAAACGGCGCTGGGGTCAAAAGAGAATTCATGTTCCAGTTCAATTATTGGATTGCCGCTGTCAGCACGAGAAATTGCAAAGGGTGTGTCATCTGCCTTGCTGACCGCGATGATGCGCATCTGGTAATCGCGCCCGACAATGAGTTTATCCGTCGGAAAGTTGAAAGTGTTGAAGTTGGCAGGATCATTGAAAACATATTCCGCGGCTTTTGCACCTGCTTTGGTATCCCAGATTGAGATTTTTACGTATTTAACCAGGTCCGGTGAGCTTAAGGTCATTTGAACATCGTAAGTCTGGTTTTCTGGAACAAATAGCAGCCCAGAAAACTGCACAGCCACCGGGCTGGGTGGACCCGGGTAATCGGTATTGGAAGTAACTGTGAATTCGGTGCTTAGAGAGCTTCCGTCCTTAAGGTTAAGTGTGAGCGTAGCATTGTTTTGTCCGCGTTTGGGGTAGATGGCCGTCTCGACCATCCATTGAGCTTTAAGTGCTTCCATGATCTTGGTAAAGGATTGCGCCAGATCATCCTGATTGGCAATGGCTGTAAATGCGCCTGTACTGCTGGCCATGCTTTGCAATTCCACCGTATTGATGTTGGCCTCTTTGGAAGACAGCCCAATGGTATGGATAGGCACCTGATTTTTCATGGCCAGATCTATCAGCTCCTGGTAGGTGTGTTGACTGCAAACACTGCCGTCGCGTTTTTCATCTTTGCCGTCTGTGAATAGAATAACCGCTCGGCGTCCGGCAGGAACTTTTTCCATGGCTTCAACGGCGCTGAAGGTTGCATCGTACAAGCAGGTGCCGCGGTTGGAGGCTTGATATCGGTCAATTGCGTAACTTACTGCCGGGATGTTTTCGGTAAAATCCTGGAGAAGCTTGATTTCTTCATCAAATTGGATAACGGCAAACAGGGAATTGTTGGGAGTATTATCGAGCGCAAGCTTGGCGGCCTCTTGAAGTTGCCGGGCAGCTCCCCCCATGCTTCCGCTTGAATCCAGGACAATGGCTATATAGATCGGAATATCCGGCTTTTTGAATTGTCCCTCGGCAACGAAACTCGAGTTGGATAAAGTTAGCTGAGCGCTGGTCGTCTCGACATTTAGAATAGGCGTTCCGGTGCGGTCTTCGTAAATGTTGAAATAGACCTTCACGGTCATTGCGTCAGGCGTCTCCAGAGTCGTAATCAGGTTGACGCGGATATCCCAGTTTGATGACGATTGGCCGATTGCGATAATGTTGGGGAAGATGGAAAGAAGAATGGCGAGGATGATAGTAGTAACGATGGACTTTACCACACGCGACACGCGATCCTCCATATTGGAGATGACAATTTGACTAAGAAAGCTAAAATTATTATAGCAGGTATAATCCCCGAATACAATGCCCCCACCGGGTCTGTTAGAATCTCCGTGGAAGGGGGGGACTGTGCTGCTTCTCTAACCCCACTTCCTCAAAGTGCTTGCGTTTCCCTCGATCCATTGCTATACTATGAAGTATGAATCCTGAGAAGATTGGACGTTACGAAATCAAAGCTGAACTCGGCCGCGGCGGCATGGCGACGGTCTACCACGCCTACGATCCGCGCTTCGAGCGCGAGGTGGCGGTCAAAGTCCTGCCGCGGGAGATGCTCCACGATCCGCAGTTTCGCCTCCGCTTCGAACGCGAAGCCAAGACCATCGCCATGCTGGAGCACCCGGCCATCGTACCCGTCTATGATTTTGGGGAGGAAGACGGACAGCCGTACTTCGTCATGCGCTACATGCCCGGCGGCTCACTCTCCGAGCGGTTTAAAAAAGGCCCAATCCCCATCCAGGAAGCAGCACGTATTTTCGAACGTATTGCTCCGGCCCTGGACGACGCCCACGCCAAAGGCATTATCCATCGCGACCTGAAGCCGGGCAATATCCTCTTCGACCGTCTTGACGAACCCTACGTTTCCGACTTCGGCATTGCCAAACTCACCGAGAGCACGGCTGGTTTAACCGGGAATACTATTATTGGCACGCCGGCGTATATGAGCCCGGAGCAGGCACAGGGTGAGCCAGTGGATGGGCGTTCGGATATCTATGCCTTGGGGGCGATCCTCTTTGAAATGCTGACCGGTAAAACTCCCTTTGAAGCGGATACGCCCATGGGCGTGGTCGTCAAGCACATCACCGAGCCAACCCCACACATCCTAGATATTAACCCAAGTCTACCGCCTGCCATCGAAGCCATCATTGAGAAAGCCATGGCGAAGAATAAAGAGGCGCGTTTCTCTCGTGCGGCTGAATTGGCTGCCGCCCTGAACAATGTTGCCCACGGAGAGGGGAGGGATCTAAAGAACATAGGCGATCTGACGCGAGATGTCTCGTTTCAGACGCTGGTTGCCAAAAGGATTGAGCGGCCTGATACTCGTGCTCAAGTTCCAGTTCCAGCACGCGTTCCGCCGCGCAAAAAGATTGGGCTGTTGATCGGCCTGGGTGTGGCGGGCATCCTGTTGTGTGCAGGCTTGTTCTCCGCCTTCTTATTTACCCCTGGTTTATTGCCGTTCACCCTTTTTCCAACGAAATCCCTCGCGACGAAGACTGTAGATATCCCGGCCTCTCCGGCACCCAATACATTGCTCCCCTCGGAAACTGCCACGCTGCCTCCTGTCCTTGTCCCAACTTATACGTTTGCCCCCACATCTGCCCCAACGAATATGGCTGCCCACAGCCTCACCCCGACAGTTGCCGGTCTTCCCGTACTTGGCGGAGCGGATATGATCGCCTTCCTGAACGGCAACAATATTTGGGTCATCAACGTGGACGGCAGTGGCCTGAGCCAGGTGACCACCGACGGAACCACCAAGCAGGATCTGCAATGGATGCCAGACGGCACGCATGTAAGCTACATCAGCGGAACATGCATTCAATACGTGGACATAAATAGCAAGGAGGTTCTGACGATAACCTGCTTCATGTCCGCAAAATATCTGGAAGCCTTCCGCATCTCGCCGGACGGCATGCAGGTTGCCATCAGCCGAGATCGTGAAATTTTTGTTGTCCCCTTCGACCTCGACAGGTTATCCCAGGTGAATTCCCGTTCCGACCTGACGGCCATGAATGGATGCATTATTTACACTAAGGTTGCCTCGAAAGATGTGCGCTGGTCGAATGATGGGCAGAAAATTGCCATCGGCGTCCTGGGCGTAGATGATGCTGGTCGCCAGGTGGATATGGTGCAGGTGCTGGATATTAAACGTTGTTCTGCTGCAGAACCGCGTGTCATGGATACATTCCCTGCGTCGCGCTTCAGTATGACCGGATTTAGCAAGAATCCGGTTATTCCCTCCTTCGATTGGAACGGTGAGACGCTATTTATGTTGAATAGTTCCATTCGTAATGAGGGCTATGGTTATCTTTACGGGTATAACATGGAAACCTACATAGCCAATGCCTTAGACCCTCTTGGCAGCACGTGTTGCTATCAGGATGCAGTCTGGAGTCCCGACGGACGCTATGTCTTGTTTGCTTACCAGGATATTCTTCAGGGTGCGGACAGCCGTACTCAGCTTTACTACATCCCGTACGGCACGATCGGCACCGGCGCGAGTTATACGCCGCTTCCTTTACCGGATGATTTCTTCCAAAATCCCCGCGAAAAACCCCAATCTGCTTTACGTCCGGCGCGATAGTAGCTTCTTCTCCTGGTATAGTCTGAGATTAATCTCGCACTACCCGCGCTATAAAAGCCGTCCCCAGAGACGATGGAGCCCGAAATCGGAAGTCTGCCAGACTTCATGGCCTCTGCACAAATCCCACCTGGGCAAAATCGGCGTCCAGGGTAAGCGCCTCGCTCAGACCCATGCGCCACATGAGCACAAAACTCGTGCAATCTGTGAAGGAAAGCACCTTGTCATCGTACTTTACCAGAGCATCCCACGCGGCGGCGCGAACAGGCGCGCGCACCTCGAGTACATCAATCAGCCGGCTAGCCTGGACAGCATCGTGCAGGTCTATGGCCGCTTGCAGGTCAACATGACGCCGCAAAAAAGTGTAAGCCTCATCCAACACGTAGTCACTGGTTATCAGCCGGACCGGCTCTTTCGCCAGTTCCTGCCAGAACGCCGTCACCCGCTCATGGGCGGGATCATCCCGGTCGAAAAGGGCGATCCAGAAGGAGGTATCCACGAAGCAACGATTCATTCTATCCCTTCCCGGTCGTACAGGTAATCATCGTGGCGGATGGCGGCCTCGCTCACACGGCTGCCAGCGTATTTGTCCGCCAGGGCCGGGATACGCCAGATGGGATCATCGGGTTCCGCCGCCCCCTGCTCCAGGGCCGTCAGGTACTGCTCCACCGCCTCCCGGATGATCTGGGCGATGGATTTATCCAGCCGATGGGCCTGTTCCTGAAGCCGATGATATAGCGGCGGTTGGAAATAGGCCTGCAGACGCACGTTTGGATTTGTAGTCATTTCGCTCTCCTTTCCAGAGGCCGGATGGGGCAGCATTGTACACAACATCTGCGCCGTCAAGCCCGTAATGATGGTACTGTATACAGTATATCGCCTCTATTCAATTTGTCAAGAAATTTTGAAAGCCAAAGTAGGCCGGTTTGTCGAACTATACCAGATGCGCGCCCAAATCCAGCAGCAGGCCGAACAACTGGCAGCTGCCAACGCCGAACTGCAGCGGCGCGCCGCCTCACGGAACTGGAAGCGGTGCATCGCATCTCCACCGCCCTGCGCACGGCGCAAACGCTGGATGAAATGCTGCCGCACCTGCTGGATGAAATGCTTGCCGTGTTGCAGACGGATGCGGGGACTATCTTTGAGTACGACGCCGAGCGCAATCTGCTCCGCAAAGCCGTTGCGCGCGGCTGGTATACGCGGATGCCCGATACACTCCCCGCAATCTAAAACCACTGGTGAATGCCCACATCTCATGTAGCTCCAAAAAGGTGATGTGGAGAAGGCTGGATGGCCAACACCATTGCCTGAACCGTGTATGCACCGTATTTCGGACTGTGGAAGGTGTAGGTTGTCCTGCGGGACTTGCCCTGAAATAGACTGCGCACCCCGCCCGACTTGCCTCGCACCGGAATGGGTGTCACGTAACTCAACTTGTGCTGGTCCAGAACCTTGAAAACGGGCTTGGAACAGAAACCCTTGTCCAAAAACACCCGCCGGATGCGAAGATGGATCGATTTTAGCCGTTTTATCAGCCAACGGACGATGTCAGCCATCTCTTCACCGTATTCGATGAAACGCAACGCAACCACATACCGCCGGTTATCGCGCACAATCGAAACCGTTGCGTAACCATGGAAATGGGTTGTCCCGGATTTCGGCGCACCACGCACGATCTATTTCTTGTCTTCATAAGGCTGACCGTGATATGGAATCAGTGTCAGATCAATGACAAAATTGTAGTCACCTCCGCCTTTCAACAGACTGGGATGCAGTTGCTTGTGAAACATCCTGTTCAGCGCACGCTGCAAGCCTGGCCGGTCTGGTAGAGCTTCCACCAGCACCTCGCGCAGCCGATTGCCTGAAGGCGCATCGCACAACTCCTGACAGGCCGCTGCAATACTCACATCGTCCCGACACCTGCGCTTGCCGCAGGTGCAAGTGTGTCCTTCGGGAGACGATGCACGTTGGCGTATGCCAATGCGTAAATGATATCATCCGCAGTGATGCGTGTGTTTCTCAAATCAAGCGGCAGGTTCTGGCGAACCACCTGCACAAAGGCATTCAACACTTGCTCAGATCGAATTGTTCGAGTAATCTTGGTTCATTGGGAATCGCCGTGACTAAGACCTTTTGGACACGGATTACACGGACGGACACGGAAAAACACGGATTTTTAATGCTTTTTTCCGTGTGAATCCGTGAAATCCGTGGCATCCGTGTACAGAATCACGGCAACTCCCAAAGAGCCGTAATCTTGGTAGTAGGCTTGGACATGGCTATTGGTCTCCTTTTGAAAGAGCCAAGTAAACCATGTTCAAGCCGTTTCGTGAACTACTGATACTGAGCATGAGCCAGACCATCCGAAGATGGTGTCTGGCCGATCAATGTTTTTCAGCGGCGTTCATTCTCAATGGGATTGGCCCGATCTTTGAATGTCGTTGGAGAAATTGGGCTCATTTGCCTGCCTGTCCAGCTAGTCGATTAGTTCTGAGAAGACTGCAATCATCACAGATTGGCGAGTGGCAAAGTAATCACACCTTTGCCAAGCGGCAAGGTCATTTTTCCGGGATGGATCACATATCCTTGCCCGGCTTTCCCTTCAAAATCCCGCCGGAAGCTTGCTATTTCTTTGGCCATCTCCGGGCGCGGCGTTTCCGACTGCTTGATTTCAATTGGGATCAATTT
>DYHT01000030.1 GCA_020723995.1 Chloroflexus sp.
CGCCGTCGCCACAAGGCAGCAGCGCCAACTTAATGTGACATTGTCAAAGTAGAGATTAGTTGACCACTACTCTCAACTCTCTGTTCTCTAGTAACTAACGCGGGAATAATCGTGTGATACGGCCTTTTCCCCGGCGCAAGGGCATTAGGATGCGCCGGGTCGAGGCTGAAGTTATGGCCGCGATTTTGGAGCGTAAAGCCCCAGCCGGAAGGGACAATGCCTGTCCCAAAGCCCATATAATTGCTGTTGATGAACGAACAGGCGTTGCCAGACTTATCTACAACTGTCAAATAGACCGTATCCGACGAAGCCACCGGCGCGCCGCGCTGTTGGTCGAGCGTGGCGCGCTTGGGGTTGAGGAGTTTCCGGCGCTCGGCAGCATATTCTTTAGAAAGGAGTTGGGAAATTGGTAGATCGGTAAATTGGGGGTCAGCCACGTACCAGCGCGTATCCGCAAAAGCCAGGCGCAGGGCTTCGATTTCCAGATGCAGCCGGCCGGCATCCAACGGGTCAGTCGCTAATTCAAAGCCTGCGAGGATATTGAGTGCCATCAGCGCCGCCAGTCCCTGCCCGTTGGGCGGACATTCCCACAGGCGCAAGCCACCATACGTGGCGCTGATGGGCGTATCCCATGTGGAAGAATGCGCGGCCAAATCTGCGACCGTCATGCAGCCTCCCGCTTTTTGGATTGTGGCCGCAATCGCTTCGGCGATTTCACCTTCGTAAAAGGCTCGCCTGCCGTTTGCGGCCAGTTTCTTGAATGTCAGCGCCAGGCCCGGATTGCGAAAGATTTCGCCCGCCTGCGGCCCGCGCCCATCAATCGTCATTTCATGGCCATTGAGCGCCTCTTTCAATTGCCCTTCGGCGGCGCGTTGCCAGAAATAGGAGGTAATCGGTGCAACTGGAAAACCCTCTTCAGCCAGGCGGATGGCCGGGGTGAGTACGTCGGCTATCGTCAGCGTACCGTGTCGTTCAATTAAATCACACCACCCGGCGCAAGCCCCGGGGACAGTGATGGTATAGGGGTGAAAAGGCGGCAATTCAGCAAAACCTTCTTTTTGCAGCCGTTCCAGGGTCAGCGCAGAGGGGGCGCAGCCTGAGCCATTGAGGGCGGTGATCCCGCCGGTTCTTGTATCATAGAACAGAGCAGAACAATCCCCGCCGATGCCGGTCGAAGTCGGCTCGGTCACGTTGAGGGCTGCGGCGGCGGCCACGGCTGCATCCGCGGCGTTGCCGCCCTGGGCCAGGATTTCCAGCCCGGCAGCCACGGCCAGCGGTTGGGATGTGGCGACCATGCCGCCGCGTCCCATCACGGGCGAACGGCGGGAATCAAAATCGTGCTGGGTCATCGCAAATGAGATCATATTCGTGATTTACGTTTTATCATTAAGCAGCCGCGCCGGCAAAGTCGTCACCAGCACCTTGTCCACGCGATTACCATCCATATCCATCACTTCGAAACGCAGGCCGCTCCATTCGAACTGATCAGCAACCAACGGGATGCGCCCCAGGTGCATCATGACGAAGCCGCCGAGCGTCTCGTATTCTTCCTCGTCTGGCAAATGACGCAAGTTAAAAATATCCTTGAATTCGTCCACCGGCAACATGCCATCCAGCAGCCACGAACCATCCTGGCGTTGCGTAGCCTGCGGCTCTTCCAGCCCCAGGTCGCCGACGATTTCCTCGAGAATATCGGAAAGGGTCAGCAGCCCCTGCACCACGCCAAACTCGTCAATCACCAGCATGATTTCGGCTTTGCCCTCCTTGAACATTTCCAGGGCGCGGGAGCCAAAGGCTGTTTCTGGGATAAAAATGGCCGGATGTAGAAATTCCTTCAACTTTACCGGACCTTCGCACAGGCCCGCAAGGAGCAAATCCTTGGCCTTAATCACACCCATTACGCGGTCAAGGCTGTCCTTACAGACGGGGAA
The DNA here is from genome assembly GCA_020723995.1 of Chloroflexus sp. GTDB lineage: Bacteria > Chloroflexota > Anaerolineae > Anaerolineales > Villigracilaceae > CG2-30-58-95. The sequence goes on from DYHT01000030.1 coordinate 1,932, forward strand.
TCGCGAGTACGGGCTTTCAGCCATCTTGCGCCGGATTTCCTCGGGCGGGTCATTGGCATCCAGCCAGATGATTTCGTTGCGCGGCGACATGAGCGCATTAACGCGCCGGTCGCTGAGCGAGAACACGCCCTCGACCATGTCCTGCTCGGCCTCCTCGAAGACGCCTGCTTGCGTGCCTTGCTCCAGCAGAACCTGCAATTCTTCTTCCGTCACGGGCAGTTCCTGCACCAGTTTGACGCCCAGCAGGCGCAGGACAAGGTCGGTGGATTTAGCCAACAGCCAGACGGCTGGCGAGAAAAGTTTTGATATGAATAACATCAGGCCGGCCATCCCGGCTGCAATGCGCTCCGGGTTATGCAAAGCCAGGCGCTTGGGCACCAGTTCGCCCAGCAGGAGCGACAGGAAGGTGATCAATACCACAACGGTACCGAACGCCAGTGAATGCGCGTAGGGAGCCAGGGCGGAGTTCTGCGCGAACCATTCAGCCAGGGCGGCTGCAATCACTGCGCCGCCGACCGCGCCGGTCAGCACGCCGATCAGGGTAATGCTAATCTGAACGGTGGGCAGGAGGCGGTTGGGCGTGGCAGCCAGGTCCAGCGCAGCACGCGCCTTGCGGTCGCCTTCATTGGCTTTATGTTGGAGGCGGGCTTTGCGCGCGGCAAAGATGGCAGTCTCTGACATGGCGAACAGGCCATTGATAAAAATCAAAAGAAATATTGCCAGGATTTCAAATCCAATGTTTGACATAATACTTTCGTTCTAATCCTGTCCGGCAGCCGACGGTCCACTTGCGCCGATTGACTGCCTGTGCCGGTAATGAATATCGGGAAAACCGTCAGGTTTTATTTTATTAAAGATGCCAGCCGGTCAATCACTTCAGCGGTAGAAATTCCTGCCGCGCGCATCCTGAGCAGTTCACCGGAATCACCGAGCGATTTTCCAAATTCAACTCCTTGCGGAACGACCTCCGCCCAGCGATTGAAAATAATATTGTCAGGGGAAGCACCGCCATGAATTTCACATTCCTGTGCCATCGCAAGCGCCATAATCAGGGTTTCCAGCGCTGGGTAATGTCCCCATGCACATCGGGCAGGGTTCGGTGGTGGTATACAGGGTGCAGGTGTGCGGGTGTGCGGGTCAACAGTCATCACAATAGGCTTCCCAAGCCAGTTCGAGACAGACTTGCCAGGGGAGGGAGAGAGTTTGCCACACAATTTACAGGCCTTCGAGTCAGCGAGACAGCGAGTCAACGAGTCAGTGGTTCACTGGTTCGCTGAATCGCCGAGTCGCTGACTCGCTGAATCATTGAATCGCTGGATCTAAACAACTTCAATACCTTTGCCAGAAATGACCTCCCCAACCACCCAAACCGGCTGCTGCATTTCTTCGGCGCGTTTCAGGAACACATCCAGTTTTTCGGGTGGCACGGCCAGCAGCAGGCCGCCGCTGGTTTGCGGATCGAAGAGCAGCATTTGCGTCTCTTCGTTGATTTTTTCAGCAAATTTGACGCGCGGCCCATAATACAGGCGGTTATCCGCCGCGCCGCCGGGGAAGGTCCACAGCGCGGCATATTTACAGGCGCATGAGACGAAGGGTATATGCCCGGCGAAGAAGCGCAGCCCGACGTGCGAGGCGTCTGCCATTTCCATGCCGTGACCCAACAGGCTGAAGCCAGTCACATCCGTGCCAGCGCGTAGGCCGAATTCCACGGCCAGCTCAGCCGCAGATTTATTCAGCTTTCCCATCCAGCCGACAACTTCGTCCACGTCTTCGGGGGCGGCTTTTTGTTGTTTCAAGGCGGTGGTGGTCACGCCAAAACCGAGCGGCTTGGTCAGCACGAGCGCGTCGCCGGATTTTGCGCCGCTTTTTGTCAACATCTGATCGGGATGCACGAAGCCGACAACCACCAGTCCGAATTTTGGCTCTTTATCCTGCACGGTGTGACCGCCAGCCACGACCACGCCGGCTTGAAGGCATTTCTCCGCGCCGCCGCGCAGGATCTCGCTGGAAATCTCCGGCGGCAAGTCGGGCGGCAGGGCGGCGATGTTCAGCGCCAGGAAGGGTGCGCCTCCCATCGCATACACATCCGAGAGGCTGTTGGCCGCCGCGACCATGCCATAGTCATACGGATCGTCCACCACCGGCGTGAAGAAGTCGGTGGTGACGACCAAGGCGCGCTCGGCATCCACGCGCCAGACAGCCGCGTCGTCCGGGTCGCCGAGGCCGACCAGCAGGTCCGGATAGTTGCGGGCGTCAAAAATACCTTGTATCGGGCGCAGAACCTGCGCCAGCGTCTCCGCATTCAGTTTCGACGCTCAACCCGCGCAGCTCGAGAGGCTGGTCAGGCGGATCTGGCGGCCAGTTGGGTGGATCACGTCCATTAGCGTGGCTGCGTCTCCGGCAGCGGGAAAATGAACGGTGCGTTGCTCGGCAGGAACATCACCTGGACATTTGGCGACAGCTTGGTGATGTACTGGTAGGTCAGCAGATCGGGATTATCCTGCAGGATGGCAGAGATCAACGCCAACGACTTGGCCTCGGCCTCGGCCTGGATCAGACGGGCTTCTGCCGCACCCTTGGCCTGGATCACGACCGCATCCGCCTGACCCTGGGCGGTCTGCCGCGCCTGTTCGGCCTCCTGTTTCTTCTGCTGGACCACGAACTCGGCTTGCAGGGCATTTTGTTCCGCAATTTGCTTCTGCTCGACCGCGGCCGCGTATTGTTCTGTAAAGTGGATATCGCGCAGGATAAAGTCAACCAGTATCAGGTTGTTGCCACCTAGTTTCGTGCTCAATTCAGCAGTAATTTTTTGGACCATCTCGGTGCGCTTGGAACTGACGATTTCCTCGATACCATACTGGGAAGCTATGTCGCGGATGACGCCCCGCGCCAGCGGACGGACGACAGCATCCTCATAGCGGTCTTGCCACTCAATATGCATCAGAATAATTTTGTTGGGGTCAATGGAATATATGACAGAGGCATCTACATTGACCTCCTGTCCATCCCTGGTGCGGGCGCGAATCGAGTCGTCGCCCTGTACCTGTCCTTCCGCGGGCGCAACGGACATCGTATACGTTTGGCGCGCAATGCTGTAGAGCCTCACATTTTCAGCAAATGGGATCACCCAGCGCAAACCTGGCTGAAGTGTTTGTTCGCGATAGCCTTGCGGCGAAACAGCCGAGATGACCACGCCGCGTTGATCCGCTTGGATGAAAACAAGCCCGGCGCTGACTGTCGTCAAAACCAGCGAAAATACTATCGTCCCGATAATGATCGAGACCGCACCTTTCAGCGGCTTGGCACGCGCCGCGCGCACTACTGCCAGAGCAATCACACCGACAACCAACAGCCATGAAAATGAAGCTAATCCCTGTAGTACACTAGCGATATTCATAGTTCCTCCTCAATATTTTTTAGATCAGAACTTGTTCGATTTCCAGTTTGAATAATTATAACCGTATATAGTATTACCCTTTAGAAACTACATTGTCCGTGAAGATTCTTCGCACACGGATTGCACGGATTGGATGGATTTCACGGATAAATATGATTCAGTCGAATTATAGACACTCTGGAAGAACATCGGGGCAGACAGATTACGCGGAATCACACGGAGAATCCATACTATAACAGCGCGACAAGGCACAATAGACTTTATCAGAAAGTAAAGTGACAGTCACTCTTATTTATTTTATCCATACGCCAGCAGCGCTTGCACAATCCGTTCGGCGGCATGGCCATCCCCAAATGGATTGGCAGCGTGTGCCATCCTGTCATACTCGGCGGGGTCATCTAACAGGCGGGAAGCTTCGGCGAGGATCCGACCGCGATCTGTGCCGACCAGTCTCAGGCTGCCGGTCTCGACCCCTTCGGGGCGCTCAGTGAGCTCGCGCAGCACCAGCACCGGCACACCGAAGGCCGGCGCTTCCTCCTGAATGCCGCCCGAGTCGGTCAGAATAATGGCGGCATGCTTCATCAGGTGCACCAGCGGAAGGTAATCGAGTGGAGGCATCAGGGTGACATGCGCTATATCACCCAGCAGGCGATAGACCGGTTCCTGGACCTTCGGGTTGAGATGCACGGGATAGACAATTTCCACGTCGCCGCGCCCGGCCAGCGTCTCTAGTGCCGCGCAGATACTTTCAATCGGCGCGCCGAAGTTCTCGCGGCGGTGGGCGGTCACCAACACCAGCCGCTGCCCTCCCTCACTAATTCCTAATTTACTAAGTAACTGATTTACTTCTTCTGGCGCAACCTGCCTCGCTACTACCTGCAAGGCGTCAATCACCGGATTACCCGTCACAACAACCGCGGAATCCGGCACGCCCTCGTTGAGCAGATTCTGGCGCGACCATTGGGTGGGCGCAAAATGCAGGTCGGCAGTCACACCCGCCACGCGGCGATTGATCTCTTCGGGGAACGGCTGCCACTTGTCGTGCGTGCGCAAGCCGGCCTCCACATGCCCAACGCGGATACGGCGGTAATAGGCCAGCAGCGCCGTGATAGCGACTGTGGTCGTATCGCCTTGCACCAGCACCCAGTCCGGTTCGTATTTCTCAAGCACCGGGTCGAGATGGGTGAAGATCGCTGCGCTGAGTTCGGCCAGCGACTGGTTATCGCGCATCAGGTTGAGGTCAATATCCGGCTGGATGGCGAACAGATTCAGCACTTGATCGAGCATTTCACGGTGCTGGGCAGTGACACAGACGAACGACTCTACGCCCTGCATGCGTTTTAATTCCTGCACGACCGGGGCCATCTTGACGGCTTCTGGCCGAGTTCCGAATACCGAGAGAATCTTCAAGGAAATACCTTTGAGTTCTTTGCAAAAAGATATTTACCACGAAGTCACCAAGACACGAGGGTTCGTTCGCGGTTGATTTACTTCCGAACGCCGAGACGGAAAACTTTGAAACCCGCGCCAGCCCAATCCTTCCCCGCCCAGCCATTAACGGTGTCTATCAGAATTCGAGCGGGTGTCATAGCAACCAGCTTTTCTGGCATCAGGGCGCGCAGCTCGCTGTGGTTGACGAGCAGCAGCACCGCATCGGCTTCTTTCAACGCTGCCGCGAGGCTTGGGACGGCGGTGATGCCAGGCAAATCGGTATCCGGCTTGAAAGGCTCGAAGGCTTGAACGAGCACGCCTTCATTCTGGAGCAGGTGAACAACCTCGACTGCCGGGCTTTCGCGCAAGTCGTCCACATCCGGCTTGTAGGAAAGGCCAAGGGCGGCGATCTTCTTTCCTTGCAGGCTGCCGAGCGCGCGCTTGACCAAATCCACCACATAATGCGGCTGGGCATCATTGACCTGGCGCGCATTATAGATGAGCGGGGTGATATCCGGCGCGGCTGCGACAAAGAACCAGGGGTCCACGCTGATGCAGTGACCGCCCACGCCCGGCCCGGGGCTGAGAATTTTCACGCGCGGGTGCAGGCTGGCAATCTTGATCGCTTCCCACACGTCCACGCCGAAGCGCTCGGCTAGGCGGGCGAACTCATTGGCGATGGCAATGTTGACATCCCGGTAGGTGTTCTCCATCAATTTGACCATCTCGGCTGTGGTTGCATCCGTCTGGAGGATTTCACCTCTTACGAAGATGGCGTACAGGTCGCGCCCGGCCTGCGCCGATGCGGGTGTGATCCCGCCGATAACGCGCGCGTTCTCGATCAACTCGCGCAGAATCTGGCCGGGCAGGACGCGTTCCGGCGAATAGGCCAGGTAAAAGTCCACGCCCGCCTTCAGGCCGGATCTCTCCAGGATGGGGGCAACCAGGTCGGCAGTCGTGCACGGCGGCGAGGTCGATTCCAGCACCACCAGGTTATTATTGCGCAGGTAGGGGAGGATGGCTTCGGTGGCAGATGCCACGGCGCGCATATCGGCCAGTTTGTATTTCTGGCCGGCATAATCGCCACATTGATCATCATAGAACGGCGTCGGGACGGCGATGATGAAAGCATCAGCTTCTTCGGGCTTTTCGCTGACCGTCAACTTGCCGGATTTCAGCGCTGCCTCGACCAGCGTGCGCAGTCCCGGTTCGTGTATGTGCAGGCCGCCGTTGCGCAGGGTTTCAACGACTTGCGGGTTGACATCCACGCCGACGACCTGCAGGCCGTGCGTGGCGAAGGTGCTGGCGGTGGGCAGGCCGATGTAGCCGAGGCCGAGGACACAGAGTTTGGTGAAGGTCACGGGGAGACTCCGAAGAAAATTTATTTGTCCTCGAACTTTTTGAACATTTCATCAATTTCCGGCCGCAGTTCAATTCCAACTTCTTCGAACACCCCCAATAGGTCATCGTATGTGTTTTCACCCCCCAGGAAATCCCAAAACTCTTCTGCTACTTTAAGTTCATTTGGCAAATCAAATATTCCTTGAAATGTCCATCGGTTATAAGGGTTGGGTTCATAAGGATTATAAGGAATCGCGAGTCCGGTAAAGATGTTGGGGTTCGGATTTACAGTGCCACGGATTGCGACCCATTCGAGCAATTCTCGTTTAAGGCCAAAACATTTACCGCGATTTTCCTTTACCGTCTTAATGTCAAAATAATATTCTATACCTTCTTCAGACTCAAGAAATAAATCAATGCGAGGGGATTTCACCTCCTTGATTTTACCCCCTTGGGCTACCAGAAGAATGTCTGCAATTTCTTTGGGTTTATCAGGTATTGTCCATCCCGAACGCAAGTTATCCATGATGTGTTGAATTATCACTTGTGTGTCTTCGCTAACCGTGTTGTTGAAATCTTTGTATTGACGTATTGCGCGTTTAAAGTGTTGGGCAGCGATAATTACAGCCATTTGTTCAAAGATCGACATTCCCATTGATGTGTTGACGGATTGAATAAACGAAAAGATTGCCACTCGCTCTTTGCCCAACAAACGCACATGGAATGGCATATTCGTAGTTTCACGTGAATACTCGGACAATTTGTGACGGATTCGCCCCTTGAGTAATTGTCGGATATCAATGGATTGTTGATTTGTAAGCCCCATGTTATATCTCCTTCATCATAAAGAAAATCGTTTCTTGATAAGGGTCGTCACCTTGTTCTGTCCGCTTTGTTACCGCTCGATGGAATTCCTCGACAATCATCATGCCGCTCCTTCGTGCGATATCGGGATAAAGTTGGAAACGATCATTTGCCACAACGAATATCTTCCCATCCGGCTTGACAAGGGGCAGGATATGGCGAAAAGCCGCCGCAATCCCCTCAACATATTCCTGCTGTGCCTGTTTTGATTTGCCTCTTTTCTTTGGGCCAATTTCAAGTTCATCCTTCCGGAGAAATCCAAACAGTTCATAAGCATAAATATGTTGATCGTGATAGTCAATCTGACCTACGTAAGGAGGGGATGTAAAAATACCATCAATCGACCGACCCGCAATTGAGGACGTTGACAACGCGGCATTCAAACCCATTGTTCTTGAGTCGCCCTGCAAAACAATCGCTAATCTATCTGACCTCAAACGGTCAAACTCAGCAATGCGGCGCGCAGTATCGCCACTATAAGCGTGAATCTTTACTAAGCAGTTGTCAATGGGAACACAATCGCGATTATGTTTTCGACACCAATATCTCTCCCCGACGGGAAGCGGAGATTTAGGTGTAGCCAAATCATAATGGGGTACCAGCCGCGAAGAGCGCACTGCACGACTCAGTACAACGCGTAACAAATCTTGATAAGAATAATGTGGAATTAACCGCCGGTAATAGAGCATCTCCAGTAAAGTACGAGGGGCAAACCAGGTTTTGAGATAATCGCTGTCACATTCTGCGAGCAGGCCAGCTTTTAACTCTTCCATCTTGTCTTCTGGAAATAATGGCAAGGGCGCATTTTGGGGTTCAGTCAGGTGTCTCGAAAAGTTCGTAACGCGTTTTTCTACTTCCAAAATTTCTGAACGTGCTTTTCCCACATCGTATTTCTCTGTCTTCACGCGCGCAATAAGACAGTTGAAAGGAGATATGTCAATTCCAATTGAGTGCATGTCCTGCTCATTGCTTTGAACCAATGTAGTTCCCGAGCCCATAAAGGGATCGAGGATCACATCGCCTGCCTTAAAGTAACGAGACAAAAACCACTCAACCAACTGTGGTATAAATTTACCCAAATACGGATGAAGTCGGTGAACATGTTTGGTTCTTTGGTATTCTGGAACATTATGGAAACCTAATTCGGAGTTCAGCCCGGCATGGTGATGTTTTTCATTACCTTGTTCAATGAGAGAAAGAAATACTCTGATTTCGCTGAGAGAGACTCGCAATTCCCCATTTCGGGCGCGCACAATGCGCTCTCCATGGGTATTGTATTTAGCGATTCGACCGCGTTGAATATAGTCACGTATATTATGAGGCGTTTTACCTACTACTGCTGCCGCTTCTTCCAAAGAAACTAGTTCAAGGTTTCCGATCATAACTATTACTACTCCCTTTGCTTCAATGGATCAGAAAAGAATTATTCTCAGCCAACTCTATTTTTTGAATTTTGAAGTTGAAGCGCACTCTCTCATCGTTGTTTGAGGCATCTACACAATTGCCGAGAAAGAACGCGGCAAGTTCTTTTGCCTTTTCCGGGTCTTCCGCTTCAATTGTTACCACATAAGAACGAACAATACCAACATGATATACAGTCATAGATCTCACCTCCTTTTCGAACACGTTTATTCTACCCCAAACCCTCTGGTCCGTAAAACCGGGTTCTTTAGTATTACAGCGCAATGTTCCTCTGGCCTATCACCCTGAGGGCGTGTTCTTTGCGCCCGAAGGGTCTCCGCCTGGCAAATGTGAGATTCTTCGCACCCTGGAAAAGCACCAGGGTGCTCAGAATGACATGCTGACATGAGGAAAAGCAACATTGCGCTGTAATGTTAGGGGTTGCCGTGATTCTGTACACCCCCGAACTGCGGGGGTACACGGATGCCGCAGATTTCACGGATTCCCACGGACAAAGGCCTTAAAATCCGTGTTTTTCCGTGTCATCCGTGAAATCCGTGTCCAAACGGTCTAAAGCACAGCGATTCCCAGAGAGCCTAAAACCAGCGTGGGGCATTTTGCGTAGATTATGTGGAGCGCGAAATAGCGCGAGACTTCCAAAATCTCCGAGACTTCGGACGTCTTGATACCGTAATTTGTTGTATAATACCTTTGGCGTTTCCATGAAAGGAACGGCTATGAATCTCTTTCTCGATCCGAATATTGCCTATGTGATTCTGGTGCTAGGCTCCATCCTGATCCTGCTGGCCATTGTCTCCCCCGGCTCAGGGATTTTGGAGATCGGCGCATTATTCACGCTGGTGTTGGCCGGATACGCCGTCTACTACTTGTCCTTCAACCTGTGGGCGCTCATTATCCTGGTGTTGAGCCTGATCCCATTCGTTTTCGCCATTCGCAAACCAAAGCGCGCAATATACCTTGCCATCAGCATCCTGATGATGACCGTCGGCTCGGTGTATCTCTTCCCATCCAGCGGTTTCCGACCGGCGGTCAACCCCTGGCTGGCAATGTCTGTCTCCATCCTGGCTGGCGTATTCGTCTGGTTTGTCATCATGAAAACAATCCAAGCCATGCACGCTCGCCCAAGCCACGACTTGAGCACGCTGATCGGTCAGACCGGCGAGGCCAAGAGTGCGATCTACAGTGAAGGGTCAGTTCAGGTGGCCGGTGAACTTTGGACTGCCCGCAGCAAGAAAACCATCCCAGCGGGCAGCCACGTCCGCGTGGTAGCTCGCGAAGGTTTCATTCTGGTCGTCGAGCGTGACAACCAGTTAGTCAAGTAACCAATCTAGATTCAATTTTCGAGGAGGTAAGAATGGCTGAAATAACAACCACTGTACTTTGTGTCGTTGCCTTTGTGGTCGCGTTGCTGGTGATCTTCCTGGCCAACGCCATCCGCATCGTCAACGAATACCAGCGGCTGGTCGTCTTCCGGCTGGGACGCTGCATCGGGGCCAAGGGGCCGGGGTTGATCATCCTCATTCCGGTGATTGACCGCGCCGTGAGAGTGGACCTGCGCGAGCAGGTGCGCGAGATCCCGCACCAGACCGCCATCACCAAGGACAACGCCGGTATCGCAATTGACTTCATCTGGTACTTCAAAGTGCTAGACCCGACTGAGTCAGTGCTTCAAGTTGGCAACTTTGAAGCCGCCGCCCAGGGCATAGCCACCACCACGCTGCGCGCCGTTATCGGCGGCATCCTGCTGGATGAAGCCCTCTCCCAGCGCGAACAGATCAACCAGATCCTGCGCACCAAACTCGACGAAGTGACCGAGCGCTGGGGCGTCAAAGTGACCACTGTCGAAATCCGCGAGATCACCCCGCCGCGCGATGTGCAGGACGCGATGAATCGCCAGATGTCCGCCGAACGCCTCCGCCGCGCGGTGGTGACCGAATCCACCGGTACGCGCGAGGCAGCCATCAATGTAGCCGAAGGCGAGAAGCAGGCCGCCATCCTCAAAGCCGAGGGTTCCAAGCAGGCTGCAATTTTGGAAGCCGAAGGCCAGAAACAGGCTCAGGTGCTGAAAGCCGAAGGTTTCTCAGTCGCTCTCGAGAAGATCTTTGCCGCTGCCAAGATCGTTGATCAGAAGACCATGACGCTGCAATACTTCGAGACGCTCAAGAATCTCGGCCAGGGTGCAGCCACCAAGTTCATCTTCCCGATGGAATTCACCAGCATGATCGAGAATTTCATCAAGGGGAAAGAGAAGTAAAACGTAAAGCGTAAAACGTAATAAAATTGAGGCCTCTCGCCATCTCGCGGGAGGCCTGATTCATCTCTCATCTTTCATCCTTCTTCTTTCATCCTTCATCCTTCTACCTTCATCCCTCATGGATATTCTCCCCGCTTCTCTCCGCGACTTGAACGGCCTGCGCCGCCTCGAGCACTCCTGTTTCCTGGCGGACGCCTGGCCGCTTCTCGACCTGATCGCGGTGCTGACCTATCCGGACGTCATCCGCCTGAAAGCGATGAACGGCGAAAAGATGATCGGCTTCATCGCCGGCGACCCGCGTCCATCCGAAGGGGTGGCCTGGATTGCGACGCTGGGCGTCTCACCGGAATACCGCCGGCAAGGGATTGCCAGTGCCTTGTTGCGTGAATGCGAGAGCCGGATAAACCAGCCGCGCATCCGCCTGTGCGTGCGGATTTCAAATCAGGCTGCCATACGGTTGTATCAAGGTCATGGGTATCTAACGATTGATAACTGGCAGAAATACTATGACGATGGGGAGAGCGCCATTGTCATGGAAAAGGTGCGCTAACAATAGGCTATAATCGGCTTGATGTACTCTGAAAAACTATCTCCAGCAATATGGATTGACACGCCGGCTGCCTTGCGCAAACTGTCAGGCGATCTGATACTCCAGGAGCGCATTGCGGTGGATACCGAATCCAACAGCCTGCACGCCTACCGTGAGCAGGTTTGCCTGATCCAGTTCTCCACGCCTGAGACGGATTATCTGGTGGACCCGCTGAGGTTGAACGACCTTTCCCCGTTGGCGCCCATCTTTGCTGATCCGAAAATCGAGAAAACCTTTCACGCCGCCGAGTACGATATCATCACTTTGAAGCGCGACTTCGGCTACGCTTTTGCCAATATCTTCGACACCATGCAGGCAGCGCGCATCCTGGGATACAAGCAAGTGGGGCTGGACAGCATCCTGCCTGAAAAATTTGGCGTGGTCGTGAACAAGCGCTACCAGAAAGCCGACTGGGGGCGGCGACCGCTCTCAGCAGACCTGCTCGATTACGCCCGGCTGGATACGCATTATCTTCTCGATCTGCGGGATCTGTTGCAAGCCGAATTGGAAGAGGTGGATCGCTGGAGGCTGGCGCGCGAGGAATTTGGCCGCATTTGCCATGTGAATGGATTCGCTGGGAACGGCTGCGCCGCCTGGCAGCGCCTCAGCAGGACGCAGAAATTCACAGACAGGGAGCTGACTATCCTCCAGGAACTATGCCGCTGGCGTGAGGCGCAGGCACAACGCATGAACCGCCCGGTGTTTAAGGTCATCGGCGACAGGACTTTGATCAGCGTTGCCCAAGCTGCCCCGCAAAGATACGAGCATCTGGAAGCGGCTGGCTTGACCATGCGGCAGATTGATTTCTTTGCCAGGGACGTCCTCGAAGCCGTCTGGCGAGGGATGCAGGCCAGGCCAGTGCGGCGTCCTGTCTCGCCGCGCCCCGACGAGGCCTTTCTCCGGCGGCTGGACGCGCTACGCCAGTGGAGAAAAAGCGCGGCGAAGAAGCTGGGCGTCGAATCGGACGTGGTGCTGCCGCGCCCGTTTATGCAGACCATCGCCGAGAAAAATCCCAAGGATTTATCGGCGTTGGCTGCGTTGATGCCCGACTCGCCCTGGCGGCTCGAAATGTACGGCGGTAAGATTCTCGAACTGCTGAAAAAGTAGAGGTTCACCATGCACATCCATTTCAACGGCGCGGCGCGCACCGTGACCGGTTCTCAACATTTGCTCGAAATCAACGGTTCCCGCCTGCTGCTGGAATGCGGCCTGTTCCAGGGTCACCGGCGGGATTTCTATGAGCGCAACCAGAACTTCTCCTTCGAGCCGCGCCACGTGGACGCCGTCATCCTGTCCCATGCCCACATTGACCACAGCGGCAACCTGCCCAACCTGGTCAAACAAGGTTTCAGCAACCCGATCTATGCCACGCCGGCCACCGCTCACCTGGCCGACATCATGCTGCGCGACTCGGGTCACATCCAGGAAGCGGATGTCGAATTCATCAACAAGAAGCGATTCCAGCGCGGCGAGCCGCCGATCGAGCCGCTCTATACCAGCCAGGACGCGGCCGAAGTGACGCATCATTTTCGACCCGTCCCCTACGATGAACCTTTCGAGCCGGTGCCCGGCGTGATCATCCGGCTGGTGGAGGCGGGTCACATCCTCGGGTCGGCGGGCGTTTCGCTGGAGATCGAGGAGAAGAGGCGCAAGGTGAAGCTGTGGTTCTCCGGCGACATTGGCCGTCACCACATGCCCCTGCTGCGCGAGCCGGTCTTTCCCAGCGACAAAGTAGATTACTTGATGATGGAGTGTACTTACGGCGACAAGCCGCACGAAGACATTCGGGCTGCCTATGCTGAACTGCGGGATGTCATCAAGCGCACGGTCGAGCGCGGCGGCAAGGTCATCATCCCGTCCTTTGCTGTGGGACGCACACAGGAGCTGGTCTATTCCCTGAACGAGATGCTCGCTGAGGGGAGCATTCCCTCTGTGCCGGTATATGTGGACAGTCCCCTGGCCATCCATGCCACGGAAGTTTTCGAGCAGCACCCGGAGTGTTTCGACAAAGAAACCCACGATTTCATTCGCATGCACAAGCACCCGGCGCTAGAATTCGATCAGCTCACTTACACCCACTCCGTGGAAGAGTCCAAAGCGATCAACGAACGCAATGGGCCGCTGATAATCATCTCCGCTTCCGGCATGGCCGAAACGGGGCGCATCTTGCATCACCTGCGCAACAACATCGAAGACCCGCGCAATGTGATCCTGATCGTCTCCTGGCAGGCGCCGGATACGTTGGGCCGCCGTCTGGCCGATCGCGAGCAGCAGGTCAGGATATTTGGCGAGGTTTTTCACCGCCGCGCCGAGATCGCCACCATCGGCGGACTTTCCTCCCATGCTGGCCAGACACTCCTGATTGACTACGCCATGGCGGTCAAGGATTCGGCCAGGCAGGTTTTCCTGGTACACGGCGAGGAAAGAGCGGCCACTGCCCTGAGGGAGCGCCTGGGAGCGCGCGGGCTTGCGCAAACTGTCTACCCGGATTGGCATGAGAGCGTGGAGATTTAGGCTATAATTCCGCTCGCGCGCCGGACAAAATGCTATTTTGTCCTACTACCTGGAGAGGTGCCAGAGTGGTTGAATGGGACGGTCTCGAAAACCGTTGTGGTCCTCGTGTCCACCGTGGGTTCGAATCCCACCCTCTCCGCCAGGATTCGACCTGACAGGTTTCTTGAAAACCTGTCAGGTCTTTTGTTTATGGTAAGATTGCGATATGCGGCTGAATATTGCCCTTGCCCAGATCAACACCAAACTCGGGGATGTCAAGTCCAACCTCGAAAAGCATCTCGCTTGCATCAATGAAGCAAGAAAATCCGGCGTGGACTTGCTGCTCTTTCCCGAACTCTCGCTGACCGGATATGCGCTCCAGGACCTCGTGTCGGCTGTCGCTCACCGACCGGCCGCTGACGACCCGGTTTTCAAGCCGCTGCTCGAAGCCAGCCGCGACCTGGACCTGGTCGCCGGTTTCGTCGAAGAAGATTCCCGTCACCGCTTTTTCATTGCATCGGCTTATCTCTCGCAGGGCAAAATCGTCCACATCCATCGCAAGGTATATCCGCCTACTTACGGCCTGTTTGACGAGAAGCGTTTTTTTGCCTCCGGCGATTCCTTCCGAGCTTTCGACACTCGCTTTGGCCGCGCCGGACTGCTTATCTGTGAGGATTTCTGGCACATTTCCTCGCCTTATCTCTTGTGGTTGGATGGCGCCGACCTGTTCCTGATGACCTCCGCCTCGCCCGGCCGCGGCGTCACCGACAAGCAACTCGGTTCGGCTAAATGGGTCGAAACGGTCAACCAGACCTATGCCGGATTATTTACATCTTTCTTCGCCCACACCAACCGCGTCGGTTTCGAAGATGGGTTGAATTTTTGGGGTGGGGCGACGGTCTATGACCCGGATGGCAAACTGCTGGCAAAAGGCGCGTATGACGAAGAAGCCCTGACATACGCTGAACTCGATCTGGCCCAACTGCGCCGCACCCGCGCCAGATTGCCGCTGCTGCGAGATGAGAGCACAAGCCTTGTGCAGAAAGAAATGGTAAGAATCTTGCAAAGATAGAAATAATCTTGTAATATACAATAATTTCTTGTATAATGATTTTGGAGGTTGCGATGGAAACCCTGATAACCGAACGCGGCCAAACTGTCGTGCCTGCGCCCATACGAAAACGCTATAAAATAGAAAAGGGAACAAGACTTGTTTGGTTGGATGACGGAAAAACCATCAAAGTCATTCCCATTCCCCCCGACACTGTGGAAGCTCTGCATGGCATTGGCAAAGGTGAAAATTTGTTAATAGCGCTTCTGGAGGAACGGAAAAAGGACCGTGACCGTGAGTAAGGGTTATTTACTCGATACGTCAGCGCTGCTTGCTTACATGGAAAAAGAGGCGGGGGATGAGCGCGTGAAATCCATCTTGAAAAATGAAAATGTCTTTATCCCGTGGACTGCTCTGACAGAGCTGTTTTATATTACCTGCCGCGAGAAAGGGGGAGATGTCGCAGAATTGCGCTATGCCATGCTCAAACGCTCTGGCGCTCATATTATCTGGCTGGCAGATGAATCTATACTGATCTCCGCCGGGAGGATCAAAGCGGTTCATCGAGTTTCTTTTGCTGATGCAATCATTGCTGCCTATGCAATCCAAAACAACGCCATCCTCATCCATAAAGACCCCGAATATGAAGCGCTGGCTGGAAAATTGGAGATGGAAGCCCTCCCTTACACAAATGATTGACCTCTCCATCAACACCGACCTCGTCCGCAGCATTCTTGTTAACTTCATCCGCGCCGAAATCACTCGCGCCGGCTTATCGCGCGCCGTCGTCAATCTCTCCGGCGGCATCGACTCGGCGGTCTCATTCGCGCTGGCGGCGGAAGCCCTCGGCGCGCAGAATGTCCTAGCCGTGCGCCTGCCCTATAAGACCTCGGCGCCTGATTCGCTCGAACACGCCCGAATGCTGATTGACCAGTGGGGAACCCCGTCCGTCACCATTCCCATCACCGAGATGGTTGACCCGCTGATTGCCCGCGAACCGGAAATGTCCCAAGTCCGCAAAGGCAACATCATGGCGCGCGCCCGCATGATCGTGGCTTATGACCAATCTGAAGCATTTAAGGGGTTGGTCATTGGCACGGGCAACAAGACCGAGATCCTGCTCGGTTACACCACGCTCCATGGCGATTCGGCCTGCGCGCTGAACCCAATCGGCGACCTGTACAAGACCCAGGTGCGGCAACTGGCGCGGGCGCTCAATATCCCGCCAGTCATCCTCGAAAAAGCCCCTTCGGCCGACCTGTGGCAGGGTCAGACCGACGAGGGCGAGCTGGGGTTCACCTACGAAGAAGTAGATAAACTCCTGTACCTGCTCGTGGATCAGCGCTACAGCCCGCAGGAATGCGTCGAGGCGGGCTGCGACGAAAAGTTCGTGCGCAGCGTCCTCGAGCGCATCCGCCGCAACCAGTTCAAGCGCGTCATGCCGCCGGTCGCCAAGATCAGCAGCCGCACCGTCGGCTGCGATTTCCTGTATATGCGTGATTGGGGGACGTGAATAGCCCACAACTGGCCGGCGCTGGCAAAATACAACGGTGACGAACCCATCAACGCTAATCAAACGCCCCATCCCTACGCTCTCCTTACGATTGCTATACGGTTCGAACAACCCGTACAAATCGCTGTTGACTTCGCGGCTGATTGGCTTTATACTCAAATCGGGATTTCAGCCTATGCGAGTTTTTTCCACATTTTCTCGTTGGATACCTTGAAAGGCACGCGCCTCAACGCGTGCCTTTCGTTATAAGAAACTATCTCAAAAGAGGCCGACCGGGCTCCCATGCCCGGCAATTCGACGGCATGGGAGCCGTCTCCGCTGAGTCTTGAGGTGGTCTATAAATCCTTGCAAAGGAGATAAAAAATGGACTCTGGAATGATCGGTAAAATCGAAAAAGCAAAGCGTTATGCCACAGAGCGACACCGCTTCCACTTCGAAGCGTTCACAGTCAATATTGATGGGGATAACAACGCCCATCGCGTTACGTTCGACAATAATAAATGGATATGCGACTGCAATTTCTTCCACACACGCGGTGTGTGTACCCACACGATGGCCCTCGAAGAAGTGCTCAAGGGCATGTTCCCCGTGCCTGCGGAAGCATAATTAGACTTTTCACGAAGTGTGCTGCACATCGGAAATAAAGTGATAGTGACTGTCACTTAGAATATCGGCTCGTATGTGACTTCCGAAGTCTGATGACTTCGGAAGTCTGTTTTTCAGGTAAAATGATAGCCTTATGCACAACCCAAATCGTGTGAGATCCATTTCGCGGCGTGACTTCTTGAAACTCAGCGCCCTGGCCCTTGGGGGGCTGGCGTTTACGCCCTTCCTACCCGAAATCACTGGATTTGAAGACGTCAACCTGGTGCGCGTGGCGACCAAGTCTGTCAGCGTTTACCGTGACCCGTCTGATAAAAGCCTGATCGTCAGCACCTGGAATCGGGACGATCTGGTCAACGTATACGCAGAGGTGACGGCCGACGAACCAAAACATAATCCAGTGTGGTATCGCGTCTGGGGCGGGTACATGCACCGGGCGCGCCTGCAACGGGTCAAGGTGCTGTATAACCCACCGCTGACAGTCATCCCGGAGAAGGGGCAGCTCGCCGAAGTGAGCGTGCCGTACACGCAATCCTTCCGCTACAGCAAGAGCAATGGCTGGCAGCCGCTCTACCGCCTGTACTACGAAACCGTCCATTGGGTGGTAGGGATTGATGAAGGCCAGGATGGACAACCCTGGTACCGTCTATTGGACGAATTGCTGCCGATCAACTACCACGTCCCAGCCATCCACATGCGCCCGATCCCAACCGATGAACTTGCGCCCATCACGCCGGATGTGCCCTTCGAGAAAAAACGCATCGAAGTCTCGCTCAATACGCAAACCCTGACCGCTCATGAAAACGACCAAATCGTCTTCCAGACCAAAATCTCCTCCGGCCTGGCCAGCCTGTTTTCCAGCAATGGCATTTCCACCCTCACGCCGATAGGCCGGTTCAACATTCAAACCAAAATGCCCTCCAAGCATATGGGGGATGGCAGCCTGGCCTCCGATATCGAAGCCTACGAACTGCTGGGCGTTCCCTGGAACTGTTTCTTCACCGAACAGGGCCACGCCTTTCACGGCACCTACTGGCACGATAACTTCGGCGTCCCGATGAGTCGCGGCTGCATCAACATGCGCATGGCCAACGCCAAATGGCTCTTCCGTTGGACGCGGCCCGTGGCTAGTTACGATGAAATCAACCCGCTGACGCTCGACCGCAAGGGCTACGGCACGCAAGTGGTTATCTATTAGACGATATGCCCACCCTGACCTGGCCTGGAAAGCATCGCGCGGACCCTGACATTATAGTATAGTATTACTCGCCAACATTGCATCGAACGCGCAAATTCTTTGTCGATAAGCAACATAAAACCATCCATTCCAGAGTTTACAAAAAATGCTGGAACGTTAGCTGGCAGCCAATATTACCAACGGAGAAACGAGGTCGCCATGGAAGGCCCAGCACAAGTCAACACAGAGGATGACTTTGCATTTTGTCTGCCCACTCAGGGGTTTATAGGGCGCTATTTCACGCCGCAAAAAGTTTTGACTTTTGCCTCGGTGCTCTGTTAGTTTTTAAGCGCAATGGCTGAACCTATTATGCCACAGAAGCAGGGCATGGTTGGCAATCTTTTTGGTTGCGGCTGGAAGCCGCGCTATGCAAAAAGATAATTTAGATGGGTGAGTCTTCGTCCAATGTCTGAAATGAGGTTGGATTAAACCCGATCCACTCTATGTTAGAGACACCAGAAAATCGTCGCGCCATTACTTGCATTGCCTGTTTACTATTATCGATCAAAATAAACTTCCTGTTTAACTTCAAGCAACTCACCCCTGTAGTTCCACTACCCGCAAAAAAGTCTAGAACGATATCCCCAGGATTTGATGAAGCGCGTATTATTCTATCCATTATTCTTAGAGGTTTCTGAGTCGGGTATCCGGTCTTCTCCCTACTTGTAGTTGGAACGATCGTATGCCACCATGTATCAGTGGGCAATTTCCCTCTTGCAGCTTTTTCCGGTCCAACCAACCCGGGCGCCATATAAGGGATCCGCTCAATATCCTCAACATTAAAAGTATATTTTCGAGGATCTTTGACATATACAAGAATATTATCGTGCTTTGGTGGCCATTTGTTTTTTGGTTTTCCCCCATAATCATAGGTCCAAATAATTTCGTTCAGAAAGGACTTGCGATCAAATATTTGATCGAGTAACACTTTACAGTAATGAACCTCTCGATAATCAATGTGAAAATACAAAGTCCCTTTAGGGGACAGGATTCTATATGCCTCTTCGAGCCGCGGATTCAAAAACTCCAAGTAATCATCAAAAATATCCACGTAATCCCTTGTGCCAAGCTTGATGGTCTGGTATTTTTGACCATTAAATCCTTTTCGATCCCCCTTTGATGAGCGAGAAACCTTGATTTGTGTCCTTATTTGCCGCTTTCCGGTATTAAATGGTGGGTCAATGTAAATCAAATCCACAATTCCATCGGCTATGTTTCGGAGTATGGGTAAGTTATCGCCACAATAAATAACATTTGCTTGATCCATATAGTTCTCCCAAAAATAACTGCCTCTGAAATAGAATTTGTGTTCTTATTCTACATTATACCGCGATGTTGTATAATTCAATTTAGTACCTTACAAGTGAAATCCTTGTTTTTTGTGCAAGAATTTTTACCACAAAGGGCACGAAGGAACACGAAGGTTTTCTAGGTCTTCCTTTGTGCAACTTCGTGGACTTCGTGGTTGAATCCTTTTTGGTTCCGGCTTGTCCGGGTTAGGATTGTTCATAAGGCTTTTATGACTCGGCAAACCTTACAACAAGTGAAGGAAACAAATCATGGATGAGAAGTTAATCCAACGAGTAACCATGCTTGCTGTCGGCGTGGAAAAATACCAGAACATGAGGCCATTAAAAGGTCCTCGCAAAGATATTCAAAATCTACGGCATGTGTTGGTCTATTCCCCTGAAACCGCGTTGTATGAAAAAACCAATACATTGAATTACTTGACCCGACATGCGAAGCACTTAGACAAAAAGTGAATGAATATATCTTAGCTAGATCTGCCAATGGTGACATCCTCATTTTCTACTTCTCAGGGCATGGTGTACCATTGGGAAGATATGACTTTGGCTTTTGTACTATTGACACGATATTCCATCCGGGAGCAGAAGCTGTTCTTCCACTAACACTCTTTAAATTCAACGACTTATTAACGTCAATATCCATAATGGATATAACACCTGTAATTATCATTGATGCATGTTACAGCGGAAGAGTTGGGGAAGCAATGGTATCGCCATATGATGCAATGATAACAATGCACGACGAAATCAATAAAATGAGAGCCACCAATTATGCGCTTCTATGTTCATGCTCCGATATTCAATATTCTCTAGTTTGACAATGTCACATTAAGTTGGCGCTGCTGCCTTGTGGCGACGGCGCA
>DYHT01000006.1:0-1587 GCA_020723995.1 Chloroflexus sp.
GCGCTCCACCCGCACGGTGGCTTTGGGTAGTTCGGGTTTTAAGGTGCTGACAAAATTGAAGCGCACCACATCGGTGCGCTTTTGCTTTATACCTTACGAGTGAGATACTTGCTCTTTGGGTAAGAAAATCGTACCACGGAGGTATGGAGACACGGAGCTTTCAAAAAGTTTCTCAGTGTCTTCGTGTCTCAGTGGTTTGGAAATCCCCGTTTGGTTCTGACGTGTTCGGGCTAGGATAGACTCTCTAACGCGGCATATTCGTCACGTCCTCCTGCATTTTTTCGGTTCATTGGGAATCGCCGTGACTAAGACCTTTTGGACACGGATTACACGGACGGACACGGAAAAACACGGATTTTTAATGCTTTTTTCCGTGTGAATCCGTGAAATCCGTGGCATCCGTGTACAGAATCACGGCAACTCCCAAAGAGCCATTTTTTTCTCGTATAATCAAGGGGAGAATTTAGCGGTAGCACATCCCTCCACAAGGAGCAAGCATGAAACGACTACTTTCCGGCAACGAGGCGGTTGCGCACGGCGCGTGGGAGGCCGGTGTGACGGTCGCCTCGGCCTATCCCGGCACGCCCAGCACCGAGATACTGGAATACTTTGCCCGCTTCCCCGGCGTTTATGCCGAATGGGCGCCCAACGAGAAGGTCGCCCTGGACGCGGCCATCGGCGCAGCGTATGCCGGGCGGCGCGCCCTAGCGTCCATGAAGCACGTCGGGCTGAACGTGGCCGCGGATGCCTTCTTCTACGCCGCCATGACCGGCGCGGAGGCCGGGCTGGTGGTTATCTCGGCGGACGACCCCTCGATGCACTCCTCGCAGAACGAGCAGGATAACCGCCAGTTTGCCAAATTTGCGCGTGTCCCATGCCTGGAGCCGGCCGACAGCCAGGAGGCCAAAGACCTGACCGCGGCCGCCTTCGACCTGAGCGAGCAATTCGATACGCCCGTCCTGCTGCGGCTGACGACGCGCCTGTGCCACACCAGCACCCTGGTCGAATTGAACGAGCAACGCCGCCCTGGCCTGGCCGCCAGGACAGGCGAGCACCCGCTGAAAATTGACAGGTACCCGCGCAATCCGGCCAAGTACGTCATGATCCCGGCCAACGCGCGCCAGCGTCACCCGGTCATCGAGCAGCGCATCCTCGAGCTGGCCGAATTCGCCGAAACGTACGAGCACAACCGCATCGAAATGCGCGCCGCCTCACTGGGCATCATCACCGCCGGGGTGGCCTACCAATACGCCCGCGATGTCTTCCCGCAAGCCAGCACGCTCAAGCTGAGCATGGTCTACCCGCTGCCCAAGCGCATGATCCAGGATTTTGCCGGCCGCGTCGAGCGATTGATCGTGCTGGAAGAACTCGACCCGTTCATCGAGGAGCAGGTGTGGCTGATGGGGATTAATTTGTATCAGCCGGAAGATGTTGACTATTATGGTTGCGCTATCAGCAACCATTATCCAAACACCAAGACGATTTTCCCGCTGATCGGCGAACTGGACCCGGGTTCTGTCCGCGCGGCCGGGATCAAGGCGGGACTTCTGCCTGCCCCCCCGCCCCCTCCCCCCCAAGGGCCCCTTT
>DYHT01000006.1:1597-2404 GCA_020723995.1 Chloroflexus sp.
GGGGGAGGGGGGTCTTTCCCCGCCCGCCCGCCCGTGCTATGCGCGGGCTGCCCGCACCGCAGCACGCTCTATATCCTGCATAAAATTGGCCTGCCAATCAACGGCGACATCGGCTGCTACACGCTGGGTGTGATCCCACCGTTGAGTGCCATAGACACCTGCGGCTGCATGGGTGCCAGCATCGGCGTGGCGCATGGCGCGGCCGTGGCCGGCGATAGCGAGCGTCACTTCGCGGTGCTTGGCGATTCGACCTTCTTCCACACCGGCATCCCGGCATTAATAAACGTGGCCTATAACCGCAGCAACGTCATCACCATCATCATGGACAACCGCATCACCGGCATGACCGGCCACCAGGAGAATCCCGGCACGGGGCGCACGCTCCAGCAAAAAGAGACGGTGCAGATCGAACTCGAACCGCTGGTGCGCGCCCTGGGCATCCAGCGTGTGGCGACGGTGGATGCCCTGGATGTCGAATCCATCGAGAAGACGCTGAAATCATGGCTAAAAGAGGACGGCCCGGGGGTGCTGATTACCGAACACGCCTGCGCCCTCTTACCGGAAGAGCGCAACACATGGATGCCTCTGAAGGTCATTGAAGATAAATGCAACGGCTGCACGATCTGTTTCCGCATCGGCTGCCCGGCGATTCTGAAATCCGAAAAACTCGACCCGAAGTACAACCGTCCTTTGGCGGAAATTGACCCGTCAATGTGCACCGGCTGCGAAATCTGCGCCCAAGTATGCCCACGGGATGCCATCCTGTTTCGCGAGCAGATGCGCGCCTTGGAAGAGACGGAAGCTTAG
>DYHT01000006.1:2504-76295 GCA_020723995.1 Chloroflexus sp.
TAGGGCGGGTTTCTTACCCGCCATCTTAGTAGGGCGGGTTTCTTACCCGCCATCTTAGTAGGGCGGGTTTCTTACCCGCCATCTGGCGGCAGGTATAGAAACCTGCCCTACCTCTGGAGATGCTATGACCAAGAAAAATATCAATTTCTTGCTGGTAGGAGTGGGCGGACAAGGGACGCTCCTGGCGAGCGACATCCTGGCCGAACTTGGCCTGCGCCTGGGATACGAGGCCAAAAAGGCTGAGATTCACGGCATGTCACAACGCGGCGGCAGCGTGACCTCGACTGTGCGCTGGGGTGAAAAAGTCTTCTCCCCCATCATCGGCAAGGGTGAGGTGGACTTTCTGGTGGCCTTTGAAAAACTGGAAGCCGTGCGCTATATCAGCCACCTGCGCGCGGGCGGCGCGGTGCTGGTCAACAATCAGTGCATCGAGCCGATTACCGTCAAAGCTGGCGACTTGAAATACCCCGATGACGCCGCGATTCAAGCCGGATTGGAAAAAGTGGCCGGACAAATCTTCTGGGTGAATGGGCTGGAAATTGCCGAAAAAGTCGGCAACCCGCGCGCGGCTAACGTGGCCATCCTGGGGGCGCTCTCGGCGCTGCTGGATACGCCGGAAAGCGAATGGCTGGAAGCAATCAAAACCCACCTCCCGGCGAAGCACATTGCTGTCAACGTAAAAGCCTTTCAGGCTGGACGCGCGGCGGTCAAGGCCTGAATAGTGCCTGATTGGATAAAAAAAGCCGCGTATCTTGGATGTGCGCGGCCTTTTTTTATGCCGTCACGCTGCCCGGGCGCAGTTTGCGTCTGCACAGGCGCTGCTCGCTCTCTTGCGCCAGCGCCCGGATGCGTTCCATGATATTGAGCGTCACGCCACGCACTTGCTCGCGGTCTTCGACATCGCCCTCGAATCTCATCGGTTGGCCGACAGTGACGCTGTATGGCCCGCACAGATACCAATTGGCCGTCGTCTGCTTGCCGCTGATGCCCGAGGTGATGCGCAGTGTCCGCTCACGGGGCAGGTAAATGCCGACCGGAATGACCGGCACGCCAGTCTTCAAGGCCAGCCGCGCCGCGCCGCTGCGCGGGGTGTGGAATCCGCCCTCCTGCGGACTGATCAGGCCCTCGGGGAAAACCGCCACCGGACGTCCATTTTCAAGCAACCGGCGGGCTTCTTCCAACGCCGCGCTACCCTGCTTGGGGTCCACGCAAATCTGCCGGGTTTTACGCAGATAGTAACCCAGCACTGGCACTGTGAAGGCATTGACCGTGATCAGCACGCTCATTGGTTGAGGCGCGACCAGGTGAATGAGAAACGGGTCGGTTGCGCTGGGGTGATTGGCAACGAACAGTTTCGGCCCCGGCGAGGGATCATCGTGCCAGCGAATATCCAGGTTGAACATCAGACGCGCATACAACCGGACGATGCTCCGCCCCAGCAAATATAGCAATTTATTGTTCAATATTCAAATCTCGTTTCGTGAGAGTTTTTAATTACGATAGCAATAACCCGTAACTTTGCCTGAAGTGACAGTCACTTTACTGCCGACTTCACCATATTCCGCAGCACTGTCTGCAGGATACCGCCGTTGCGATAATATTCCACCTCCGCGGGCGTATTCAACAGTGCCTGCGTCTCGAAAAGTTCCACCCTGCCATCCGGCTTACGCACGCGCACATTGAGGCTGCCCTGCGGGGGCATGTCATCGCGCAAGCACTCGATGTCGAATATTTCGTCACCTTTCAGGCCGAGTGATTCGGCATTCTCGCCGGGCATGAACTTGAGCGGAAGCACGCCCATGCCAACCAGGTTTGAGCGGTGGATACGCTCGAAGGATTCAGCTATCACGGCTTTGACGCCCAAGAGCAGCGTGCCTTTGGCTGCCCAGTCGCGGCTGGAGCCGGTGCCATATTCCTTGCCCGCAATCACAATGGTCGGCACGCTATTTTTTTTGTATTTCATCGCCGCGTCGAAGATGGGCATTCTCTGACCATGGACGATGGCCGGTTGACCGTCTACCGTCCTCGGTCCACCGTCTGGCGGCTCGAAGTAGATCGTTACGTTCCCTTCCACGCCCGGCACAAGCAAGTTCTTGAGGCGGATATTCGCAAACGTGCCGCGCGTCATGACGCGATCGTTGCCGCGCCGTGAGCCGTAGGAGTTGAAGTCGCGCACCACCACGCCATGCGCCTGCAGGTGCTTGCCAGCCGGGCTATCCGCGGCGATGTCCCCCGCCGGGGAGATGTGGTCGGTGGAGATCGAATCGCCCAGCAGGGCCAGGAGACGAGCGCCTTTGATCTCAGTAATATGCGCCACATCCAGCGTCATTGACTGGAAAAAAGGTGGATGTTGGATATAGGTCGAGTCTTCATTCCACTGGTAAAGGTCGCTCTCGGTCACCTTGATCTGGTTCCATAGATCGTTGCCGGTAAACACATGCGCGTATTTCTCACGAAACATCTGCGCATCGAGGCTGGAAGCAACCGTATCCAGGATCTCCTGCGTCGTCGGCCAAATATCTTTCAGGTAAACAGACCGGTTATCATTACCCATACCGATCGGTTCGGCAGCCAGGTCAATATCCACTGTCCCAGCCAGGGCATAGGCGACGACCAGCGGAGGGGAGGCCAGGTAATTGGCCTTGACCAGGGGATGGACGCGCCCCTCGAAGTTGCGGTTGCCCGATATGACCGCCGCAGCAACGAGGTTGCCGCTGCTAACCGCTTTGGCCACCTCACCCGGCAGCGGGCCACTGTTCCCGATGCAGGTGGTACAGCCGTAGCCGACCACGTTAAAGCCCAGTTTGGCAAGCGGCTCGATCAAGCCGGCTTGTCGCAGGTACTCGGTTACCACACGTGATCCGGGCGCCAGGCTGGTCTTGACATACGGCTTGACCGTCAGCCCCTTTTCGACCGCCTTTTTGGCAATCAGGCCAGCGCCGATCATCACCGACGGATTGGAGGTATTGGTGCAGGAGGTGATCGCGGCGATGACCACCGCGCCGTGACCGATCTGCAGCGAGCCGCCATTGGTGCCGAAGGTAGCCGTGCGGCCAACCTCCTCGGGTTTGAGTTCGTAGCCGCGTTCCTTCACTGGAGTGGTCAGCGCCTGCTCAAAGACCTGTTTCATATCGTTCAGCACCACGCGGTCATGCGGGCGTTTGGGGCCGGCCAGGGAGGGCACTACAAATCCCAGGTCCAGTTCGAGTGTGGCGGTGAACTCAGGGTCAGGTGTATTTGCATCCCGGAACAAACCTTGCGCACGATAATACGCTTCGACCAGTTCGACCTGTTCGGCTTTTCGACCGGTCAGGCGCAGATAGCGCAGTGTCTCGGCATCCACCGGGAAGAAGCCCACCGTCGCCCCGTATTCGGGCGCCATATTAGCCAGGGTGGCGCGATCAGGCAGGGACATGCTGTCCAGGCCGTGACCGTAGAACTCGACGAACTTGTCCACCACGCCCTTCTGGCGCAGCATTTGAGTGACGGTCAGAACCAGGTCGGTAGCCGTGACGCCCTCCGCGAGCTTGCCGTGGAGCTTGAACCCGATCACCTCCGGCAGAAGCATATCCATCGGCTGGCCGAGCATGGCCGCTTCTGCCTCTATGCCGCCCACGCCCCAACCGAGCACGCCCAGGCCGTTGATCATAGTGGTATGCGAATCGGTGCCGACCAGGGTATCGGGAAAGGCTATTAACTCGCCGGACTCCGAAGTCTCCTGACTTCGGACTTCCGGCGTCTGGAGACGCCGGACTCCGACGACTTCCGCCAGATATTCCAGGTTGACCTGATGCCCTATGCCGGTCATGGGTGGGACGACGCGAAAATTGGTGAAGGCTTTCTGTCCCCATTTCAGAAACTCATAACGCTCGCGGTTGCGTTGAAATTCGATCTCGGTATTGCGCTGCAGGGCATCCGCGGTGGCGAAGAAATCCACCTGAATCGAATGGTCAATGACCAGATCCACCGGCACGAGCGGGTTGATCTTCTGCGGGTCGCCACCCAGTCGGGCGACGGCGGCGCGCATAGCAGCCAAATCCACAACCGCCGGCACGCCGGTGAAATCCTGCATGATGACGCGCGCCGGCAGGAAGGGGATGCCTGCCCCCCCTTTAGCCCCCCACATGGCTTGCGATGAGGGGGATTGGGTGGGGGCTGGGGCCCAGGCAGCAATATTCTTGACATCTTCCTGGGTGATCTCGCGCTCGTTGCACTGGCGCAAGGCCGCCTCCAGCATAATACGGATCGAGAAGGGCAGCTTGCTGAGCCTGGTCAGACCGGCCTTTTCGAGCGCATCCAGGCGGTAGATCGTATATTTTCCGTGTCTGACTTTCAGTACATCACGGGCATTGAAATAATCCGGGGTCATAAAAACTCCTTTGGCGTCGAATAGACCTTAAGAGTCTATCCGAAAAATTTAACATCTGAATTCCTTCTCCAGTCGGCTAATCAGCCCGGCGCGCTCCTCATCTGGCAGAAAAGCCGCTCGCGCGGCGGCCAGGATGCGCTCGTGCAATACTTGGCGCGTCATGCCCAGGGTCTCGCAGGCCTGGCGATATTCATCACCCAGCGTGATCTGCGAGATGCCGGGGTCGTCGGTGGCCAGCGTGACATTCAGGCCATACTCCAGCATCCTCACTAACGGATGCGCTTCCAGCGCAGGGACGACGCCGCTCTGGTAATTGCTCGTTACGCAGACCTCAAAGCTGGCGGCGCGCTCGCGGGCCAACGCTACCACGGACTGATCTTCCAAAATGCGCACGCCATGACCGATGCGCTCGGCATTCATGTCTTCAAGCGCACTGCGCACACTGGCTGCCCCGGCCCATTCCCCGGCGTGGACGGTGATGCGCAGCCCGGCTTGCTGCGCCTCGCGGAAGATGCCGATAAAAGGCTGGATGGGAAATTCCGCCTCGTTGCCGGCCAGGTCGAGACCGACCAATCCTTTTTCGATACGGTCAGCCGCCATCCAGGCCACCTGCTCGGCCAATTCCAGGCTCTCATGGCGGTTGACGCTGGCCAGCAGGCGCACCATAATGCCGAATTCCATTGCCGCCTGCCGGGCGCTTTCGCAGACCCAGTCAATGACTTCATCCAGGGGAAAACGCTCGGCGCGGCTGAGGGCGACCGGCGTGAAACGCAATTCCAAATAGCGGACATTATCCTGCGCCGCATCCTGGATAGCCTCGCGGGTGATGCGGTCAATGGCCTCCGGCGAGCGATAGAGCATGCGCAGGGTGGTGAACTTGGCTAGGAAATTCTGATAAGTGAATGGTTCGCCGTTTTGCACCTGGACGAGATGGCGCAGGCGTGTGATGTTGGTCGGGAGGGTGATCCCATGTGCTCTGGCAATATCCAGCATAGTCGCCAGGCGTAAAGAGCCTTCCATATGGCGATGGAGTTCGACCTTGGGTAAGGCTTGATAATAATCCAGCGTGCTCTTCACAGAGGAATTCGTCTAAGGCAGCTGCGGAGCGGCTACCACTAAGAGACTATCTCAAAACTCAGCGGAGACGGTCGAACTGCCGGGCATGGGAGCCCGGCCGGCCTCTTTTGAGATAGTTACTAATGCCGGTGGCGCTTTTTCTTACGCGGGACCGTCTGCGCCTGGACAGCCGGGGCCGGTGTGGAGGCCGTTTCCAATGGCGTTGCAATGAAAGGGCGCGGTTGGTAAAGGAAAATACGGCTGATGACCGCCGCGCGGATCTCGCCTAGCAGGTTCTGGAACATCTCGGAAGCTTGACTTTTGTACTGTACCAGCGGATCGCGTTGGGCATAGGCCTCCAGGCCGATGGAAACGCGCAGCGCCTCGACCCGCGTCAGGTAATCAACCCACAGCTCGGTGATCGCCCCGAGCAGCACCTGGCGGTAGATCTCGGTCTGGACGCGGCGGCCAAGCTCTCCGGTCAGGGCGGCGCGCTCGGACTCGGAGAGGGTCGAGGGGGACTGCTCGAGCCGCTCCTCGCCCAGAACGGCGGCAGCCGGCCCAAGGTCCGCGAGGCGATTTGCATTCTGGCTCAGGCGGCGAAATTCGCTCTCGCCCCAAGCGTTGTTCAGGGCGATCTGCGCCTGCTCGAGGTGTTCCAAAACATCCTCCGTCAGGGATTCGGTGGAGGCGTCCGCCAGCAGTTCATTGCCCAAATAGACGTAATGCAGGCGAGTGAAAACCTGGCGCATCTGGCGATGGGTCTTGCTATCAAAATAGGTACGGGCGCCCTGTGCCATGAGCGCCAGCAGGCGCAAACGGAACTGGTTGCCGAGCGGGAGATCGCCCTGGCGTTCGAGGAAGGAATCCAGGTCGCGGGTGATCTGGCCGTCCTCGCCCACCAGGCGCTCCTGCCGGGAATCGAGCACCTCACGCGTCCTGTCCTCGAGACGTTCAGCGATCTCGTCCCAGTCGAGCTCTTGGAGTTCGGCCGCCTCCAGGCCGAGACTTTCGCCCAGGCGAAATGCTATGGTGGCAATCAAGCGGGTGAGAGTCAAATTGGCGATGAAAGCCTCTACCTGATCACGGATGGTATCTTCCACCTGGCGCGGGTCTTCAGCCAGAGAGCGCATCTGTTCGGACGAAAGCCGCAGCGGGATGTGGACGAGGCCCTGGAGTTCCTCCAGGATCTCTTGCGGGCGACGAGGCCCGCCTTCTTCGTTATCTCTGAAAGCATCGAAGAAGGTATCGAGAGCCTCGGTCCGATCTTTAATCTGGCTGTCCAGGCTTTCCCCGGCGCGATCAATCTGCTCCTGGATGGCATGGAGGAAATAGGCATGTTCAGCCCGCAGGGTGCGGCGGGCAATATCTATGAGGGCTGTGCGCAGATCGGCCTTTAAATCCGCAAATTCACGCAGCAGGATTTTGTAAGTGAAGGAGGGGAAAGCGCCCTCGACGACGCCAAAGACCGGCTGGATCCGTTCTAGCCAGGCCAGCAGGCGCCAAAGCTCCCCACTTTCGACGGCTTCCGAGACGCGCCGCTCGACTTCCAGGCGCAGGAGTTCATCCACATCTTCGGTCAGGTTTTTCTTCTCGAAGACGCGGTCACGCTGGGAGTAGATCCTCATGCGCTGCGAGTTGAGCACATCGTCGTATTCGAGCAGGTGCTTGCGCACGTCGAAGTTGGCGCCCTCGACGCGGTGCTGCGACTGCTCGATGATGCCGCTGACCAGGCGCGCCTGGAGCGGGTAATCGTCGTCAATGCTCAAGCGCTGCATCAAGCCATTGACCTGTTCGCCGCCGAACAGGCGCATCAGGTCGTCTTCGAGCGAGAGATAGAAGCGCGACGAGCCGGGGTCGCCCTGGCGGGCGGCGCGGCCGCGCAACTGGTTGTCAATGCGGCGCGCCTCGTGCCGTTCGGAGCCGATGACATGCAAGCCGCCCAGTTCCTTGACGCGTTCCATGTCATCGAAGTGTTTGAGGAAGAACTTGACCTCGGTCTCGTAGATGCCATAAAGAGAAGGTTCCACCTTCTGGAGCGCCTCGCGGCGTTCCTGCAAGGTCATGTCGTAGGGGTCTTTGTAACCGGCCTTGCGCAGGACGCGCGCCACCGCGGCGATGATCTCCTCGGCCAGATCTCCGCCCAATTTGATATCCACGCCGCGCCCGGCCATGTTGGTGGCGATGGTCACCGCACCGAAGGCGCCCGCGCCGGCGATGATCTGTGATTCCTCGGTATGCTTGCGCGCATTAAGCACCTGGTGCGGGACGCCGCCTTGTAGCACCGACTGAAGTCGGTGCGTGTCTTTTGGCGCGAATTGCAGGATTTCGAGCAGGCGCGTCAGGTTGGCGGCCTCTTCGGGATTGAGTGAGAGTCCCAGGTCGCGCGCCATCGGGCGCAGCTCCTCGGGGCGGAGTTGGTCGAGCGGCTTGCTCAGCTCGGCGAGTTCCGGGATGGCGCGCCCATCCTCGACGCGCTCGTTGGTTGCCAGCCAGGCATGGCGGATCAACAGCACCTGCATCAAGCGGCGGATCGGTTCCGCACGCAGCCGGTTCGACAGGCGATCCGAACTCTCGACCGAGGTCGTACCGACCAGCATCGGCCGTCCTTTGACGTGGTAATAGACGATCTCGCGCACCAGGGCGCGCAGCTTGGCTTCCGCGGTGCGATAGATGGTATCGGGATAGTCCTTGCGGCGGTAGAAGACCCCCCCCGTTCTCCCCCCATTTTCTGCGAAAATGGGGGGGGCGGAGGGGGGGGCCTCCCGCTTGGCAAAGTAAGCGTACTCGTATCCCTCTTCGTCCTTGGCTTTAAGTTCGACCAGCGGCGCATTCGGTCCGACAACCTGGTATTCCAGGTTGGTCGGGATGGGCAGTACATCGAGTTTATAGATCTTGCTGAACTCTTCCGCCTCGGTCAGGGCTGTGCCGGTCATGCCGGCCAGCTTTTCGTACATACGGAAGTAGTTCTGCAGGGTGATGGTGGCGTAGGTGATGTTCTCCGGTTCGACCTTTACGCCCTCTTTGGCCTCCACGGCCTGGTGCAAACCATCCGACCAACGGCGGCCGGGCATCAGGCGCCCGGTGAATTCGTCCACGATGACCACCTTGCCGCCCTGGACGAGGTAATCCTTGTTGCGCTTGAAGAGGTGCTGGGCGCGCAAGGCCTGCTCGAGATGGCCAAGCAGGCGCGCCTGTTCAGGGGTCACGTCTTCGGGGTGGTCGGGGTCGCGCAGCGGCTGGCCGAGCAATTGCTCGACATGCGCGCTGCCGATCTCGGTCATCGAGACGGTGCGATCTTTTTCACTGATCTCGTAATCCTCTGGGCGTAACTGGCGCACGAGCTGCGCCATCTTGCCGTACCATTCCACGTCACCTGAGGCCGGGCCGGAGATGATCAGCGGGGTGCGCGCCTCGTCAATGAGGACGTTGTCCACCTCGTCCACGATGGCGTAGTGGTGGCCGCGCTGGACACGATCCTCCAGGCGCATGGTCATGTTATCGCGCAGGTAGTCGAAGCCGAACTCAGAGTTGGTGCCGTAGGTGATGTCGGCCGCGTAGGCCAGGCGGCGATCCACCAAGCGCAATTGATCCTGGTCTTCACGCGAGGATTCCTTTGACAGGTCGTAAAGGAAGGCCTTTTTACCGTTTTCAGTGGCGGCGGCCATTTGCAGGACACCGACCGTCAACCCGAGGGCGTGATAGATCGGCCCCATCCAGCGGGCGTCACGCCGCGCCAGGTAATCGTTGACCGTGACGAGATTACAACCCCTGCCGGTCAGCGCGTTCAGGTAGAGCGGCAGGGTGGCGACCAGCGTCTTGCCCTCGCCGGTGCGCATCTCGGCGATGGTGCCGCGATGCAGGACGACCCCGCCGAGCAATTGCACGTCGTAGGGGCGCAGTCCGATGGTGCGTTTACTGGCTTCGCGCACCGCGGCGAAGGCTTCGGGGAGGATTTCGTCGAGAACATCTTGTTCAGCCTGGCGATGTTCTTTCTCGTCAAGACCCCCCTCGGTCCCCCCCAAGTGGGGGAGGTTTGATGCGATGCGCGCCCGGAACTCGTCCGTTTTGGCGCGCAGCGCCTCGTCGGACAGGAACTCGAATTCCGGCTCGAGGGCGCTGATCTGGTCCACGAGACCGCTCAGTTTTTCGATCTCACGCTTATTGGGGTCGCCCCCGAAGGCTTTGACAAATTTTTGGAGCATAGGGAACCTTTCGGGGGGTGATTATAGCATTTTCGGCGAATCGTGGTATATTAATTTCATAAGAGGTTTATCTTTG
Organism: Chloroflexus sp.; assembly: GCA_020723995.1. Lineage (GTDB taxonomy): Bacteria > Chloroflexota > Anaerolineae > Anaerolineales > Villigracilaceae > CG2-30-58-95. The sequence goes on from DYHT01000006.1 coordinate 12,211, forward strand.
GCCATGAAAATACCGCGTTACATTGTCTGGAGCACAGACAGGATTGATACCGCCGATCCATTCCAGCGGCGATGGCTGTTGCGGCAGATTTTGACGCACGGGCGGGCCGAAGATGTGTGCGCATTGGATTTACAGGAAGTCCGGCGCGAACTTGAGACCCTCGATCTTCCGCAGCACCTGTACAGCCTGTGGAAGTATTTCCTTGAGAGCGAATATGCCCGATAAATTGCGGGGATTTGGGATCCTGACGCCGATCCAGAAGGCGTTCTTATCCGTCTTTGCTTCCCTGCCTGACCAATCCCAGTTCTTCCTTGCAGGCGATACGGCCCTGGCAGAGTTCTATCTGGGTCATCGCCTCTCATTCGATCTTTATCTTTACCGGTGTGGATGGCCTTGTTTTACCAACCTCTTACCAAATCGAAAAACACTTTGCCGAACGCGGGCTGCAAGTCAATGTAATACGGCGTTTCTCATCCTTTGCCCAATTCCTCTTCACCCAGGGACAGGACAGCCTGAAAATAGACCTGGCGTTTGATTCACCTTACCGTTTCGAGCCGCCTGTGCTGACTGATATGGAAGTATACGTGAACGACTATGCCGACTTGCGCGTGGACAAATTACTGGCCTATTTTGGCCGCGCCGAGCCGCGTGGCGCCGTGGATTTGTATTTCATCATGCAGAAAGAACCGCTTGAGCCATTGCTAGAACAGGCAGCGCAAAAAGACCCTGGTTTTGACCTGTACTGGTTTGCCATTGCGCTCCATCGCGCCGAATCTTTTCCCGACGAAGCCGAACGCTGGCCGGTGAAAATGCTCAAGCCCTTCAATCCTGTGGAAATTAAACGTAAATTCCAGGGGTTAGCCTTGGAATTGATGGGAAAGGCGGCCAAAAAGTAGGGGGGGGGTTTTGCGCTTGTCCGGGTCGCCCCCGAAGGTTTGATGAATTTCTGGAGCATGAAAAAGTACCTTTCGGAGGGGGATTATATACCTCACACGGTCACAAATTGCGGTTATTCAAAGAGTTGAAAAAGATGGTGATGGGTATACCGATATAAAGATTGGCAATCTTCTCCAACAGTGCGCACACACTCTCAGCGGTAATGTAGGCATCGTTGGTGATGGTGGTCATTTCATGCGTGATCGCATTGAGAGCGCCCAAGACATTGAAACGCTGACGCCCCGATGGCGCTCGAATAAAAATGCGCGTGGCTGACCAAAGAAAGCCGAGAAAGGCCGATAACACAAAATGCGCTGCATCTACAAAGAGAACAACCCGTTTGCCTGCCTGTGCTTCTTCTAAACGAGGCTGAATCTCTTGTTCCAGAAACTCTTGCTGCTTTTCTGGATCGGCTTTGGCAGGCAGCATGCCTACTTTGCGGCAACGGAAATTGAGTTTTTTTGGTTCATTGGGAATCGCCGTGACTAAGACCTTTTGGACACGGATTACACGGACGGACACGGAAAAACACGGATTTTTAATGCTTTTTTCCGTGTGAATCCGTGAAATCCGTGGCATCCGTGTACAGAATCACGGCAACTCCCAAAGAGCCAAGATTTCTGGGCTGAATTCAAATTGTATCGTCATGCCCTGATATTACCAAATCTTTTGTTTCTCGTTTCTTAAAACCGCAATTTATGCCCGCTTTCAGTATAATTTCAACTCACAAAGTCTTCAAAATTCTCTTTATGGACAGTGACCAACTCGGCATTGGGATAGGTTTCGGTGAACTCACGCCGGGTGGCTTTTTTCATCTCACCCTGCCATTTGAATTCAAATCCGTAGAGCCTGCCGCCGCGTTCTTCGATGCAATCTATCTCTTTCTGATCATAGGTACGCCAAAAATAAGTATTCGCGGAACGACCGGCGTACTGGTTTGCCTTACAGCGCTCGATCATCAGGAAATTCTCCCATAATTGGCCGAGGTCGCTGCGCAGGTTGAGCGGGTTGAAATTCATGATGAGGCTGTTGCGCACCCCATTATCGTAGAAATAATAGCGTGGGTTCTTGCTGATTTCTTTGCGCAGGTTGCGCGAAAAACCGCGCACCTTGAAAATGACAAAAACTTTCTCCAACAGATCAAGATAACGTTCCACCGTATCGCGGCTCAGGGATAGATTGGAGGCCAGTTCCGCCAGAGAAACCTGGCTGCCAATCTGGAATGCCAGCAGGCGCAGGAGGTCTACGATTTTTTCCGCACGGCGGATGCCCTCCAGTTCCAGCAAGTCCCGATAGAGATAAGCGCCGACCAGTTCACCGAGCAATTTTTCGCGTGCGGCTGGATTCTCAGTTGTGACAACTGCCGGGTAGCCGCCCCAGACCAGCCAGCGTCCCAACTGGTTGTGAGCATCGAAAGCGCCAATCGTTTCCTGGATTTCCTTATAACTAACCGGGTAAAGCGTGAAGGTGAGGGCGCGTCCGGTAAGCGGCTCACTGATCTTGTTTGCAAGGTCAAATGAGGCCGAACCGGTCGCAATAATGGCCGCTTGGGGGAAACTATCCACCAGAATTTTCAGGTTCAGTCCAATGTTTGGCACGCGCTGGGCTTCGTCAATGACCAGCAACTGGTTATCGCCCAGCAACTGGCCGAGTGTCTGCCGGCTTTGGCTGGAGAGCGCTTCGCGGTAGACCAACTCGTCCGCGTTGATGAAACGATGATGCCGGGCTGTGCGAGCAAGCAGATCTGTGACCAGAGTGGTTTTCCCCACCTGGCGCGGGCCGTACAGCACCAGCACTTTGCCTGGCGTTATCGTATCTTCGAGTTTTGCAAGCAAAAACCGCTGAATTTTCATAAATATATTATACTACAACTTGTGTGTTTGTAATTTAGCTGAAAATTCTAGTACATCTTGGCTGAAATAGGTCGTGAGTGATAAGATAGGGCAAACTGCCTGCGCCAGCCCCGCAGGCACAGGTGAGCGACCGCAGGGAGCGAAGAAAATTATCAAACGCGCTCAGTTCGAATAGTCGTAGCCCCAGATTTGGCCTGTATCCAGCAAGGTGCTGCCGACGCCGCCCAGGAGGTTGTAACGCAATTCCCAAGTACCGGAATTGTTCCACAGATAGAGGAAATGCGTACTGTCCACCCAGGTGATAGCGCGCATCAGGAATGGATCGGTGGAAAGGGTGGTATAGCCGCCCCCTACGCTCCCCACGTGCGTACCGCCGCGTACCACGAAAACGAATTGCGTGGAATTGGGCAGCCAGCCGATGAACTCAGCGCTTTCTCCACTGATGTAGACCGTATCGCCAGTGGCGTCGGCGTTGGCCAGGTGCAGCTCGCGCAGGTTGTCGGTCGGAACGCCAACGGGCACGGCATATCCAACGCGGCTCAGGTCGGGCGAGATGGCCGTATCAGGCCAGGCAAATGAGTTGGTCTGGATGTTCCCGCTGAAAACTGCGGGTGAGCCGTCAATGGGGATGTACCAAAGTCCGGTCGGGTTGAGCGGCACAAGCATGGGGTCGGCGGGGGGAATGGCGACGCGCAGCGCGCTGGAATCAGCCGCCCAGACGGGGTTGGGGTAGTAAAGATATTCGCTGTAAGTGATCACGGATGCAAACGTGAGCACGTTACGGCGCAGGTTGCTGCCTTCGGCGTCCGCCAGGCTGATGCTCGTCGGCGTGACTAGGGCAAGCTGGGCGCCGTTGGGAGAGAAGTAGAACACCCCGCCCTCTCCAGGGTTGAAAATGGTCACCTTTTCAAGGGTATCGGCATTGACCATGCGCAAGTCATCATGCACGACCAGTCCAGGCCCTTCGTAGAGCAACCGGGTGTTGTAATACAGCATGTGGCTGCCAGGCCGCCAGCCCATGTGGAATACCCCAATTCCGCTTGGGGCGTCGCTGGGGCTGCCGCTGTAAGTCGCCAGGAAATCGGCCGAACTGACCAGTATGCGCTCACCGCTCCCGTCGCTGTTGATGGCGAGGATTTCCGGGCGGAACGGGATGCTCTCGCGCACGTAGGCCGCCACCTGGCCGTCGTCCGAGATGCGCACATCCTGGATACCGCCGGAGGCTGTCAGTTGCATTGCGCCAACGCCCTCCGTCCAAAGCCAGACGTTACCGCTTTTGACGTATGCCACGCGCAGCGGTTGCGGCAGGGGAGGCAGCGTTGGAGCGGCTTCGGGAGGCGCAGCCGTGGCCAGGTCCGGCGCGCTCGGCGCGAGGGCCGTCAGGGTTGCCGCGAGTTGGGTCGCCACTACATCTTTGACATCCAAGGTGGGCGAAACGGTGGGCAGGGTGCCGCAAGCCAGGGTCACGACAATGAACAAGACAGCGACGAACCAGATATGCGAGGTTTTTTTCATATGGGATTCTCCTCTCTTGGCAATAATGATAGCACAAAGAGAAAATGGTGGGGAATTGGTTCCAATCGAGAGGCTTCAGTCCACTTTAGCGGACTTTGTATTTCAGCCTGGGAATTCAATCCCAGGCTGATTTTTTAAGCCAAACATAGGTTCTATCATTCCCTCTGCGTGCTATAATCGCCTTGACCTGTTTACACATTTACAGGTTCGCAGGTTGGCACGTTAAACCTGCGCCCTGCAACTTTCAACCTTCAACCGGTAATGTCCTTCGCCCACCTCCACGTCCACACCGAATACTCACTGCTCGACGGCTTCTCGAACATCAAGAAGCTGGTCAAGCGCGCCAAAGAGATGAATATGCCTGCGCTCGCCATCACCGACCACGGCACGATGTTCGGCGTGATCGAGTTCTACCATGCCGCCAAAGAGGCCGGCATCAAGCCCATCATCGGACTGGAAACGTACATGGCGGCGCGGACAATGAAGGAACACGACTCGAAGGAAGATCGCAAGTCTTCGCACCTGCTACTGCTGGCCGAAAACGAGACCGGTTACAAGAACCTGCTCAAAATCGCCTCCGCGGCGCAGCTCGAAGGCTTCTACTACTATCCCCGCATTGACAAGGAATTCCTCGCCAAACACGCCGAAGGGTTGATCTGTTCCTCCGGCTGCATGTCCGCCGAGGTGCCGCGTCTGCTCGAAAATGGTCAAGTGGACGCAGCCCGCAGGACGCTCGACTATTACTACGAAGTTTTCGGCAAGGACAACTTCTACCTCGAGCTTCAGCAGCACGACATCAAAGAGCTGGAGGGCATCAACAAAAACCTGCTCGAGCTGGGCCACCGCTACGACTCGCGTTTCATCGCCACCAACGATGTGCATTACATTAACGCCGAGGACGCCCGCCTGCAGGACATCCTGCTTGCAATCCAGACCAGCGCGCTGCTCACCGATCCCGACCGGATGCGCATGACCGATCCATCTTATTACCTGCGCACACCGGAGGAGATGTCACGCCTATTCGCCGAAGCTCCCAAGGCGCTGGCAAATACCCTGCTGATCGCCGAGCGCTGCAACGTGAACCTGGATGTCAAGGATTACCGGCTGCCAAAATTCGAGCTGCCTGAAGGACTCTCGCCCGAAATCTACCTGCAGAGGCTGTGCGCAGACGGGGCCGCGCGTCGCTACGGGGAACGGGCGACCAGTCCCACGGTCCGCGCACGGCTCGACTACGAGTTGGGCGTCATCCACAAAATGGGATTCGACGCTTACTTTCTCATCGTCTGGGATTTGTGCCGCTACGCCCGTGAACGGGGAATCTGGTACAACGCGCGTGGCTCGGCGGCCGGCTCGATCGTTGCCTACGTGCTGGACATCACGCTGGTTGATCCCCTTCAGCACGAACTGCTCTTCGAGCGTTTCCTCAATCCGGGGCGCATTTCGATGCCGGATATTGACCTGGATTTCCGCGATGACCGCCGCGGCGAGATGTTGGAATACGCCGTCCAAAAGTATGGACAGGACAAGGTCGCCCAGATCATCACCTTCGGCACGTTGGGGGCGCGCGCCGCCTTGCGGGATGTGGCGCGTGTGAAAGACATCCCCCTCCCCGAAGTGGACCGCATCGCCAAACTTGTCCCGAATATCCCCGGCAAACCGATGACGCTGGCCGAGGCCGTGGAGCAGGTTTCGGAATTAAAGAAAGAGTATCTAGCGTCGGATCACATCCGTGAACTGATTGATACCGCCTGCAAGATGGAAGGCGTCGTCCGCAACGCCGGGACGCACGCCGCGGGTGTGGTCATCTCGGATAAGCCGCTGATCGAATACCTGCCGCTGCACCGTCCCACCAGCAATACCGAGGAGACGCCCATCAAAACGGTGACCCAGTTCGAGATGGGCATCTTGGAAAAACTCAAGATGCTCAAGGTGGATTTCCTCGGCCTGTCCACGCTGACCATCATGGCGCGCGCCTGCGACCTGATCCAGCAGCGGCACGGGTTCACATTAAACCTGGACAACATCCCCACCGACGATCCCGACACATATCTCATGCTAGGTGAAGGCAATACGGCCGGCGTCTTCCAATTGGAAGGTTCGGGTATGACCCGCTGGTTGGTACAGATGAAGCCCACTTTGCTGGAGCACGTCATCGCCATGGTGGCGCTCTTCCGCCCCGGCCCGATGGAATTTATCCCCGATTACATCAGCCGCATGCACGGCAAGAGCCAAGCCGAATACCGCCATTCCTCCCTCGAACCCATCTTCAGCTCAACATTCGGCATTCCTGTCTATCAGGAACAGTTGATGCGCGCCGCGGTCGAACTGGCCGGATATACCCCTTCAGAAGCCGATGACTTGCGCAGCGCCATCTCCAAGAAAAAGAAAAAGGAAATCGAAAAGCATCGCAGCAAGTTCGTTGCCGGCGCGACGGCGCACGGCATCCCGGAGAAGACCGCCGAGGCTATTTACAGTGACTGGGAAGAGTTCGCCCGCTACGGCTTCAACCGCAGCCACGCGGCTGATTATGGAATTATCGCCGTTCAAACCGCGTACCTGAAGCGCCGCTACCCGGCCGAGTACATGACCGCCCTGCTCTCGGTCTCGAAGAACCAGATTGAAAAAGTAGCTCTCTACGTTGCCGAAGCCCGCAACCTGGGCATCGAAGTCCTGCCGCCGGATATCAACAAAAGCGATTGGGATTTCGCCATAGAGCCGGCAGCAGATAGCAAATTGCAGATAGCAGATAGCGAATTGCAGATAGCAAGCGAAACGAGCCACCCGCCATCTGCCATCGGCTATCAGCTACCTGCCATCAGCCATCCGCCACCAGCCATTCGCTTCGGGCTGGGCGCGGTCAAGAACGCCGGACAGGGAGCGGTGGAGCTGATCCTGAAAGCTCGCTCCGCCGGCCCCTTCACCAGCCTGAACGACATCGCCCGGCGGGTTGACCTGCGCGCGGTCGGCAAGCGCGCTTTAGAGTGCTTGATCAAAGTCGGCGCCCTCGACCACCTTGGCCGGCGCGCGGCCATGCTGGCCGCCCTCGACCGCATCGTGGCCGTCAGCACGGCCCACTTCCGCGCCGAGCAGATGGGCCAGATGAGTCTCTTCGGCGCGGCGACCGGCGTCAGCGACAACATCAGCCTGCCGGATGTCCGTGACCTCGATCCCCGTGAGCAGCTCAACTGGGAGCGCGAACTGCTCGGCCTGTACGTTTCCGAGCATCCGCTCACCTCTCACATGGCAACTTTTGCACAGATCGTCAGTTACTTCTCCGGTCAACTGGGCGAGGCCGCGCACGAAGAGAAAGTGCGCGTAGCCGGCATGGTCGCCAATATCCGCACGCATCAGACCAAGACCGGCAAGATGATGAGCTTCGTCACATTGGAGGATATCCAGGGCAACATCGAACTGGTGGTTTTCCCGCGCACCTGGACAAAGTTCGAGCCGATTCTGGAGATCGGCCAGATCATCATTGCCGAGGGCAAGGTAGACGCGCAGTCCTCGCCGCCAAAAGTTTTGGTGGACAACATCCGGACGGACATTAATAAACTGACCGTCTCAGCCGAGAAACGCAAAGCGCAGTCGAAGGCCGCCGGAACGGACTCCCTGAAGCCTGCTCCCGTTACATCGTCACCGGTGGGGAAAAAGGCCGCGCCACCTGCGCAGCGCGTCGCCGAACCCATCCCCGCTTATGCCGGCAAGGGCGACTCTGTTCCGCCGCCGCCAGAAGCCTTCCCGCCTGGCTGGGAAGAGGCGCTTTTCCCGCTTCCCCGCACCTCTGCTCCCCTGCTCTCTCGCTCACCCATCACCTCTCCCGCCCTCTTGGATGCCGACCACCCCCCTCAGATGGTTAACGTGATCCTGCACCCCAGCGATGACCCGGCGCGTGACTTCCGGCGCATCCAGCGCCTGCATGGGACGTTCATTTCCCACCCCGGCCGGGACCGCTTCTCGCTGGTTATCTTCGAGAATGGGCGTGGTCATTTGATCGAATTCCCCAACGATTCCACCAACCTGTGCGATGAATTGCTGGATAAACTCAAGGGCATGGTCGGCAAGGAGAACATTCGTATCGAGCCGATTACGTACCAGTGAAAGAGCTTATCCCGCCGCATGGAACATCCGGAGTTCGTTACACCGTTCACCGTTCGCAATCTTCCCGCTGGCACAACAAGGCCGGCGGGTCGGCGGGCATCTGCGAGTCGAAGAACTCTGCCATGCGGTTGACGTCCGCACCGGAGCCGTAGGTGATGCCGTTGTTTTCCGACCAGGTCAGTGGCGTGAGCATCGTTTTATAGGTAAAAGCCGGCATGACGACAGACGGGAAGACCGCTGAAGGCGGGTAAGAAACCCGCCCTACTCTTTGCGCAGGTTATTTTCCAATCCAATCCGGCTTGCGTTTCTCGACAAACGCCTTCATGCCCTCTTTCTGATCTTCGGTGGCAAAGAGCATATAAAATGCGCGCCGCTCGGCTTCCAGCCCCTCGGCCAGTGGCAATTCAAAGGCTTTGTTCACGGCTTCTTTTCCAAGGCGCACCGCCAGCGGCGCCCGCCCGGCAAGTTCAGCCGCCAGCGCCAGCGCCTCGTCCAGATAACGCTCCACCGGTACGACGTGGTTGACCAGCCCGAACTGGGCCGCCTCGGCAGCCGACAGCATCCGGTTGTTCAGCACCATCTCCATCGCAATGGCTTTTCCCACCGCGCGCGCCAGGCGTTGAGTCCCGCCCGCGCCGGGGATGACGCCGATGGTCACCTCCGGCTGGCCGAATTTGGCCATCTCGGAGGCCACGATCATGTCGCACGACATGGCCAGCTCGCAGCCGCCGCCCAAGGCATAGCCGGAGACTGCCGCGATAACCGGCTTCTTGATCTTGCGGATACCGTCGAATTGTTCGACAAAGCTGCCGGCGAGCATCTCCACGGCCGTAGACTCAGCCATTTCCTTGATGTCCGCGCCAGCGGCAAAGGCGCGCTCGCTGCCAGTGATGACGATCGCACTAATGGCCGGGTCAGCATCGAAAGCTGCGAGCGCAGCCACCAATTCACCCAACAGCGTGCCGTTGAGTGCATTCATCGCCTGCGGACGGTTGAGAGTGATCAATCCAACCCGCCCGCGGGTTTCGGTAAGAATAGATGTATAGGACATGGTTCCTCCTCCAGATGGCTTCAGCAGCTTTGCCGCATCCAGCGTTTCACTGCCTCCTGCGGATGGCGGTGATTTTTGATTGCCTCCAGCATCTTTTCTGGTTCAGATTCTACCAGCAACGCGGCGCGGTGTTCGGGAAAGATAAAACCTTCTTGTTGGGCGCAGTCGAGCATGGTTAAAAGAGGTGTGAAGTAACCCTTTACATTCAGCAGGCCTATCGCTTTGGCATGGACGCCGATCTGCGCCCAGGTGAGGGTTTCGAAGAGTTCGTCCAGGGTGCCATATCCGCCGGGCAGGGCGAGGTAAGCGTCGGCCAGTTCGTACATGCGCGCCTTGCGTTGATGGATGAAGGGGGTGACTTCCATGCGACTGAGACCGGGGTGCGCCAGAGCGGGTATGTTCATGCTCTCGACGATCACACCGACCACCTGGCCGCCGTTTTCCAGCGCGCCGTCGGCCAGCGCACCCATCAGGCCAGTGCGCCCGCCGCCGTAGATTAACGTGAGGCCGTGTCGGGCCAGGGTCGCGCCCATTTGGCGCGCGGCAAGCAGATAGTCCGGGTGGATATTGTCAGCCGAACCACAGTAAACGCAGATGGAATTCATGGTATCCTCATATCTGTTATCTTTTGCAAGTCTTGTTCGGTTAGTATACTCATAAACACGGAAATGCGTCCAGGTTAGAGTTGTATTAGACCGTACCCGTCGCGCTTGACTTTAGAAGTCCGCTCGGCATAGAATAGTAATAGAAAGTAAAGCGATGGAATACAAGGATTATTACAAAATTCTGGGTGTGGAGCGCGGCGCCACGAACGCCGATATCAAGCGCTCTTACCGCAAACTGGCGATGCAGTCCCACCCAGATCGCAACCCGGGCGATAAACGCGCCGAAGAACGCTTCAAGGAAATCAACGAAGCTTATCAGGTTTTGAGTGACCCACAGAAGCGCTCCCGCTACGACCAACTGGGCGATTCGTACTCGCGCTGGCGGCAGAACGGCGCACCGGGCGGATTCGACTGGTCGCAGTGGTCCACCTCCGAAATGCGAGGGGTCGGCGGGCGGCCCGCATCAGGCGCTCCATCCGTGCAATTTGGCGACTTCAACGACCTCTTCGGCGATGGCGTGTTCTCGGATTTCTTCCGCACCATCTTCGCCGGGATGGACGCCGGCGCGACGACGCGTGGTCGCCAGCGCCCTGTACCCACATACCAACAGGCGGTGACCATCAGCTTGCGCGAGGCCTACACCGGTACCACCCGCCAGATCAAGACGGATCACCGCCGAATGGAGATCAAAATCCCGGCCGGCACCCGCAGCGGGACGAAGGTGCGCGTCGCCGGCGGCGGTCCGCCTGGCGCGGGCCGCCAGCCGTCTGACCTTTACCTGCTGCTGGAGGTAGCCGCAGATCCAAATTTCGAGCGTAAGGGTAATGACCTGCATACCCAGGTCAGCGTCAGTGTCTTCACCGCCATGCTGGGCGGCGAGGCCCAAGTGGATACCTTGAGCGGCAAGGTGATCCTGACCGTCCCACCCGGCACCCAGCCGGAACAAGTCTTCCGCCTGGCCGGACGGGGTATGCCGCAATTGAAGAATCCGCAGGTCAAAGGCGACCTGTTTGTGCACCTCAAAGTTCAGGTTCCGCGCCAACTCAACGCCAAACAAAAGGCCTTGCTGGAAGGGGCGGCGCGCCTGGAGTAAAAGGGTCCTTTGAGAATTCTTGAAAAATGGAGATAAAGTTATGAGAAAGAAAGTTACCTTACTGGTATTCCTCTCGGCGCTGGTAATTTCGATCATGGCCTGCCAGTTGACGGGTCTCGTCCCGCTGCCACCAACTGCTGCCCCCACTGCGCCCCAGGCCACCCTGGCAACCTTGCCCGGCGGCCAGACTGATCTTGTCAGCCAGCAGGATCGGATGGTCGCAATCTACGCCCAAGTCAGCCCCGGCGTCGTAGCGATCCAGACCTCCAAGGCGGATGGCACACCGCTGGGGCTTGGCTCTGGCTGGGTCTATAGCGCCGACGGCTACATCGTCACTAATTATCACGTCGTGGAGGCCGCGGACATGGTCGAGGTGGACTTCCCCTCCGGCGATAAAGTCTTCGGGAATATTGTGGGCTCAGACCCGGATTCCGACATCGCGGTTATCAAGGTGGATGTCCCGGCCGCTATATTACATCCGCTCACTTTGGGCGATTCCGACCAAATCATGGTAGGGCAGATTGTAGTGGCCATCGGCAATCCATTCGGGCTGAACGGCACGATGACAACCGGCATCATCTCTGCGGTGGGACGGACTCTACCATCGGACCGCGAAGCGCCCGGCGGGAACGCTTTCTTCTCGGCCGGCGACATCATCCAGACCGACGCGGCGCTCAATCCCGGCAACTCGGGCGGCCCGCTGCTCAACCTGAATGGCGAAGTGATCGGCGTCAACCGCGCCATCCGCACAACCGGGGCAACCGCTACGGGTGATCCGGTCAACTCGGGGATTGGTTTTGCCATCTCGATCAATATTGTCAAACGGGTCGTACCCCATCTGATCCAATACGGAAAATACGATTATCCCTACCTGGGAATCTCTGCACTTGACGACTTGCCGCTGCAAATTCTCCAGGAACTGGGTTTGCGACAATATGGCGGCGCCTATGTTACCAGCGTGGCCCCCAGCGGCCCCGCGGAGCTGGCCGGGCTGCGCGCCGGGACACAGGCGACCAGCTTTCACGATCTGAAGGCCGGTGGAGACCTGATCATTGCCATTGACGGTCACGCAGTGCTGAGTTTCGACGATCTGCTCCGCTACCTGATCAATAATAAGTCGCCCGGCGAGACGGTCATATTGACTATCCTGCGCGGCGACCAGACAATGGACCTGACTTTGACTCTGGGCAAACGCCCTTAAAGGACATCGGGACGATGTGGCGGGCTAGGCCAGGGAGCGAAGGGAAGGGTCTCCTCATACAAAAAGGGGGATGCTTCGCTCCGCTCAGCATGACTTTTTAGACAGTCAATTCTGACCGTTTTTATCTTTACTAAGGAGGTGCAACGTCTCTTTCTCAGCCGGATCACCTGACTTACCCGGCCAATATGGATAGCCCTTTGGATGATCGAACCATTCACAGGAGGTTAACATGATAACTGATCGTGACCTGCAGGAATTGCTTGGCTTTTCCAGCCCAGAAACAGTGCTCAGCGTCTACCTGAATACTGAGCCGCTGGAAGGCAATGCCGAAACGCTCAAGCTGCGGTTACGCAGTATGCTCGAAGTGGTTAGCTCCCCCGAAGATAAGGCCGCAGTATTGAATTACTTTGAACACGCGCACGAGTGGAAAGGTCGCAGTGTGGCGATCTTTTCATGTGCTGCGCGTGATTTTTTCCGCGCCTTCCCGCTTGCAGCGTCTGTACGCAGCCAGGTGCGCGTGGGGGAACATCCCTATGTCAAGCCGTTAGCGGACCTGCTGGATTCCTTCGGCGGCTATGGCGTGGTGCTGATTGACAAGCAGGGCGCGCGGCTGTTTTTATTCCAACTGGGCGAATTAATTGAACAGGAGGGGATTTTGGGAGAGGCGGTGCGCCACACCAAGCGCGGCGGCGCATCGAGTGTTCATGGGCAGCGCGGCGGGACGGCCGGGCAAACGCGCTATTCGGAGGCGGTGGTTGACCGCAACATCAAGGAGGCGGTCGAATTCGCAATCCGCTTCTTTGAGGAGAACCGTGTGCGCCGTATCCTGATCGGCGGCACGGACGGCAACGTAGCTCAATTCCGTTCTCATTTACCCAAAGCCTGGCAGAGTTTGGTGGTGGGGACTTTCCCGATGAGCATGACAACCAAGCATACCGAAGTGTTGGCTCGGACGATGGAAATCGGTCAACAGGCCGAACGTCACCGCGAGGCGCGGCTGGTGGACGCAATCATTACCAGTGCAGCGAAGGACGCGGGCGGCGTTGTCCGCCTGGACGAGACACTGAGCGCGGTCCACGAGGGGCGCGTCCAGACTCTAATTGTGCAGGAGGGCTACCGTTCAGCCGGCTACCAGTGCAAGGGCTGCGACTATCTGACCACCCAGAAACTGGCTACCTGCCCCTTCTGTGGCCAGGGCTTCGCCGAGATCGAGGACGCGGTCGAGATGGCCGTCCGTAAGGTGATGCAATCTGGCGGGGATGTGGAGATCGTGTACGCTAATCCGTCGCTGGAAAAGCTGGGTATCGGCGCCTTGTTACGCTATTGAAAATGGACTTTAGTGATGGTTGATCTGCTCCAGCAATTCTTCCAGCCGCATATCAGCCAGTGATTTCAGCGTCCAATCTGCGCCTTCGATTTTAAGCTGGCGTGTCAGGTAGTTTGGCACGGCTACCGTAAAAATCCGTGCCCCTTTGGCAGCCTGCACGCCGTTGGGCGAATCCTCGAAGACCATGGCCTCCTCCGCCCGGATGTGGAGCGCGGCCAGGGCGGCGCGGTACAGTTCCGGGTCCGGTTTAGTGCGTGAAACGTCGTCGGCGCATTTGACGATTTCGAAGTAATCCCACAGGCCGAGGCGGTTCAGGTGCGTGTCCACCCAACTGTGCTTCGAACTGGAAGCGATGGCCAGACGGAGACCAAGCTTTTGGGCGTCGTCCAGGTAGTCGCGCACGCCGGGCAAAACTGCCTGAGCCGCGATCAACTCGTCGCCGCGTTGACGCCAGCGGGCATTTAGCGCCGCGTGGTCAAGCGGATAGCCGAGAAGTTCTTCGAGATGGCGGACAGCATCGAAGTCCGAAAAACCAGCCCCGCCGATGACTTGTCCCCACATGTCGCCCCATTCGGCAACCCCACTATTGTAGCCAACAAGCCACCCAATGATCGGCTTTGACCTCTTTGAAGAGTGGCTCTTCGAGCGAACACTTGTCAATTGCCACCGGGCAGCGCGGATGGAAGCGGCAGCCCTTGGGCGGGTTCAAAGGACTGGGGACGTCGCCCTTCAGGAGGGTGCGCTCGCGCTTGACCGTCGGGTCGGCAATGGGGATGGCTGACATTAACGCCTTTGAATAAGGATGCAGGGGGTTTTCGTAGAGTTCTTCGCGGCCGGTCAATTCGACCATCTTACCCACATACATAACGCCCACACGGTCAGAGATGTGCTCTACCACGCTCAGATTATGGGCAATGAACATGTAGGTCAAACCAAACTCACTCTGCAGGTCTTTCAAGATGTTCAACACCTGTGACTGAATGGACACATCCAGCGCGGAGACCGGCTCATCGCAAACAATGAATTTTGGGAATAGAGCCAGGGCGCGGGCGATGCCAATACGCTGCCGCTGGCCGCCCGAGAATTCGTGCGGATAGCGGCGGGCATGATAGTCTTCCAGGCCGACCTTCTTCAAAATCTCAAGCATGTTTTCGTAACGCTCACGCGGCGTACCGATACCATGGACATTCAAACCCTCCATTACCGATTCGCCAATCGGCATGCGCGGGTCGAGCGAGGCATACGGGTCCTGGAAGATAACCTGCATGTTGCGGCGCATTTCTTTCATTTCCCGGCCGCGCAATGCGAAGACCTCCTGCCCGTCGAACGTGACCGAGCCCGAGGTGGGTTCAATCAGGCGCAGCATGGTACGGCCAATGGTGGTCTTGCCGCAACCGGATTCCCCAACCAGCCCGAAAGTTTCCCCCTCCCGGATGGTAAAAC
This sequence comes from Chloroflexus sp., assembly GCA_020723995.1. Taxonomy (GTDB): domain Bacteria; phylum Chloroflexota; class Anaerolineae; order Anaerolineales; family Villigracilaceae; genus CG2-30-58-95. The sequence continues at coordinate 27,333 of DYHT01000006.1, forward strand.
TGATATCATCCACAGCCTGCACCCAAGCCGTAACACGTTGCAACAGACCCGCTCGCACGGGGAAATATTTGACCAGGTTCTTGACGATGACCAGGTCTCTCTTCGGACTTTCTTTTCTCGTCACCGGTTTGCTCATCAAGTACAACTCCAATGTTTTATTATTGAGTCCACTGCAAAAAGGCTCATTTCCACGAAGGACACGAAGACTTTAAGAAGAAAGGATTTTCTTAGTGTTTCTTCGTGAACTTCGTGGATTCCCTTTTTTTGCAGTAAAGTCATTATTACAGAGTTAAGAACCAAGCTTGCTTGGCGATTATTATTTACCGGCCGGCATGCGCCAAAGGGGCACGGTGTTCATCACCGTTCTGATGCGCAGCACTATTCGTGTACAACCAGCAGCGGACGGTGTGATCAGGAGCGGCCTCAACCAGGTCGGGTTCCAGCTCAGTACAGATTGTCAACTGATGCTCGATGCGCGCCTGGCAGCGGGGAGTAAAACGACAACCGGCCGGCAGGTTGATCAAGTTGGGTACGTTGCCAGGGATAACATCCAGCCGATCCTTGAGCTTACCCAGAATGGGTATGGATCCAATCAGGCCCTGCGTGTAGGGATGGAGAGGCTTAGCGAACAAAGTCTTTACGTCCGCCTCTTCTACGATCCTGCCCGCATACATCACGGCCACGTTTTCCGCCATCTCCGCGATGACCCCCAAGTCATGGGTGATGAGGATGACCGAGGCGCCCACTTTGGTGCGCAGGTCACGCATCAAGTCCAGAATCTGGGCCTGAATGGTGACGTCCAGGGCGGTAGTTGGCTCGTCGGCGATCAACAGATCTGGCACGCAGGCCAGCGCCATGGCGATCATCACGCGCTGCGCCATACCGCCCGAAAGCTCGTGAGGGAAGGCTTCAGCGCGTCTCTCTGCTTCTGGGATACCCACCATTTTGAGCAGCTCGATGGCTCGTTTCTGTCCGGCCTCCTTGCCCAGATCCTGGTGAATGTTCAAGACTTCGGAAATTTGATCGCCGGCGCGGAAGACGGGATTGAGCGCTGTTTGGGGCTGCTGGAAGATCATCGAAATGCGGTTGCCACGCACGCGCATCATCTCGCTCTCACTTACTTTGAGCAGGTCCTGACCTTCGTAGACGATCTCACCTTCGATGACTTTGCCGGGCTGGCTGATCAGGCGCATGATCGAGAGGGCGGTCACGCTCTTGCCACAGCCCGACTCGCCTACCAAGCCAAGCACTTTGCCGGGATAGACTTTGAAGTCCACGCCATCTACGGCTTTGACCACACCATCTTCTGTGTAGAAGTAGGTTTTAAGGTTTCGCACCTCAAGCAGCGGTTGTTTGTTTTCCTGAGTCACAGACGTTCTCCTAATGTAGATGTTTTTCGCATACACTTAGAGTTTCAAGCGTGGATCAAGAGCGTCGCGCAGGCCATCGCCGATATAGTTGAAGGATAGGGAGCAGATGAAGATGGGCAATCCAGGCACGAGCGGCAGCCACGGGCGGTCAAACATATAGGTCTGCGTCCCTGAGAGCATATTCCCCCAAGTCGGCACAGGGTCTTGTATACCAAAACCCAGGAAGGCCAGCGCGGCCTCGGCGACGACATAGCCAGCCAGGCCAAGCGAAGCAGAAACGATGATCGGAGCCATCGCGTTGGGGATCATGTGCCGCAAAATGATCCATATATTGGAAGCCCCCAGCGAACGGGAGGCCTCCACAAAGGTCTGTTCACGCAGCGACAGGATCATGCCGCGCATCAATTGGGCAGACCCCATCCAGCCCAAGCCAGATAGAACCAGCACAATCAGGACGGCGCTGCGCGTATCGCGTGGACCTAAAAGCATGATCTTGCCGACAACATTTAGGACCACTGGCGGGATTGGGATCAAGGCCTCATTCGCCAGAAGCATGGAGGAGATAATCAACAGTAAGGGCAGCGAGGGGATCGTCAACATGAATTCGACAAAGCGCATCAGAACTGCATCCAGCCACTTGCCATAAAAACCGGAGGTCGAACCGACCACGATCCCAATCGTCTCCGAGATGATTACCGAAAGGAAGGCCACCGCCAGGGAGATACGGCCGGCAAAGATCAACCGCGAGAAATAATCACGGCCAATATTATCCGTGCCCAGATAATGTATGCGCCCGGTTTCTTCGTCCACTGCCCCGAAAGGGACAAAATAATCGCCAACTCTAATTTCCTGAACATCAAAAGGAGCGATATAAGGCGCCAAGATCGTGATGATGAGGATCACCGAAATAACAACCAACGCGGCCATCGCCAGTTTGTGCCGCCTGAATCGCCTCATAACGATCTGGAACGGGGTGCGTTCCTCGAGTGTGATCGCATCTCCCGAGAGTTCAGCGATCTGGTTTTTTGTATTTATAGCCATTCAGTCATTCCTCATAACAATCAGGATAGACGGATACGGGGATCAACGACCGTATAAAGAATATCACGCAGTAGCGTGGCGATCACGGTCAGCACAGCCAGGATAAAGAAAATTGCCATCGCTACCGGGTAATCATAATCGCCCAAAGCCAGCAGATACAACCGGCCCATCCCTGGCCAGGCAAAGATGCTCTCGGTAATGATCGCGCCGCTGAAAAGGCCGGGCAGGGTAAAGACAACAATGGTCACAAACGGGATCAAACCGTTGCGCAAGGCGTGTTTCAGAATGACAACCGATTCCTTCAGACCCTTGGCGCGCGCCGTGCGCACGTAGTCTTGGCGCAGCACCTCCAACATGCTGGAGCGGATATAACGACTCCAGAAGGAAACGTTGACCATCGTCAGCACCGCCACTGGCAGGACCAAATGCAGAGCGCGGTCCGCGGCAGAACCGGCCGTAATCGTTCCAAGCAGCGGGATGGTATAGTCGCGCACCGATTCAGAGAGTCCAGCCGGAAGGTAAGGAAGACCGGCGTTTTTTGGCAAGATCGAAAAAGCAATGATCATCAGCAGGCCGAAAAAGAAGGTTGGCATGGCCGAACCCATAAACGCCAGGGAGGTGAAAAAATAGTCAAACTTGGAATATTGCTTGACGGCCGAATAAACCCCCAGAGGGATACCAATCAGTATGGATAGAAGCGTCTCCAGACCAATCAGTTGCAGAGTCTTCACCAAACGGCTTAACAGCAAATCGCTCACCGGGCGATCGCGCAGCAATCGCCAGGATAATCCAAAATCGCCAAACAAAATGCCTCGGCTGGTGCGCCGTCCGACCAGATCTTTCAGATGGACATAATGGACACAACCAGTGATCCTGGTTTCATAGGCGCCGCTTTTTTCATTCAGAAATTCCTCTTCGACCGGCTGGCTGCATCCGATGACCAGATCACCAAAGAATTCTTTTCCCCCAATCACGAGCGGGCCGCGCGGCTGGCCGATCCACCAGCGGCTGAAGCGGACAGGCAGGTACAAATCTAACTCATATTGGGCGCGAATGCGGGCGATATCTTCCTGGGTAATCTGGAAGCGACCGCTCTGCTGGATCTGCCGCAAACCGGCCAGCGGGCCCCCGGGTGCAAGGCTCAATAACGCATAGGTCGCAACTGAAGAAATGAAAATTACCAGAATCATCTGCAGCACGCGGCGAATCAAATATACGCTCATGCTTCTCTCCGATAAAAAAAATAAAATAACTTCTTATGAGTAAGGTAGGTGTGACCCATCAGGATCACACCTACCTAATCTAACTCAGACAAGCAAGCGGCTTACCGGATGAACAACGCGAGATCGATGTGTTCCCAGGTAGCGCCAGCGACGGAGTAGGTCTTGATCTTGCCTTCTGCTTCGGCTTTGCCCAGAGTTTCGGTAATGCCAGCCAGAGTCTCGGAGGCGAGGACGTCAACTTCGCCGCCCAGCAGCAGGGCTTCGGCGGCTTCGGGCGTGATGATCTGGATCACGAATTTCGGGGTTTTGGGAGCGCCGAATACCCAGAATGGGTTGGCCTCATAGACGAGTTTCTCGCCTTTGACCCAGGAGACCAGCTTGTACGGGCCCCAGCCGATCGGTTTCTCGGCGATCTCGGGCAGGGTCGTCCATTCTTTCGCCGGGACATCCTTCAACATGCGGCCGTCTGCGATGACACGATGGGAAGGATATGTGCCCCAAACCGGCACGAAATACAACGGATCCTGCACGCCAGGCACCCAGGTGTGAGTATAGCCGACATCGAAGAACTCAACGTTAGCGGTCTTGTTGCAGGTGATGAAGGAGGTCGCGCCGGATTCGGGATCGCAGTTGATTTTGCGGGCCAGTTCGAAATCTGCGCTCTTGAGTGGCTCGCCATCTTCCCACTTGATGCCGTCAATATACTTGAATGTGGAAACCAGTTGCTTCATCGTGACGGGGCTGCCGGTGAACTCTACGGTCTCGCCGGCCGCGTTGATAATCTTCATGCCAGCCGCCAGTTCGACAACATCACCGTTGGCATCCACAACCTTGTCGCCAGCCTTGACTTCAACGTCGTTGTTGATGCTCAGGCCGCTCTCGATTGTGGGCATTTCGGTGATATACACTGGCTGGAACTGGTAGTTCAGAGTAGTGATCGAACCGGGTAGGACAATATAGAGCGCCAATTGAGCCACGAAGGCATCTTCAACCAACCCAAACAGCGAGGCGGGTTCCTGCGTGAAGCCAAGCACAATGGTGTCTCTGCCAGGGACTTCCCATTCGCCCACATTGTACAGGTAGTACTCCTGACCAGGGGTGGGAGCAAAGTTGAGCATGCCGGCCACGGTGGCAAAGGTCTCAGAGCGGTTGAACAGCGGGATGGTCGGAATATCCTTGGTGTACTCCGTTTGCAGAATCCTATAGTTGTCAATGCGTTCCTGCAGGATCAAAGTGTTGTTGGCCTTTTTGATGGCGGCGCTGGCAGCTTCATTGCACCAGCCGGGGTAGTTCTGGCCTTCCCAACCATTCGCCGGGCTGGCGATCTGATCACAGGCGTACAAGGTCTGGCCACCGGGATCAACCTGACCGACCCAGGCGTAGGCGCCCAGTTCGAAATCGCGGCGCGCCAGGCCGGTCGTGTCACCAAACCACCAGGAGGCGGGAACGTGTAGGCGCAACATGCGGATGCCGCATGTTTTATACTGGGATTCCAAGACGGCGGCCCAGGTCTGGCGGAAGGCCGCGGTGGTGGTGGTGAATTTCAAGGCCAGTTCCTCGCCAGCCGCATTGGCGCGGTAGGTGGCACCTTCGGCGAGCGTCCAGCCAGCCTCTTCCAGCAGGGCTTTACCCTTGTCAGGATCATACGGGTAGATGGTGATGTTCTCATCGCCGGCGTAAGCCCAGTGTCCATTTGACATCATGGTGTTCAAGATCAGGGTCTTCTGCTGGTCTTCAGGGATCAGCGGATAGACTGCCTTAATCAAGTCGAGTTTGTTGGTGCAGTAGGACAGCGCCTGGCGCACTCTCAGGTCGCCAAGGATCGGATGCGGCGTGGTGAACGCCTCGCGCTCGACCTCGACTGTCACTTCCTTCGTGACGATGACTTCGACTTTTTCGGGAGTCGCGGGGGGCTTCGGGGCGCAGGCTGCCAATACCATACTGGCAATAAGCACCAAACCGAAGACCAACATTATGCGTTTGCGTAACATTGTCTTTCTCCTCCAGATAGAATTGAACAGGTTAGGGTGAAATATGAACTATCAGCAAGTTGATGTTTTTTTTGAGAATCACCTCCTTCTGCATAGATTCGCCAAACACCCCGCTGATCAGCTTGTTAGGCTATCCACCAGGGTAAGCTATTGGTAGATTAACACAAGAACAATAAAAAGTCAAGTGCGCCTGTTTCTGTTTTTCTACGTTTTTATCTTTTCGCAATTTACTTTCTCACACGTCGTGGTCAGGAGACTCCGAAACATCTAAGCGGCGGCGTAGGCTCGCACCAACACCCCTACCGATCCGACCCCATTCCACATCGCGCTGAAGGGCATCACGCTGGTAGTCAATTTCTTCCAACTGCTCATGTCCCAGTTCCTTCAACACAACCTCTTGACGGCGTCGGGTCACCACAAAAGTCAGTTGTTGGATTAACGCTGTCTCATTCACGGTTTATCTCCAAAATTCGTAACTGTTCAGCCAGCGCTGAGTACACCGATTTGTCACTCTGAGCGGAGCGAAGAGTCCCCTCCAGCGTGGGGGATGCTTCGTCGCACACCGTCCTGGCGGTCGGTGCCAGGGAAAAACGCTCCTCAGCATGACAGGCCTGAATAGTTACCAAAATTCAATTCTAATTCAATCTGCTCTATTACGCTTTTCTGCAGCGATTTAAGGCATTTCACTCTCCACACCTATCACCGTAGTCGAATGCCTCGATGTTCCACAAATCACTCGCCGCGCTCGGATCGAGGCTGAAGCTGCACAGATCAAGACGCGCCGCGGCCACTTTCAGCCGCCAATACAATGGGACAATGGGCAAGTCTTCCGCGAAGATGGCCTGTGTCGCACGGTAGCCATCTGCGTAGTCAGCCTCGCCGGGTAAGGCGCCTCTGGCGGAAAGGCAGGCCGCATCGTAGGCCGGGTTGGTGTAACCGCTCAGGTTGGTGCCGACCCAATGATTCGCAGAGTTCGGGATCTCGCCGCTGGTGAACCATGCACAGGGCGGTTCTACGCCCGTGCTGCCCATGGCGAACCCGGCCAGGTCGAACTTGCGCCCGAACAACACTCCATCCGGACCCTGAGCATAAAGCTCGGTGGGTTCATAGTACTGTATATTGACTTTAATCCCGCACTGGGCCAACGAGTCGGCCAGGATCTGGCTGACCTGCCGGCGCTGGGCTGCGCCGGTCGTCCAGTAATTCAAGACCAACGGCATCCCAGCCGGGATGTTGGCAATGCCCCAGGCCTGGCGCGGCGTGCCGGCATCATTATCCTGATCCCGCCAGCCGGCCTGCTCCAGCAGTTGATTGGCTGCAACAACATCGAAGGGATAGGCTTTCACGTCCGGGTTGTAAAGCGGATGGCTGGAAGGGGTGTAGGCATTCGGCACCGTCGTCAGCCCATACAGGACGGTATCCACCACCTTCTGCCGGTCCAGGCACATGGCAATCGCCTGGCGGACGCGTTTGTCGCTTAGAAAATCCGGGCGGTCGCCTGTGCTGGGGTTGTAGCCGTTATCATAAGCCGCCGGGCGGATGCCGAAATCCAGGCGTTCCATCACATTCGTAGGGGAGAAGATGGCCTTGAGTTGACCCCCGGAATCGAAACTCTCTAGAATACCGGCCTGGCCATCCAGGTGCAGGCTGGCATCCAGGAGATCACACCGCCCGGCCAGCAATTCACTGATGGCGGTTTCCGGCCCAGAGATAAAACGAAAGACCAGCGTATCGAACTTCGGCAGGCCTTCACCCGCTCGGAAGTAAAATGGATTCTTCTTCAACGTAACGGCGTCCCCGCTGACCCATTCAGCCATTGCGTAAGGCCCCCAGCCAATCGGATTGCGCGCGGCCGCCTCGGACTCAGGCAGCTCAGCGGGAGTATATTGGCTCCACACGTGCCTGGGATAAGGAGTCCAGAAATTGGTGAAGTAGGTTGGGTCAAGGTAGCCCGGCTTGCCCCACCACTGGACGGTCTGTTCATCCACCGCCTCGTAGGACTGCGTGCGGTCAATCAGGTACTTTGAAGCGGGTGTGCTGGCGTCCGCCGCCAGGTTATATGAATAGACCGAATCATCCACTGTCAGGGGCATGCCATCCGACCAGTAGAGGCCGGGGGACAGGCTGAAATTGACTACCATCTGATCCATCTGGATCTCGCCCTTGCCATCATAGACGACAGCGCACTCGTCGCTGCGACAGCCGCTCGGCCGGAGGCGCACGCCCGGCGCCAGCGTGACCGGCAGGTCGTCCGCATCCACCACCTCATCGCCGACATAGACGGAAACGGCGCTGATCAGCGCGTCTCCATCCGCCAGGCTGGGCAGCTTTTTCAGGATGACCGCCTGATAACCGTATGAATTGGTATCAATTGGGCCATCGTAGATCGCGGCCAGAATGCTGCGCGCCGACGACGAGGGGTTCCCAAGCGGATACAGGCTGGCCGGTTCCTGCCCCAGGCAGATCGTCAACGTGCGCGGCGGGACGGGGGTCGGCGTGGGCGTGGCGGGGATGGGTGCGGGCAGCGGCGTGGCTGTCTCCTTTGGCCCACAGGCAGCCAGGAGAACAGCCAGGAAAACGAACAGGCTTACGAAAACAGATCGGCGATCAGGCATCACAATCTCCCTCGAGAAGGTTCATGGCACGATTATGGTAGCCTTCAAGGCTACCATTATACAACAACCTGCGACGCCAGGTTCGTTGACATCCCCCTACCCTGACGGTACAATGAAGCCGCTGGATAAAAACCACACCAGAAAAAACCCGACCCAACGCCGGCCGTGCCGACCACCAAGGAATGTCCGCACTGCTTCACAACCATTCCGATCAAGGCGACCCGCTGCCCACATTGCACCTCAGAGATCAAGTAAGCAAGGAAACAAGTAGACAGGTAGATACGGAAAAACGTCCCGCAGAATTTGGAGACAAACCTGTGGGACGATTTTTCCAATGTCAATTCATCCTTCATCTTTCATCCTTTCCACCCCATGGATCTCCTCGACAAACTCAACCCCCAACAACGCCAGGCTGTGACGGCCGGGGCCGGCCCGGTTTTGGTGCTGGCCGGCCCCGGGTCCGGAAAGACGCGCGTCCTGACCCAGCGCGCGGCTTATCTTATCGGTCACGAAGGCGCGCGCCCCTACCAGATGCTGGCGGTCACCTTCACCAACAAGGCCGCCCGCGAGATGGAAAGCCGCGTCCGCAAACTGCTGGACGAAGAGGCCACGGCAGGCCTATGGCTGGGCACCTTCCACACCACCTGCGCCCGGCTGCTGCGCCGCGAAGCCGAGCATCTTCCCTTCGACTTCGCTCAGGGCAAGCCCTTCGGCTCCGCTCGGGGCAGGCCATTCGATCCAAACTTCGTCATCTTCGACGCCGACGACCAGATAAGTGTTGTCAAGACCGCCATCCGCAGCCTGAATCTGGATGACAAGACCCACCGCCCGCCGTCGGTGCATGGTTCGATCTCACGTGCCAAGAATGAGCTGATTTTCTCCGCCGACTACCCCACGCAGACCTACCGCGACGAGGTCGTCAAACGCATTTATCAGCGTTACCAAGAACTGCTCCAGCAATCCAACGCGGTGGACTTCGACGACCTGCTGCTCTGGACCGCCCACCTGCTGGAAGAAAATCCCGCCGTGCGCGAGAAGTATGCCCAGCGGTTTCACCACATCCTTGTGGACGAGTATCAGGATACGAACTACGCTCAATATATCTTGCTAAAACATCTGGCATCTGTCCACAGGAACGTCTTCGTCGTGGCTGACCCCGATCAATCGGTGTACCGCTGGCGGGGCGCGGACTATCGCAACGTCCAGCGCTTCGAAAAGGATTATCCCGACGCACAAATTATCCTGCTCGAACAGAATTATCGCTCGCGGCAGACCATCCTCGACGCGGCCATGTCGGTCATTGACCGCGCTCCGCACCGCCGCCGCAAACAGCTCTTCACCGAGCGCGGCGCAGGCGAGAAAATCTTTTATTATGAAGCCAACGACGATTACGGCGAGGCATCATTTGTAGTGGACACCATCGCCAGCCTGGTGGCAGCGCGCCTCACCGAACCCGGCGAGTGCGCCGTGATGTACCGCACCAACGCCCAATCCCGCCTGCTGGAAGAGGCCTTTTTGCAGGCGCGCCTGCCCTACCGGCTGGTCGGCGCGCAGCGCTTCTATGGACGGCGCGAAGTCAAAGACATCATCGCCTGCCTGCGCCTGGTGCACAACCCGGCTGACGAGGTCTCGCTCGAGCGCGTCATCAACGTCCCGCCGCGCGGCATCGGCGAGAAGACCGTGGCTGCGCTGCACACCGCCGCCCTCGCCGCGCAGATCGCTCCCGCTATTGTGCTGATTGATCTGGCGCGCGGCGAGGCCTCGCCCTTCTGGACGCAGTTCAGCAGCCGCGCCGCCCTGCCCCTGGCCGATTTCGGCGCCCGGCTGGCCAACTGGCGCGCCCTGAGCCGCCGCCCTGAGCTTGTCGAAGGGCTGTCGAAGGACGCCGCGCCCACCGTCACCGAACTCTTCGACCGCATCACCGCCGATATCAACTACAAAGCCTACCTCGACGACGGCACAGAAGAAGGCGCCGAGCGCTGGGAAAACGTGATGGAACTGCGCCGCTTGACGGTCGAGTACGAGTCCCGCACCCTGACCGAGTTCCTCGAAAACGTGGCGCTCATCTCCGACCAGGATACCCTCACCGAAGGCCGGAACGCCCCCACCATGCTCACCCTGCACGCCGCCAAAGGCCTGGAATTTGGTGTGGTCTTCATCGTTGGGTTGGATGATGGTCTCATTCCGCACAGTCGCTCATTCGACGAAGTCGAAGCTATGGATGAAGAACGCCGCCTGTTCTACGTCGGCATCACGCGCGCCAAAGACCGGTTGTATCTCCTGCGCGCCCTGCGGCGCGGCGGCCGCGGCTATTCGGAGGAAACACTTCCATCCCGTTTTCTGGATGACATCCCACCCGAACTACTGAACGGCAGGTCCCGGGCCGGACGCTCCATCTTCCACCCTTCGCTACGCTCAGGGCAGGCTCCCCCACGCTCGCAGGCATGGACGCTTCCTTCGGCCCCTCATCCTGCTCCCGCTATCGAAGCCCGCTTCAAGGCCGGGATGCGCGTCAAGCACCCCGTCTGGGACGAGGGTATTGTATTGAATAGCAGAATCCAGGATGAGGACGAGATTGTGGACGTGGTCTTCGAGTCGGTTGGCATCAAAAGATTGGCGGCTTCGCTGGCAAAACTGACGATAGACGATAGACCGTAGACGGCGGTCCATCGTCAGTCGTCCATCCTCCAAAATCGAAAGGAAACCCTCATGCTCAAAAACATCCCCTCCAACCCAACTGCCCTCATCAACTGGAAATGGGAAGAAATCGCACTCCACTATAAAGACCTCGCCGCGCGTCCGCTCACTGCCTCCAACGCTGACGGCTGGCTGGCCGACTGGTCACGCCTGGGTGAACATCTCGAAGAGCTGTACGCCCGCCTTCAGGTTGCCACCTCGGTCAATACCACCGATAAAGAGGCCGATGAACGGATGAACAAATTCCTCAATACCATCTATCCGAATGCAATGGCCGCCGAGCAGAAACTGAAAGAAAAACTGCTCGCCAGCGGCCTGGAACCGAAAGGCTTCGAGATCCCGTTGCGCAACATGCGCGCCGAGGCGGATTTGTTCCGCCAGGCCAACCTGCCGCTGCTGGCCGAGGAGAAAAAATACAATCTCGAATACGATAAAATCCTCGGCGCACAGACGGTGCAATGGGATGGTGAAGAAGTCACCCTGACCAAACTCAAGACCGTCTTCCAGGAACCTGAGCGCGCCAAACGCGAAAAGGCCTGGCGCGCCATTGCCGAGCGCCAACTGGCCGACCGCAAAGCCATTAACGAACTCTGGCAAAAGTACATGCCCCTGCGCGGCAATATCGCCAGGAATGCCGATAAGCCCAGTTACCGCGAGTACGCCTGGCAGCAACGGCTGCGCTTCGATTTCACAGCCGCTGACTGCAAATCGTTCCACCAGGCGATTGAAGAAGTCGTCATCCCGGCTGCGACGCGCATTTACGCCCGCCGCCGCAAGGCTCTCGGCGTGGATACCCTCCGCCCGTGGGATCTGGAGGACGGCTGGTACTCACGCCCGACACCGCCGGCCGGAGAGCCCGCCCTCAAGCCGTTCACAGGCATGGACGAACTGAAAGCCAGCTCCTCGGCCATCTTTCACAAGGTTGATCCAGTGCTGGGCGGCTACTTCGACACCATGCTGCGCGCAGGTTTGACCGACCTGGATAACCGCAAGAACAAGGCTCCCGGCGCGTTCTGCACTTCATATACGTCCATTCGCAAGCCGTTCATTTTCGTCAACGCGGTCGGCACGCACGACGACGTGCAGACCACACTGCACGAATCCGGACACGCCTTCCACGTTTTTGAGACGGCTAATATCCAGTATGTGCAGCAACTTTCCGTCCCCATGGAATTTGCCGAGGTGGCCTCGATGGGCATGGAACTGCTCGCCGCGCCCTACCTGACCGAGTTCTACACCGCAGCCGAGGCGGCGCGTGCCCGCATTGAACATCACGAACGCTCGATCCTCTTCTGGCCCTTCATGGCCGTGGTGGACGCATTCCAGCACTGGGTCTACGAGAACCCGACCGAGGGCGCGCAGCCCGACAAGTGCGATGCCAAATGGGCCGAACTGTGGCGGCGTTTCATCCCCGGTGTGGATTGGAGCGGGCTGGAAGATGTGATCAGCACCGGCTGGCAGCGCAAACTGCACATCCACCAGTATCCGTTTTATTACACCGAATACGGCATGGCGCAACTGGGCGCGGTGCAAATCTGGGACAACGCCATCAAAGACCAGGCCGGCGCGGTCTCCGCCTATCGTAAGGCGCTGGCGCTGGGAGGCACGGTCACGCTGCCCGAACTCTTCGCCGCTGCCGGCGCCAAATTCGCCTTTGATTCCGCCACACTGAAGAAAGCCGTGGATTTGATGGAGCGCGTGATCGAGGAATTGGAAGCCTGAAAAAGACGTAGGAGAAATTCATGGACTGGAAAATAATCTGGGATCTCTTTCTTATCTGCGCCAAAGTTTCACTGGTTACCTGGGGCGGCGGACCGGCCTTGATCGCCCTGATGCAACGTGAGACGGTCGCGGCTGGCTGGCTGACCTCCGAAGAATTTGGTGACTCGGTCGCCATCGGCAATGCGCTGCCCGGCCCGATCGCCCCTAAGCTGGCGGCCCACGTTGGCTACAAAATGGCGGGGATTCTCGGCGCGCTGGCCGGCGTGACCGGCTCCGTGCTGCCGACCACCATCATCATGCTGCTCGTGGTGGCCTTCTTTTTCAGCATCAAAGACAAGCCTCAGATGCACTCCATGCTCAAGGCAGTGCGTCCGTTGGTGGTGGGCATGTTGATTTGGACAGCTTACGACATGGCCTTAGAAGTCTTCGACGCCGACCAACTCGGCTGGGGCAAGGCACTGACCCAGGGCTGGAGCCAGATTCTCATCGTGGCGGCCTCTTTCCTGTTATTAACCTTCACTGCAATCAACCCGGTCTGGTTGGTCATCGCCGCGGCCGCGTTGGGGTTTATAATCTATCGGTAATGAACCCATTTGAAGCTGTCTTTTGGGGCGCGCTGCTTTCGCTGCAATGCCTGGTCATTGCTCCAATGTTGGCCTTTGGCATTCATTTTTTGCGACCAGGTTTTGGCAAACACAACAAATGGCGCTATCTGGGAATAGCTCTTTTTGGCATTTCATCCCTGATTATTGCCTGCCTGTTCATCGCGCTGGCCACCGCACCAGGGTTTGACTTTATTGACCGCTGCCGCCCGCCAGGAACGGGTATGTGCATAGACAGGAGAACTTTCGAAGCCGTGCGCTTGGAAATTCTGGGCGATTTTTTACTGGCGGGTTTGCTATATATTGTGCTGCCCATCGGCCTCGGCGCAGGTGGAATCCTGCTCATCCTGCACCGCATAACCGACAAAATTGCCGTAAAATAGTAACTACTCAGGCTTGTCATGCTGAGCGGAGCGTTCGTTGCGGAGCGAAGCATCTCGGCCTGCTTTGAGAGAGATTCTTCGCCGCTGGAAGAGCACCAGCGGCTCAGAATGACACTCGGCTGAGTAGTTACGTAAAATAAGGATATAAAGCGAAGTTGACCTGCCCTGGCGGGCTAGGCCAGGGGATACTTCGCACTCCTTTGCACAAATGGCGTAAAATAGTAGTATGACCATGAAAATTGTCATCCCTACCGCTGGCTGGGGCACGCGCATGAGACCCCACACCTGGTCCAAACCCAAGCCGCTCATCAGCGTGGCCGGCAAGACCGCCCTCGACCAGCTGTTGGGTACTTTCAAGACCGTTCCAGAGCCGCGCAATGTCGAATATGTGATCATCCTCGGGCCGTATCTGGGCGAACAGCAAATCCCACCCTACATGCAGCAGCATTATCCGGACGACAAGGTGCATTACATCCTTCAGTCGGTGATGAAGGGCCAATCGGACGCCCTGTGGCTGGCGCGCGAATACCTGAGCGGCCCGATGCTGATGATCTTCTCGGATACGCTGATCGAGACCGACTTCTCGTTTCTGGCCGATGAAAAAGCGGACGGTGTGGCCTGGGTCAAGGCCGTCCCCGACCCGCGGCGCTTCGGCGTAGCGGAAGTGGACAAAGAGGGCCGGGTGAGTCACCTGATCGAGAAGCCGCAATCGTTGGAAAATAACTTGGTCTTGGTCGGTTGTTATTACTTCCGCGAAGGCCGCGAACTGGTCTCAGCCATCGAAGAGCAAATGCGGCGCGGCACAGCCCTGAAAGGCGAGTTCTTCCTGGCCGACGCCATCAACATCATGCTCGAACGCGGCGCGCATTTCCGCATCCAGAAAGTGGATGTCTGGCTGGATACCGGCACGATAGAGGCCACACTGGAAACTAACCGGTATTTGTTGGAACGGTTGCACGTTGACAGGCTAGAACCTGCCAACCTTCCAATCTTCCAACGTGCAAACGTTAAAGTGGTGCCACCTGTTTTCATCCACGCAACTGCTGAAATCGCTAATTCAACCATCGGGCCGCACGCCTCCATTGGAGCGAACTGTAAAATCACGGACAGCAAAATCGAAGACTCCATCCTCGAGGACGGGACAACGGTGAACGCGGCGGCGTTGACTGGCTCGTTTATCGGCCGGCAGGCCAAAGTCGAGGGACGCGGCGCGGAGGGCCAGCCGATGACGTTGAATGTTGGTGATGATTCTGTTATCAAATTGTAGGGCGGATTTCCATATCCGCCAACCCCGGCGGGTAGATACCCGCCCTACCGTTGATTAGTGTCGCGGATTTCCATAGCCGCCCATTCTGGCGGGTAAGAAACCCGCCCTACGATCATGACCGATATCGTCGAGTGCCATTCCGGGTACGAATACGCCGAAAAGCCCCTCACCCTGACATGGGAGGGGAAAAGGCTCGAGATCGCCGCAATCCTGGCACGCTGGCGCATCCCTGGCGCGAAGTGCTTCCGCGTCAAAACAAACGACGGGCAAATCTTCGAGCTGTTCTACGGCGAGCTGTACGACGAGTGGCGAATCAACCGACCGTGAGGAGTAGGAATGCAGGAATTCTCTGACGTGCGCTATCTTTCGAAGCGGGTGTCTGGACTGAAGCCCTCGGGCATCCGCAAGTTTTTCGACATCGCCGCCACCATGAAGGACGTCATCTCGTTGGGTATCGGCGAGCCGGATTTCACCACACCCAAGCCGATCATGGACGCCGGCCGCCGCGCCCTGGACGCAGGCGAGACGCATTACACCTCCAACGCCGGCAAGCTGGAGCTGCGCCAGGCGCTGACAGACCACTTGCTGAAACTCTACGGCGTGAAGTACGACCCGCTGGGCGAGGTGGTCATCACGGTCGGCGTTTCGGAGGCGCTCTACCTGGCGATGACCGCCCTGCTCGACCCGGGCGACGAGGTCATCATCCCCACGCCCTGCTTCGTCTCGTACCAGGCGGAGGTGATCCTGGCAGGCGGCGTGCCGGTCGAGATCCCCAGCCGGATGGAAGACAACTTCCAGCTCGACCCCGACCGCGTGCGCGCGGCGATCACGCCACGCACCAAGGTGATCTTCGTCGGCTATCCGAGCAACCCGACCGGCGCGGTCGCGGCGCGCGAGACCCTGAACGAGGTCGCGAAAATCGCCGATGAGCGTGACTTGATCCTGATCTCGGACGAGATCTACGACCGGCTGGTCTACGATTTCCAGCACGTCTGCGTCCCGGCGCTGGGCGAGAGCATCCAGAAACGCACCGTGCTGCTGGGTGGCTTCTCGAAGGATTACGCCATGACCGGTTGGCGCATCGGCTACGCGGCCGGGCCGGCGGAGATCATCAAAGGGATGGTACGCATCCACCAGTACACCATCATGTCCGCGCCGACCATCGCCCAGGAAGCAGCCATCCAGGCATTGTTGAATGGCGAGCAATACGTGCAGGAGATGGTGGCGGAGTATGACCGTCGGCGCCGGCTGATCGTGGCCGGTCTCAACCGCCTGGGTTTGACCACCTTCGAGCCGCGCGGGGCATTCTACGCTTTCCCGCGCATCACCGCCTCTGGCATGGAGGATGAAACTTTCGCCGAGAAACTGCTACATGAAGAGCACGTGGCCGTTGCGCCCGGCAATGCCTTCGGTGCAGGCGGGGAGGGATTCGTGAGATGTTCCTACGCGACGGCCTATGAGAAGGTCGAGGAGGCCCTGCGCCGGATGGAGAAGTTCATGAATCGCTACGGGTGATTTACCACGGAGTAGGTCACGCATCCTGCGTGACTTAGAGAGGAGAAATGCCATGATTTTCCGTGTCGGCATAGAAAACAACAACGAAGGATTCCGCTCCATCGCCTGGGCGCTGGAGCATCCCGGCTGCTTCACCTACGGCGCGGACGGGGACGCGGCCCTGGTTGCCCTGCCCGAAGCCATCCGCACCTATGCAACGTGGATTGAAAAGCGCGAGCCTTCATGGGTGGATGTAAGCAAAATCGAATTACAGGTCGAGGATACATGGACGGATTACAACATTGACGAAACCTACGACCGCAACCCCAAAAGCGACTATTACATGGTGGACGCCTGGTTCCAGCACGACTGGAAGCCACTGACCGCCCTCGACATCCAGCGCGGCCTGAAACTGCTGGCCTGGAGCCGCTCAGACCTGTCAGACCTGTTAGACACACTGACCCCTGCCAAGTGGGCCTATAAACCCGACAACGAACGCTGGGACATCGCTGGCATTGTCAAACACATTGGCGGCGCTGAGTGTTGGTATCTCGACCGGCTGGCGCTGGCTCTCCCGCGTGAACAGATACCGGATGAGCCGTTCGCCCGGCTGAAAGTGTCACGGGCACGCCTGAACGAAGTGTTGCCGACGCTCGAAGGCTCAAAGCAGGTTGTTGGCGTGGATGGGGAATTCTGGAGCCCGCGCAAGATCCTGCGCCGCGCCTTATGGCACGAATGGGACCATATCGAACACATTCGCAAGCTTTTGTAGGAATGGAGTTTCTCATGCAACCTCATCTCCTCATCGCTCAATTACGCTTTGCGCGGCGCGAGTTCGTCCGCTGTCTCGAAGGGGTCAGCGAGGAAGAAGCCCGGCGCCGGTTCATGTCAATGAACTGCATTTCCTGGATGGTCGGTCACCTTGCCAACCAGGAACATCGTTATTGGGTTGTCTTTGCCCAGCAACAGAACCTGGCGCCGGATCTCAACGATCTGGTCGGTCACGGCAAGCTGGCCAGCACACCTCCGCTGGGAGAAATGTGGGAAGTATGGCGAAAAGTGACCGCCGAAGCTGACAAATACCTGGACACCCTGACGCCTGAGATCATGCAGAAATACTTGTTCCGGGATGGAAAGCCATTCGACGAAAACGTCGGCACCCTGCTGATGCGGAACATCTACCATTACTGGTATCACACTGGAGAGGCAGCCGCCGTCCGCCAGATGCTGGGGCACACCAACCTGCCTGACTTCGTGGGAAACATGAGGGCGGCGGCGTATCGGCCGGAGAGTTGACAACTGGTTTCTGTGTCATTATTGGTAATGCTGAAATTATGGCTATTGTCTTCGACATAAGGAAATACTCCATTCACGATGGGCCAGGCATTCGCACGACGGTTTTCTTCAAGGGTTGCCCGCTGCGCTGCCGGTGGTGTCACAATCCCGAAGGCCAGTTCCTAGGGGTGGAAGTCATCTTGCGGAGTGCGCGCTGCATCCGCTGCAGGGCTTGCGTGGAAGCCTGTCCGCACGGCGCGGCCAGATTGGGCGAAGCAGGCCCCGAGGTCCAGCGTGAACGCTGCGAGCGCTGCGGGGAGTGTACCCTTGTCTGCTGCGCAGAGGCGCGGCAGATTGTCGGCCGCGAGATGACCGTCGCCCAGGTGATGGCTGAGATTGAGGGCGACATCCCCTTTTATGACGAGTCCGGCGGCGGCGTGACTTTGTCCGGCGGAGAGCCGCTCGCGCAGCGCGACTTTGCGCTTGGGCTGCTCGAGGCCTGCAAGGAAAAGGAAATCCACACCGCGCTGGATACCTGCGGCTTTGCCACCTGGGATACCTTCGAGCGCCTGCGCGCCTGCGTGGACTTGTTCCTGTACGATCTCAAACTGGTGGATGCCGAAAAGCACCACCAATTTACCGGCGTATCCAATGAGCGCATCCTGGCGAACCTGCAAGCCCTTTCGCAGCGCGGACATAAAATCCTCCTGCGCGTGCCGGTCATACCGGGGATAAACGATGACGCGGAAACAATCCGCCAGATCGCCTCGTTGGCAGCTTCGTTGCCCCACCTGGATGGCATAGAACTGCTGCCTTATCATCATATCGGCGTTGACAAGTACACGCGGCTGAATAAGACCTATTTGCTGCCCGATGCTCAACCGCCCTCCGAAGAAAAGATGGCTGAACTTACTTACATTCTGCAAGCGTATGGATTACCAGTAAAAATAGAGGTAAAGACATGATCAGTGAAAGAGTCGCCCTACTGAGAAAACAAAGCCTGGAGGCTAGGCCTACGCTTTCGACCGAGCGCGCCGAACTGATGACGGAATTCTACAAGCAGAATCTGGGACTGGTTTCCGCGCCCATGCGCCGCGCCCTGGCCTTTCAATACTTGATGGAACACAAGACGATCTACATCGGCCCCGCTGAACTGATCGTCGGCGAGAAAGCCACGGCGCCCAAAGCCACGCCGACCTACCCGGAACTGTGCTGCCACAGCCTGCAAGACCTGGAGATCCTCGACTCGCGCGAAAAAATCCCCTTTGCCGTCAGCCCGCAGGCGCGGCAGGTTTACCAGGAGACGATCATCCCATTCTGGCAGGGCAAGTCCATGCGTGATTTGCTTTTCGCCGAAATGACCGGTGAGTGGAAAGCCGCTTACGAAGCCGGCATCTTCACCGAGTTCATGGAGCAGCGCGCCCCCGGTCACACTGTGCTGGACGACAAGATTTACCGCAAGGGCATGTTGGATGTCAAGGCCGAAATTCAACACAGTCTGGAAGAATTGGACTATTTCAACGACCCTCAGGCGTACGCCAAAGAACAGGAATTACAGGCCATGGCCGTCTGCGCCGAGGCGCTGATCCGCTTTGCGCAGCGCCACGCGCACCTGGCGATGGCTTCGGCAAAACGAGAAGCCGATCCGCAGCGCAAGGCCGAATTGGAGCGCATCGCCGAGGTCTGCACCCACGTCCCGGCGCAAGCCCCGCGCGATTTCTGGGAGGCGCTGCAATATTACTGGTTCGTCCACCTGGGCGTGACCACCGAACTGAACACCTGGGACGCCTTTTGCCCCGGCCACCTCGATCGTCACCTGTACCCGTTCTACAAAAAGGGGCTGGAAGAAGGCACGCTCGACCGCGAGCAGGCCGAAGAGTTGTTGCAATGTTTCTGGATCAAGTTCAACAACCAGCCCGCGCCGCCCAAGGTCGGCGTGACGGCGGAGGAGAGCGGCACCTACACCGACTTCGCCCAGATCAACACCGGCGGCATAATGGAAGACGGCGCGGACGGCGTCAACGAAGTCACCTACCTGCTGCTGGACGTGATCGAGGCGATGCGCCTCTTGCAGCCCAGTTCTTCGATCCAGGTCAGCAAGAAGAACCCCGACCGCTTCGTCAAGCGCGCCGCCCGGATCATCCGCACCGGCTTCGGGCAGCCCTCGGTTTTCAACGCCGACCTGATCGTCCAGGAGCTGGTGCGCATGGGCAAATCCGTGGCTGACGCCCGCAGCGGCGGTTCGTCCGGCTGCGTGGAGGTCGGCGCGTTCGGCAAAGAAGCCTACATCCTGACCGGTTACTTCAACATGCCCAAGGTGCTGGAGCTGACCTTGCACAACGGCCAGGATCCGCGCACCGGGCGCAAACTCGGCCTGGAGACGGGCAATCCGGCCACGTTCAAATCCTTCGAGGAATTCTTTGCTGCCTACGAAAAGCAACTGCGCCACTCCATTGACATCAAAATGCGCGGCAACAACGTCATCGAGCGGCTGTACGCGGCCTACATGCCCGCCCCGTTCCTCTCGCTGCTGATTGACGACTGCATCGCCACGGGCAAGGACTACCACGACGGCGGGGCGCGCTACAACACCAGCTACATCCAGGGTGTCGGCCTCGGCACCATCACGGATGCCATGACCGCCATCAAGTACCACGTCTTCGAGGAAAAGACATGGAAGATGGACGAACTGCTGAAGATCCTCGACGCAAACTTCGAGGGTTATGAGCGCGAGCGCCAGAGGCTGCTGAACAAGACGCCCCGTTACGGCAACGACGACGATTACGCCGACCGCGTGATGGTAGAGCTGTTCAACGTCTACTTCGACGCAATTGACGGGCGGCCGAACACCAAGGGCGGCGCGTACCGCGTCAACCTGCTGCCGACCACCGTCCATGTCTACTTTGGCTCGGTCATCGGCGCGACGCCGGACGGACGCCGCGCCTGGCAGCCGTTATCGGAGGGCGTCTCCCCCGTCCAGGGCGCGGACCGGCACGGCCCGACCGTGGTGCTCAAGTCCGTGGCCAAGATAGATCACGCCCGCACCGGCGGCACGCTGCTCAATCAGAAATTCACGCCCCAGTTGCTCAAAGACGAGGAAGGGCTGGACAAGCTGGTAGGGCTGATCCGCACCTACTTCAAACTGGACGGTCACCACATCCAATTCAACGTGGTGGACGCGGCCACGCTGCGCGCCGCACAGCAGCATCCGGAACAGCACCGCGACCTGATCGTGCGCGTGGCCGGTTACAGCGACTATTTCTGCGACCTCAGCCAGACGCTGCAAGACGAGATCATCACCCGCACGGAACATCAGGTGTTTTAAAATTGCCATTTTATTATTTCACATGTTACACCAACGTCACGGCAACCGGATGCTCCCGAATCCGGTAGTCGCCCGTTTTCGCCAGCACCTGCGCCAGGAACTTCTCTGGCACATCCACCAGGGTGCGCTTGTCTTCGATATGGATTTTGCCAATCACGTGTCCGGGAATATCGGCGTGAAAGGCGATCGTCCCGACCACGTCGTTGGGGCGGATGCCATGCGCCCGGCCTTTGCTGAGCGTCAGGCGCACCATCCCATGTTCGTGAGAAGTATTCTGCCGGAGCGGATAATTCCGCTGGCCGCCGCGTTTGAATCCACTCCCGGCTTTTGACGGACGCGTCTCCTGCCGAGTAGGTGCATCGCGCACCTCGCTGAGGGCGGCAATCGGGCGCTGTTTTTCGTCGGCGCGCGCCAGTTTGAGGGCTGCGGCGGCAATCTCCAGCGGGTCATGGCCGGCCTCGACCAGTCTGGCTACCAGTTCGCGTTCGCGCTGGTAACGGGCGCGTCCCAGCCAGACGGTCACGCGTTCAAGCAGTTGCGCTTCGCGTTGATTTTTAATATCTTCCACCGTCGGCAGTGTAGCGCGTGTGAGCGGCTGTTTGGTAAAATCTTCTATCTGGCGCAGAAGCCGCTTCTCGCGCGGCGTGACGAGGGCAATGGCGATGCCGGTCTTGCCGGCGCGCGCGGTGCGTCCGATGCGGTGGACGTAAATCTCCGCCTCGTCGGGCAGGTCGTAGTTGAAGACGTGCGAAATATCGTCAATATCCAGCCCGCGCGCGGCCACGTCGGTTGCGACCAAAACTTTGCTCTGATTCTGGCGGAAACGATTCAAAATTCGTTCGCGGGCATTTTGGTCCAACTCGCCGTTCAGGGCTTCGGCGGGAAAGCCGTGCACTGAGAGTTCGTTGGCCAGCTCGCCGGTGCCGGCGCGTGTGCGCACGAAGATTAGCGCGCTGGTGATGGGTTCGCTTTCAAAGAGACGGGTCAGCGCGGCCAGTTTATCGGCCTGGTTGACGAGGTAATAGCGCTGTTCGGTGGTTGCCACGTCACCTGTTCGCGCTGGATGCGGATGGATTGCGGCGCGCGCATATAGCGCTCAGCCAGACGGCGGATGGCCGCCGGCAGGGTGGCGGAGAAGAGGGCAGTCTGGCGCTCGGAGGGCGTCTCGCCAAGAATGGACTGGATGTCTTCAATAAAGCCCATGCTGAGCATCTCGTCGGCTTCGTCCAGCACGACGGTTTTGACGCGGCCGAGATTGAGAGCTTTGCGCTCGATCAAGTCGAGCAGGCGGCCGGGCGTGCCGACGACCATGTCCACACCGCGGTTGAGACGACTGATCTGCGGCCCGTAGGGTTGTCCGCCGTAGACGGCCAGCACGCGCGCCTCGCAAAACTGGCCGTATTCGTGGACCGCTTCCGCCACCTGCAAAGCCAGTTCGCGGGTGGGACATAGCACGAGGGCCTGTACGTGACGCTGATTCGGTTCAAGGTTGTGCAAAATGGGGAGGGCGAAGGCGGCGGTCTTGCCGGTGCCAGTCTGCGCCTGGCCAATCACGTCCGCGCCGGCCAGCATGACCGGAATCAAGGCGGACTGGATGGGCGTAGGCTCGGTAAATCCTAGCGCGGCGACGGCCTGCACCAGCTTGGGGTGCAGGTTTAATTCATTGAAATCAGTGGTCATCAAAACTCCTGTGTAATTGTCATTGCGAGGAGCGCAGCGACGAAGCAATCCCCTGTCTTAACGAGGAGATTGCCGCGCCGCGAAAAAACGGCGGCTCGCAACGACATAGTGATGGGATGTTCTGATGACTCCGCCGAAATTCTTGCCAACAACGGCGCGCCCTCGCGGGCAACGCCTGCCCAACAAAAAAGCCCGACTACTTGCATCGGGCAATCATTTGGAATGATCAAAACAATTTCCCTGTGCCTGCCACCTGGGTGGCGTGCGCTCTGGGGGGAGCGCGGCGGGTAGTATACCACGATATTGGGGGAAAAGAGATTCGAGAATAGAGAGTAGAGAATAGAGAGTAGTGGTGGCGGATGGCCATCTGCCTGTTTTGTAAACCGCGCAGACAAGAAGGCCGCGAAGGTGTAAAATATAGACAATATGGCTGCTGCATTTCCTTTCAGCGTTCCTCGGTTAATTGATATTTGCCGCCAAAACGACGTTTCAATGGTGGGCGTTTTTGGTTCGATGGCGCGCGGGGATGCGAAGAAGAAAAGCGATATTGACTTGATCGTCCGTTTTTCAAAGCGAAAAGGTCTGCTGGCTGTCGTGAGGCTGGAACGCGAACTCTCCGAAGCCTTAGGCCGAAAAGTAGATCTTCTGACAGAGGCAGCAATCAGCCCATACGTGCGCGAGAAGGTAATGAAAGATTTAAGGGTGGTATATGGATCACGATGAGACTCTCTATTTACGTCACATCATAGACGCAATCAATATTGTTGAAGAATATCTACATGGTGTGAGTGAGAATCAATTCAACAACACCCGCCTGCTTCAGGATGGGGTCATCCGACAGATTAAAATTGTCGGCGAAGCAGTTCGGCATATTTCAATAGATATTCGCAAAACATATCCTGAAATCCCCTGGCAGGATGTTGCAGGAATGCGCGACAAACTCATCCATGATTATTTTGGCGTAGACATTGAAAAGGTTTGGGATACAGTACAAGAAGATTTGCCCATATTGAAGCAGCAGGTTGGAGGTATTCTCAAAGATTTCAGTCAAGACCTTTGACAATTTCCTCGAATGCCCAGCAGACTTCTGCGCTGGTTTAATTTTGCATTACCCCCAACGCCATGCTCCCGTTGCCCGATCTTGATAAGTATCTTCAGCAAATTCAGCCGCACTTGCAGGATATCGTCCGTGAGTTGAGAAATATCATCGCGTCTATTGCCCCAACTGCAACCGAAACGGTTCACAGCAAGGGTTTCAGTTACTATTTTGTTGAACGCGGGGGACCTGTCAGCGCCGGGATTTGCCAGATCAACATCCATAGGGACCACATCCGCCTGGCATTCATTCACGGGGCTTTTTTACCCGATCCAAAAGGTCTCCTCATCTTCTCGTTTTGATCCCCGATCGCTGCAGATGCAATAACGGCGCGGACTGTGGAATTACACGCGGCCACGCCGTCCGCATTTTCATTTTCCCTTTGTGCCTTTGTGGCGATTGCCCCCTTTAAAGGGTTGTGGTTAAATTCACCCTGTCATGGATTCCAAAACCCTCCACGTCATCGAATACCCCAAAATCCTCGAGCGCCTGGCCGCGTTCTGTGATTTCTCCGCCTCGGCGGAATTGGCGCGCCAGTTAACCCCGACCACCAGTTACGACCTGGCCCTCTCCCGCCAGGCCGAGACCAGCGAAGCGCGCCAGCTGCTCGCGACGCAAGATATATCCATCGGCGGGGCGCACGACATCCGCGACGCGGTGCAGCTGGCGGCGCGCGGCGGCGTACTGGAACCCAAAGAATTGCTGGATATCCAGAACACGCTGATTGCCACGCGTACCCTGCGCCGCACGCTGGAAAAACTGGCCGCCGATTATCCCCACCTTTGGAACATCGCCCTGTCCCTGCCCGTCCCTTCCGGACTGGTAGAGGCCATCTCGCGCACCGTCTCGGAAGGCGGCGAAGTGCTCGACTCGGCCTCGCCCAAACTGGCGACCATCCGCCGCGAAATCCGAGCCGCCCACGAGCGGCTGATGACGCGCCTGCAAAAGTATCTCACCGATTCGAGCACCGCCTCCAAATTGCAGGAAGCTCTCATCACCCAGCGCGACGGGCGTTATGTGATCCCATTACGCTCGGAATTCAAAGGACAGCTCAAGTCCATCGTCCACGATCAATCCGCCTCCGGCGCAACGCTGTTCGTCGAGCCGCTGCCTGTTGTCGAACTCAACAACAAATACCGTGAACTGCAACTCGCCGAACGTGACGAAGTCCGCCGCATCCTGGCCAAACTTTCGACGCAAGTGGGCGCATCGGCCAGTGAGATCATTCCCGGCATCGAAGCGTTGGCAGAGTTGGATTTGGCATTTGCAAAGGCGAAGTATGCGGATGAAATCATGGCGGCGGAGCCGATCCTGCATCAGATAAAAGAAAGTAGAGAGAAGAGAGTAGAGAGTAGTGAAGGCGAACCCGCAACCCGCAACCCTTCGACTTCACTCAGGGCAGGTTTGCAATCAACCATTTGCCTGCTCCAAGCCCGCCACCCTCTTCTCGACGCGACATCGGTTGTCCCCATAGATATTGACCTTGCCCCCGGCACTTTCGCTCTGGTCATCACCGGCCCCAACACCGGCGGCAAGACCGTCTCGCTCAAGACCGTCGGGCTGCTGGCCGTCATGGCGCAATCCGGGCTGCACATCCCGGCTCAGTCCGGCTCGGAACTGCCCTGCTTCCAGGCCGTCTACGCCGACATCGGCGACGAGCAGTCCATCGAGCAATCCCTCTCGACCTTCTCCGGCCACATCACCAACATCGTCCACATCATGAAGAAGGCCGACCACCGCTCGCTGGTTATCCTCGACGAACTAGGCGCCGGCACCGACCCGCAGGAAGGCGCCGCACTCGCCCGCGCCATCCTGGCGCACCTGCTCGACAGCGGCGTGACCACCTTCGTCGCCACGCATTATCCTGAATTGAAAACCTTCGCCCACAGCACGCCGGGCGTGGTCAATGCTTCACTGGAATTTGACATCCAGACTCTGCGCCCAACCTATAAATTGACCATCGGACTCCCCGGCCGCTCCAACGCCCTGGCCATCGCCCAGCGACTCGGACTACCCGAAGCCATCATCGTTGCGGCGAGGAGCGAGATCAACCCCGACGAGCTGCGCACCGACAAATTGCTCGGCGACATCCACCGCCAGCGCAAGATCGCCTTCAAGGAAAGCGAAAAGGCCGAACGGTCCCGCTCCGAAGCGCGCCGCCTGGAACGCGAACTGGCCGAGCGGCTCGAAAAAATTGAAGATGAACGTCAGGTTGTCCTCGAAAAAGCGCGCGCCGAGGGTGAACTGGAAGTGGAAATCCTGAAGGCGCAACTCGAAACGCTGAAGGAAGAATTGAAAAAAGCCCGCCAGCCACTGGATGCGCTGAAGGCGATTGAAGAACAAGTTGAGTTGGTGGAAGAGAAAATACAGAAGCCGGTAAAACGGCCTGCCCTGCCTGCGCCAGTGCCGCAGGCACAGGTGAGCTTGCCGAATGGTAAAACACAAAACGTAAAACCGGTTGGGGCGTTGAAACTGGGCGAAAAGGTATTAATTCGCTCACTGAAATCGGAAGGTGTGGTGACGACGCTGGGCGAGGACGACGCCGAAGTCCAAATCGGCGCGTTGCGGATGCGAGTGAAACTGGCAGATTTGCAGCGCAAGGCAGAGGAGCCGTCAGCCGTCAGCGGTCAGCCGTCAGCGAAAAAACGTAAAACACAAAACGTAACAACCAACCTTCAACCTTCAACCTTGCACCTTCAACCTTCCCCCGGCCTGGAACTCGACATCCGCGGCCAGCGCGCCGAGGACGGCCTGGATATGCTCGACCGCTATCTCGAAAAGGCTTACCTGGCCGGCCTGCCCTTTGTGCGCATTATCCATGGCAAAGGCACCGGTAAGCTGCGCCAGGAAGTGCGCGCCGCGCTGAAAGAGCATCCGCAGGTGGCCTCGTTTGAAACCGGTCACGACAACGAGGGCGGCGATGGCGTGACGGTGGCGAAGATGGTTTCAGGTTGAAAATCCCCTCTCCCCCTTGTGAGAGGGTTAGGGTGAGGGGGGGCGAGGTCAAAATAAAAACAGGGATATCTCAGCGAACTTGTTGACAAATCCCCCCTTATTCCCTTACAATTTCCTCATGCTTACCTGCGGCGTGGAGATCTTCGAGAATGTGGTAAAGGACATCCTGCCACGCTATCCAAGTATAAATAAAAAAGAGTGGAGAAAAAGAGCAAACTTTCCCCACTCTTTTTATTTTCCGTAGGAAGGAGAGCTTATGAACGAACGCGTTGCGATTGTGGGCGTTGGCTGGAGTGGCTTCCGGCCGCGCACGCCCGAAGTTTCATACAAAGAACTGATTTACGAGGCGGCTGTGCGCGCCTACGCCAATGCCGGCGTGGACCCGCGCGCCGACGTGGAATCCTTCGTCACCGTGGCCGAGGACTTCATCGAAGGGACGAGCATCTTCGATGAGTACACACCCGACCAACTTGGCGCGGCGCTCAAGCCTGTCCATACCATCACCGGCGACGGGCTGCACGGGCTGGCGACGGCCTACATGCTTATCCGCAGCGGCTATTGCGACGTGGTGGCGGTGGAAGGCCACAGCAAGGCCTCCAACATTTTGACCCATCCTAATATTGTCGCCTACGCCCAGGACCCCGTGCTCAACCGTCCACTGCGCCTGAATACGCATTTCGTGGCTGGCATGGAGATGCACCGTTATCTCTTCGAGACGGACACCACGCAGGAACAATGCGCGCTGGTGGCGGTCAAAAACCGGCGCAATGCGCTGAAAAATCCGCTGGCTTCTTATGCCGCCGACTTGACGCTCGAGGATGTGCTGAACGGCGCACCACTGGCCTGGCCTCTGGGCGTGCGCGAGACCGCCGAACATAGCGACGGGGCGGTGGTCATGGTGCTGGCCTCCGAAAAGAAAGCCGAACTGCTGGCTGAAAAGCCAGTCTGGATCCGGGGCATCGGCTGGTGCAACGGCTCGCCCTCGCTGGAAAGCCGCGAGTGGGGCAGCGTGCCTTACCTCCAGCAGGCGGCGCAGATGGCCTACCAGCAGGCCGGCATCCGCAACCCGTGGAACGAAATTGACTTCGCCGAAATTGACGACACCTACGCCTACAAGGAATTGCAGGCCATGGAGTCGCTCGGACTGTGCGACGCAGGCCAGGCCGGCGCGCTGGTCGAGGAAGGCGCCACCGAGATGGACGGTGAGCTGCCGGTCAACTCATCGGGCGGGAGTCTCGGCGTCGGGTACATGCTGGAGGCCACCGGTCTGATGCGGGCGTTGGAGGCCGTGCTGCAACTACGCGGCGAGGCCGGTCAGCATCAGATTGAAGATGCCGGGATTGGTTTGGTTCAATCTTGGCGAGGGGTGCCAACCACCAGCGGCGCGGTCGCAGTGTTGAGCAATTGATCCGCTAATCTCCGCGAATTTTCGCTAATTTATTCGTGAAGATTAGCGTAGATTAGCGGATAACAGGAGGAGCTTATGGGAATGCGAAAAGTAGCCGTTATCGGCGCGGGCATGACGAAATTCGTGCGTCGTGCTCAAGAGACACCAAAAGAATTATCTTGGGAAGCGGCGCGCATGGCGCTCGAATCCTGCGAACTGACTATGGATGATATTCAGGCCGTCTGCATGGGCACCGCTCCGGACGCCTTCGACGGCGTTCACATGAAAGGCGAGTATCTCAGCGATGGCGCCGGCGCGTGGCGCAAACCGTACCTGCGCGCCTTTGTCGGCGGCGGGACGGGTGTGTTCACCCCCATCCAGGGCTGGTATCACGTTGCTAGCGGCCTCTTTGACGTGGTGCTGCTGGTCTGCGAGGAAAAGATGTCCTCGTTCTATCCGCACGCCCAGGCCGCCTTCGTCACCATCTTCGACCACACCACCGAGCGTCCGCTCAAGCCCAACCTGCTGTGGATCTTCGCCATCGAAATGAATCGTTACATGACGGCATACGGCATCAACAAGAAAGACATCGCCCGCGTCGCCGTCCAGCACAAGCAGAATGCTGCCAATCATCCCTGCGCCATGCTGGGCGAGGCGGATATTACAGTGGACGACGTGCTCAACTCGGAGGTGCTGGCCTGGCCGGTGCAACGCCTGGACGTCAGCCCGGTCTCGGACGGGGCGGTGGCGATTATCCTGGCGGCCGAGCATGTCGCCAGGCGACTGACCAGCAAACCGGTCTGGATCGAGGGCGTGGGCTGGAATCTAGATACGGCCTACTGGACCAACCGTGACCTGGCTTACCCGCGCTATGTCGAGTATGCCGCCCGCCAGGCTTACGAAATGGCCGGAATCCAGGAGCCGCGCAAGGAGATCCACATCGCCGAACCGTATGACCCGTTCGACTACAAAGTCTTGCATCACCTCGAAGGCTTGGGATTGGCCGAGCGCGGCAAAGCGGTTGACCTGTACCTCAACGGCACGGCCGCGCCGGATGGGGACATGCCGGTCTGCCCTTCGGGCGGACTGCTCGGCGTGGGCAACCCGATCGCCGCGGCTGGCCTGATGAAGATCGCCGAGTTGTTCTGGCAGTTGCGCGGCGAAGCCGGGGCGCGACAGGTGCCTGGTTCGCCCAAGAAGGGCATTGCCCAGGCCTGGGGCGACCTGATGCAGGTCGGCACGGTTGTGATCATGGGACGGTGAATGGGTAGGCAGGTAGACAGGTAAACAGGCTCTTCTGGACAGCTGGTGGCCTTGATACCTGTATACGGTGTACTTCTATACCCGAATGCTTGTAAACACTATTACGAGGAAACGAGCTATGACTGCTAGAATCAAAAACTTCCCCGGTGTCTCGTTGAGCGAAAAGGACTTTGAAGAAGGCAAGATACTCTTCGTTCACGATGAACTCAAAGCCGATTACGCCTGGGATACCGGCATCGGCATCGGCGCATATCTGGCCGGGCTGAAGCGCGGCGTCATCCTGGGGGTGCGCTGTGGACATTGCCGCAAGATCGTCGTCCCGCCGCGCACGGTCTGCGAGTGGTGCTTCCACCCGATGGACGAGTACGTGCCAGTCAAAGATACCGGCATGGTCAATACTTTCTCGCTGTGCTACGTGACTTGGGACGTCAAGCGCATCACCGAGCCGGAAATCCCGGCCGTGATCGCCCTGGACGGCGCCTCGGCGTTGAGCGAAACCTCGGTCATCATGGGTGGCATCATGCACAAACTCGGCGAAGTGGAGCCGAAACAAGTCAAAATCGGGACGCGCGTGCAGGCCGTCTGGAAGCCCGAGTCCGAGCGCGAAGGCGCCATTACCGACATTTTGTACTTTAAACCGATTTGACCGCTGAGAACGCGCAGAGCGTAGAGAGAATGGATTTTCTTCGCGTTCGCTTGCCCCGGCCCTTTGGGGGTTGTGGTCTCTGCGGTTAGACAGGAGACGTTGCTATGACTCTACTCGAACACACCAAAAACGCCCCTCAAGCCTGGTCTGGGAATCTCCCCGTCACCAGCCGTTATACCTACGGACTGGCTGGTGAGCGCTTCTTTCGCGCCATGAAAGACGAGGGCAAAATCATGGGCAGTTATTGTCCCAAGTGCGACCATACCTACGTTCCGGCGACGGTCTTCTGCGAGCGCTGCCTGGGCGAACTGAGCGAGTGGGTGGATGTGGGCCTGGTCGGAGAACTGCACACCTTCACCGTACTGTTTGTGGACTGCGACGGAAATCCGCTCGAAGAGCCTGAACTGGTCGGACTCATCACCTTCGGTGATGGTGGGATCATCCACCGCCTGGAGGCTGACCCGGACGAATTGGAAATCGGGATGCCGATGGAGGCGGTGCTCAAACCGAAGGCGAAGCGGAAGGGTTCGATTTTGGATATTGAGGGATTCAGAGCGGTGAGCAAGTAAAGTAACGGTTGCGGGTTTACAGTTTGGCAGGTTATAGGTTCAAACTCGCCAACCTTCAACTTTCAAGCTTGTAAAAAATGCGCACCCGACGAGCCTTGCTCTACGTCCCCGGCAACGACCGGCACAAGATCGAAAAAGCCATCACCCTCGGCGCGGACTGCATCTGCCTCGACATGGAAGACGGCGTGGCGCTGAACCGCAAGGCCGAAGCACGCGCCACGATTACCAAAGCGTTGCGGGAATTGGATTTTGGCAGGTCCGAAAAACTGGCGCGCATCAACGCGGTCGGCTCGGGGCTGGAAAAGGATGACATCGATGCTGTCCTGCCTTATCGTCCGGATGGCATCGTTATTCCCAAAATCGAAACGCTTGAACAAATCCAGTGGGCTAGTGAGATCATCGAGGCGGCAGAACTGGCGCACGGCTGGCCGGTCAATTCCATCCGCCTGATCGTGGACGTAGAGACTGCCAAAGGCGTCCTGAACCTCAAGGAGATCGCCGCGCACCCACGCCTGGACGCGCTCATCTTCGGCGCGGAGGATTTCGCCGCCGACATCGGCGCCGTCCGCACACCGGAAGCTTGGGAAGTGTTTTACGCGCGCAGTGCGGTGGTCACGGCCTGCGCCGCTTATGGATTGCAGGCGATTGACATGGTGACGATAGATTTCAAAGATATTGAGAAAATCCGGCAAGAGGCATTATTCGGCGCGCGGCTGGGCTACACCGGCAAACAAATCATTCATCCGAATCAAGTCGCGCTGGTGCAGGAAGCCTTCACGCCGGATGACGAATCCGTCGCACATGCCAAACGGTTGATCGCGGCTTTCGAGGCGCAGCAGGCCAAAGGATCCGGGGCGTTTGCGCTGGACGGCAAAATGATTGACCTGCCGCTGGTCAAGGCCGCCGAGCGCGTGCTGGAGAGGGCGCGCGCCGCGCACAAGATTTAGCGGATTTAGAAAATCAGCTCTTTGGGATTTTCCGTGATTCGTACACGGATTGCACGGATTTCACGGAATCACACGGAAAAAACTTTAAAAAATCCGTGCTTTTTCCGTGTTGTCCGTGAAATCCGTGTCCAAACGGTTTTTAATCACGGCGATTCCCAATGAGCCAGAAAATCTCAAAGAAGGAGAAAAAACATGACTGGACCAATGTCCACCGGAACCTGCAACCTGTGCGGGAAAGATTTTGCTAAAAATGTCATCTACCGCCACCTCAAGAAATGCTTGCAAGAGCAGGCTGCCGCCTCTCCGGGCGGCAAAACGCAAACGACGTTCTGGATCAACGTCTGGGGGCGTTACCAGCCTGAATACTGGCTGCACCTGGAGGTACCAGTCTCAGCGAAACTGTTAAATCTGGATCAATTCTTACGCGATACCTGGCTGGAGTGCTGCGGCCACTTGAGCGCGTTCACGATTGATGAGCAACGCTATGAAGTCAGCGTTGACCCAGAATTTGATTACTGGGGGGAGATACCCAAAAACATGAACCGGCGGATGGGTTCGGTCTTACAGCCCGAGATGGCGTTTGGTTATGAGTATGACTATGGCACAACCACCGAACTGTCCGGCAAAGTCATCGCCGAGCAGGAAAGCACGCTCAAAGGCAAAGGAGTGCGCGGGCTGGCGCGCAACCTGCCTCCCGAGGTCGCCTGCGGCGTTTGCGGCAAGCACGCTGTTTACACATGTTCGTTTTGCAATTACGAACCCTCCGGCTGGCTGTGCAAAGACTGCGCAGAAACGCATAAGTGCGGCGATGAAGGATTCTTGTCCATTGTCAATTCGCCGCGCGTTGGGCAGTGCGCTTATGGCGCTGAATTTTTCGAAGCAACGGACGTTTGATTTCCATTATCTTCGGCCTCCTTTCCGCGCTGACCTGGGGCGCGGCGGATTTCAGCGGCGGGCTGGTATCCAAGCAGGCGAATGTTTTCGGCGTGGTCATCGGCGGACAGGCAACCGGGCTGATGTTACTACTCGTGCTGACCACCCTGCTTGGCGAGCCTGCGCCGCCGTTGGCAGCCTGGCTGTGGGGCGGAGCGGCCGGGCTGGCTGGTGGCATAGGCCTTTCGCTGCTCTATCAGGCCCTGGCCAACGGCCGGATGAGCGTGGCCGCGCCGGTCTCTGCCCTGCTGGCCGCCATTATCCCGGTCACGAGCATCCTGGCATACGCTCTCGTCAAAAAGCAGCCCTGGCGTCCGGGACGCGCCCACTGGCCGCTGGTCGCCCTGAGCGGCATTCTCGACCTCGCCGGAAACAGTTTTTACATCCTCGCCGGTCAGATTGGGCGCATGGACGTGGCTGCGGTGCTTGGCTCGCTCTACCCAGGTTCGACCGTCGCGCTGGCGCGGTTGGTCTTGAAGGAACGCATCACGCGCCTGCAGGCGGTCGGCATCCTGGCCGCGCTGGTCGCGATTGTATTGATTGCACTCGGAACGATTTGCCATACGGATACAACGTGTTCGTCCAGCAGGGTGGACTGGACGGACTTTTTTTAATTCCTCGTGCTACAATTGGGCCGAGGTGCATCATGGCCGGCTACGCTGAATTCATCCAGAAATATCCCCTCTACGATCGAACGCACGATATTGACGACCTGCGCCAGCGCGAATATGCCCGCCTCGACCGCCTCGGTCAGGTCTATCTCGATTACACCGGCGGCGGGCTGTATGCCGAATCGCAAATCCGCGCCCACCAGCAACTGCTGACCGAAAACGTCTTCGGCAACCCCCACTCGTCCAACCCGACCTCGCAGGCGGCCACGCGGCTGATCGAGAACGCCCGCGCGTCCGTGCTCCAATTCTTCAACGCCTCACCCGAAGAGTACGTTGTCATCTTTACCCAGAATGCCAGCGGCGCGCTAAAGCTGGTGGGGGAATCTTATCCCTTTGGGCAGAGCTGTCACTACCTGCTGACCTTCGACAATCACAACTCGGTCAACGGCATCCGCGAATTTGCCCGCACCCGCGGCGCCGAGGTGACTTACGTCCCAGTCGCCCTGCCTGATATGCGCATGGACGAAACCAAGCTCTATACTTACCTGGACCGTTCGGCTGAGCGCTCACGGCGAAGCCTCTCGACCGGCTCCTGTGCGCAGCACTCTTCGAGCAACAACCTGTTCGCTTACCCGGCTCAGTCCAACTTCTCCGCCGTTCAGCATCCGCTCGAATGGATCGAAAAAGCCCACTCCAAAGGCTGGGACGTGCTGCTGGATGTGGCCGCCTTCGTCCCGACCAACCTCCTCGACTTGAGCGCCATCCAGCCGGACTTTGTGCCAATCTCGTTTTACAAGCTGTTCGGCTTCCCGACCGGTATCGGCGCGTTGATCGCCCGCAAGCATGTTCTTGGAAAGCTGCACCGCCCCTGGTTCTCGGGTGGGACGATCACGGTCGCCTCGGTGCAGGGTGATAAGTATTACCTAGCCGAGGGCCACGCCGCCTTCGAGGATGGCACGCTGGATTACCTCAACATCCCGGCTGTGGAGATCGGATTGAAGCACATCGAATCCATCGGCTATCCCGTAATTCACGAGCGCGTGAACTGTCTGACCGGCTGGCTGCTGGACAACCTGACCGCCATGCAGCACAGCAGCAGCGAGCCGCTGGCGCGCGTCTACGGGCCGGTGACGACGCGCGCCCGCGGCGGCGCGGTGACGTTCAACTTCTTCGATAAGGTCGGGAGGCCGATTGACCATCGTTTCATCGAGCAGGAAGCCAACAAAGTCAACATTTCCCTGCGGACAGGCTGTTTCTGCAACCCGGGCGCGGGCGAGATTGCGCTTGGCATCTCCAAGCCCGAACTGGCAGCCTGCTTCTCCAGTCCAGGCCACGATCAGCGCCTGTCCTACGACGACTTCCGCCTGTGCATTGACGGCAAGGCCTCCGGCGCGGTGCGGGTTTCGGTGGGACTGGTCAGTAATTTCGAGGATGTGCAGGGATTCTTGAGGTTCGCGGAGGGGCTGTTAGGTTAGCAATCCAACCACCTGAAAAAATCTATGCACGTGCTATACTACAGTTATGGGAACCAAGAAATCAGTAAAGCGATCGGAAGAAAACAAGAAGGAAATTCGCGAACCGGCGGCAGAGTACGCGCGCACCAAAGAGATACCAACTTTCTTTGGCCAGCCAATGCTCAGAGGTTCCTTTGTGGAGATTGGTATTTCTCAACTGGATATGAATCAGCCTGCTTTGTTCTATTCGCACCCAAATGGTGAAATCTGGGTTGGGGATGCGATTGCCTGGTTGCGTTCTTTGGAAACCGCGTCCGTTGACCTGGTTTTTGCCGACCCTCCTTACAATATCAAGAAAGCGGAATGGGACGAATTCGAGTCACAAGAGCAATACGTCACTTGGTCATTGCAATGGATAGAGGAAGCCGCGCGCGTTCTCAAACTGACCGGCACACTATATATCTGTGGTTTCTCGGAAATACTCGCTGACATCAAACTCCCCGCGTCAAGATTTTTCAAGGGGTGCAGGTGGCTGGTTTGGCATTATAAAAACAAAGCCAATCTTGGCTCGGATTGGGGGCGTTCTCACGAGAGTATTTTACACTTCAGGAAAAGCAAAGCATTTGCAATGAACATTGACGAAGTGCGTATTCCATACGGCGACCACACTTTGAAATATCCCGAACATCCTCAAGCAGAGACCAGTCAATATGGGAATGGGGAAAACAGCAAAGGTAGAATTTGGCAGCCCAATCCAGCCGGTGCAAAGCCCAGGGATGTGATCGAAATCCCAACAACCTGTAACGGGATGCACGAAAAAACGAACCACCCTACCCAAAAGCCCGAGGAACTATTACGGAAATTTGTATTGGCTTCTTCAAATCCTGGAGACATGGTCGTTGACCCATTTTTAGGCTCCGGGACAACCGCGGTTGTGGCAGAACAACTTGGACGGAAGTGGAAAGGATGTGATATATCACCGGAGTATTGCCATTGGGCCGCTGAAAGGATAGAACTAGTGGAGAACTGGTCGGTGGAAAAGTGGATTCAATACGATCTTGAAAATGAGCGCAGGAGGAAATCCATCCGATGACTGAAACCACACTCCTTGACCTGCAGGCCAGTGTACAGGATAAATCAGCCTTCAACACATTGATTGATTACTCCAGGTTGGCTGATGCTTTTTTGGAGTACATCGCCAAAACACAGCCTACCCGGATTGTTTCACCCACCCACACCAACTATATCTTCTACCAGTATGGCGAGGAGCATGGTTATCGGCTGACGAGACCGCTCAATACAGACCTGTTCATCGAGCAAAGCAGAATGTTCAGAAATTCTTTCGAGCGTTTTGTATCGTTTTTGCAAGACCTTCGGAAATATCAGGGATCCATTTTAGAGCAACAAAACCACAAGAAATTTATCGAGGCCGGCGAGGTCAATAAGGTCGTATATACGATTCAGCAATCCATAGGCAGCATCGGCGATTCGTTTGACAACCCCAATCAAACTCGCAAACGGGTGGGACAACTCTTTGAGACGCTCATCAGGCTGCTCATCCAGGAAGTGGGATTAGAGTGCGAACCGCGCACAATTAATATCCCTATCCCAGGCTATCCTGGTTATGAAATGTCATACCAGTTAGACTTGGTTTTCTCGCACAACAAAGCGATTGTTGCCGCCGAAACTAAATTCATTGATGTGACAGAAATCGTCGGCTCGGTGAAGACCACCAGCAAAGACCGGATAGACAAGGTTTTTCTGGATAAGTACCTTCTGACCAAATTGCTCGGCAGAGACGTGCCCGTAATAGCCATCTTTTTACACGATGTTCAGCGTGCCAAAAGGGGAGAGAGCATATTCGGAGTAAATTCTACTTTCAAGAGCGACCATTTCTTGGGCTACACCGTGGCATTGAATCGCTTGGACGGCGTTTATTATGTTGACCCAAGACCAGAAATGGTCGCGAATGAACGCTTGAGCGAACAGATACGCGATTTTCAGACTTTCCTGGTGCGCGACTTATGGCGGCTTTCAGGGGGATAGATTTACTTTGCTGTGACACAACATCTGGCCTCGTTATCGAAAGTTGACCAAAGGTTTGTTTCTATGCATGGCACCAATCGCACAAACATCAAACCAGGCTTACGCGTCCGCATCGTCTTGAAGAAAGACCAGAACTCTGGCAAACTGACCGAGGGCATCGTCAAGGATATTCTGATGAACTCGTCCACGCACCCGCATGGGATCAAGGTTCGCCTGACGAGTGGTGAAGTTGGGAGGGTGAAAGAAATATTGAGCTAAAGACCTGCGGTCAAAGGCTCGGCGGGGTCAGGAGACCCTCGCCGAGCGAGAGTGTTACTTGGGCTTCACCCGAACAGTATGCAGCTCTCGCTCCAGGCTGTGCCGGTAAGCCAGGATTTGCTCGTCTGAGCACACCTTGTAGCTGTCGTCCGTGACCTCGACGCGGTAGCCCTTGGGATATTGGTAATCGGGTACAAAGATCAAGCTGGGCTCCGTCACCGTTGGGTCGTGACGGAAGACGAACTCGAAGACCCGGCGGCGGATGTCGAAGCTCATGCGCAGCGGCTCACCGGCAGTCGCCAGCGCATACGGGCGGACGACGGCCTGGAGCGCCCTTCCACCCGAATGAATGTCCCCCGGATCGGCCTGCTGGTCACGGCTGAAGATCGAGAGGTCTTCGTCGTTCCACATGTCGCCGCGCGCGTTGGTGTTGTCGGCGGTGTAGTTCCACAAGGTGTAGCTCAACAGATTATCGTCCATGGCGCGCAGGGTGCGATCCATCGCCGCCACTTGCGTTCTGAAATCCCCTGTCCGATACGCCCGCTTTGCATCCAGGTCGAAAGGGATGCCCAACTCGCCGATCAGGACGGGCACAGCCCCCATGTTTTGCGCCGCATGTTCTTTGAAAGCGGCCAACTCCTGCGAGTACGCACGGCGAATGCGACCCGGCCCGACCAACAGCTTATGGCTGAGGTTATCGGCGCCGAGGAATGGGATGAACCTCTTCGTGAACAGGACGAAACCATCGTACCAGTGCGGGGCGTAGACGATGTTCGGGGCGAGTCAGGTCGCGCCAGCCGATGTAGCCGCGCAGCGGCTCGTTCAGGGTGTCATACCCGACCACGTTGGACAGGTCTTTCAGGCGCATGGCGACCTGCTGGATGGCTGCGATGTAGTGGCGCTGCAAGAACTCCTGCGCCGCTTGGCCGTTGATCTTCGTCTGCGGCGCAAAATCATCCCCGGCAAAGAACAGCGTGAACAGGGTGGCGGTGGCCAGCTTGGTGGCGTTGGTCGGCCAGATCATGCGCGGCAGCGGGTCGCCGTGGACCGGGTGCAGGAAAGCCGCGCCGGTCGGCTGGAAGCGGGTCACGTCCATGCCGACCACCTCGAAGGTCCAGCCCGGCGCGCCGTCTCCGCCGGAGAAGCAGCTCCACATATCCTGGTGAGGGTCAATGAATAGACGGATGCCGTACTGCGCGGCCTTGGCGGCCACGGCGTAAAGGTATTCCAAGTATTCCAGGTCGTAGACCCCCGGCGCGGCGTGCTCGACCGCCTCCCAGGTCACCAGGAAGCGCAGGAAGGTCAAGCCCCACTTGCGCAGGCGGGCGAAGTGCTCGTCGGCCTGCTCCAGCGGAAAAGGCCGCCCGACGAAGGATACGTTGCGGTGGTCGAAGAAACCCTCACGGATGTACGTTGCCCCATCCGGTTTATAAGGCACTTTGCTGCTGCCTCCCAGGTTGACGCCGCGCAGCAACAGCGTGCGCCCGAATTCATCTTTGAAGCATGGGCCGTCAATGTGCATAGTGCAGACTCCTTTCATGCTATACTCATATCGGCAGACATGAGCTGCCTGTTCCGCGTAAAGTTGCTGATTGGATATTATACGGCATCCGCCGATAACGGCTTAGTTCAACTCGGATTGATGTGGCGGCTCAGTGAACCGGAGCCTCATCTTTCGCCCCTCCCGCCATATCAATCCTTAACCGTTGGCTTGTCCTTGTCTACGCAAGAATCATGGGGACATTTTATTGTTATTTGCCGATATGGGGTAGCATCAAACCGGAGAAAATAACACTATGACTACTGAAACTACCGAAATCAGCTTACCCCGTACTATCAGAGAGACAACTGAATATTATCGGACAAAAATTGCAATAGGTACTAATCGAACTTGTTCATGCACTCCAAGTCATTTGAATTGCTTAACTGCCAAAGAATGGCTTAAGAGTCAAATTGGTGTTTGGCAAATTTTTTACGAAAGCCGAGATGTTCGAGAAAAAAACTTACATCCTGCTATATTTCCTGTTTCATTAGCAAAAAAGGTTATTGGCCTTTTTACTCACGAAGGCGAATTAGTTCTTGACCCCTTCGTTGGAAGTGGCACAACGCTTTTAGCCGCCCAAGATTTGAATCGAAATGCTGTAGGTTTTGACCTTCAAGAAAAGTATGTTGAGTTATGTGCCAAACGACTTATTAGCAATAACTTATTTAATCAGGCTCAACAAGTGGCTATTCAAGATGACGCTTTGAACATTCCCGATTATCTAGAGCCGGGTTCAGTTAGCCTAATATGGACGTCACCACCATATGCTAATCTCTTGAATCGCAAACGAAAAAATAAATCGAGGAGAGATAGAAATAACGAACAACTTCATAAAGTAGAGCAATATTCTCAAGACCCAAGAGACTTGGGAACAATGCCTTTGGATGAGTACACTCATGCAATGGGAGATATTTTTGAAGGATTATTGCCATTGCTTCATCCAAAAGGTCACTGTGTAATCAATGTGCCTGATATGTAAAGAATCTCTCATTTCCGCTTTGCAAGACATAAACAAGCATGGCTGGATACCAAATGCCCGCCCAGGTAATGTTGGCGGTGTTGGAAATACGCTCGAGGACCTTCTGGGAATCAAAGAGAATAACTTGCCAATACCCAACGCCGCAGAAAGGGAATTGAAATGTCAAAGAGCAGAGTCATCGGCTTTGACTACGATATTTCACATGGAGCCATCCCCTCGTGTTTTGAAATTCGTGCCAAAAATGTTTTTGCCAAAATATGGTTGAAAACATGAACTCGCAGGTAGTCAGTATCCTGCTGATGAAATGAGTTTTCGCCAAACAATTCATGGATTGGAAAGAAGTGACCGGGGTTTCAAAGTAGAACTTGAAAAGAATTTTTCCACTATAATCGAATTCTCATTTTACAGGGCTTCGACTTCGATAATTTTCTCGCTGCATTAGCCGAAGGTAACGTGCTTGTAGATTTTGATGCTCGTACAGGTCACAATCATGGGACGAAGTTTCGGTTGCGCCAAAGTGCAAGACCGAAGTTGCATTCCAATATCCGGGAAGTCGTGTAAGGCTAAAAGGCAAGCCAACCCCGCGTGCAGGCGGACGGGTGCGGGCGTTGCCCCTTCCCCAGGGGATTCAGCCCCAACGGCGGGTTCGGCGTCTGGTAGTTTCACTCGCCAATTCCCCTGCCCGCCCGCTAAGCCACACCGTTGAGCACATTCCTCTTTCCCACGCTATAATTCCTCCAACCGGAGGAATTATTCATGGATATATTCCCCTCTCTGCTTGCCACCCTCGGCTTAGGCCTGCTCGGCTACTTGAGCGGCTCGCTGCCTTTTGCGATGGATCACGCGCCTCTTCAAAGGCGTGGACGTGCGCGACGCCGGCTCCACCCTTGCGACCGCGATGCGCCTTGCCAGAAACGCGCGATAATCGAGAAAGTGTCTCGCCCGTACCACCGCCTAAGCCTTGCCGTTCGGCGCTTCACCTGTGGAACATTGGGCGACTTGCTGTATAATGAGAATTATGAACAACCCATCCAGAAATCTTGACGAGCTTTTGGCAAAGATTAGAAACCTGCTTCCAACGTTGAGAAAGCAGCATCATGTACGCACGCTGGAAGTGTTTGGCTCGTTTGTGCGCGGGGAAGAGAAGGGAAATAGCGATTTGGATTTATTGGTTACCTTCGACGAAATCCCTACACTGTTTAGATTTGTGTCGCTGGAAAACCAATTGAGCGACGCCTTAGGCGTGAAAGTGGATCTGGTAATGAAGGATAGTTTGAAACCTTTCATCGGGAAATTCATTTTGGAAGAGGCCCGGCCAATATGAGCAATCAGCGCGTGTACCTGGATTACATTCGGAATATGTTGGAGAACGCAGAAAAGGCATTACGGTTTGTGAAGGGAATGAGTTTTGAAGAATTTGCAGAGGATGAAAGAACGATCTATGCCGTTATCCGAGCCATAGAAGTCATTGGCGAAGCAACAAAGAATATTCCAAAGGAATTGCGAGACACTTATCCAGAAATACCCTGGCGAGATGTAGCAGGAACAAGGGACAAGCTCATTCACGAGTACTTCGGTGTGAACTTGCCTGTGATATGGCGAACAGTGCAGGAAGATTTACCAATACTTGTCAATCAATTGAAGAACGTTCTTGATGACTACGGTTATTCTTCAGCAGGAGGAACTGCCAACACGGGCTGAAAGTTGATCACATTCCTCTTTTCCACGCTATAATTCCTCCAATCGGAGGAATTATTCATGAACATCCTCATCCCCCTGCTCTACACCCTCGGCTTTGCCCTGCTCGGTTATTTGAGCGGATCGCTGCCTTTTGCGATCTGGATCACGCGCCTGGTCAAAGGCGTGGACGTGCGCGACGCCGGCTCCGGTCACGCCACGACCACCAACACCATCCGCCAGGCGGGGTTTGGGCCGGGCGCGCTCGTCCTGGTGCTGGATATCGCCAAAGGGTTCCTGCCAACCTGGTTGGCGCTGCGCGTGGGACAAAATGACATTTTGTCCTACAGCATGCCCTGGCTCGCGCCGCTCACCGCCGCGCTGGTTGTCATCGGGCACTGCTGGCCACTCTTCGCTGGTTTCCGCGGCGGGATGGGCAACGCCAGTGCGGGCGGAGCTATTCTGGCGGCCAATCCACTGGCTTTCGTCATCGGGCTGGGCATTCTGGTATCGCTGGTGCTTATCATCCGCCACAGCGCCCGCGCCAGCGTGCTGACCGGTCTGTTAATGGCGCCAGCCTTCTGGCTGCTCGGCCTGGGCAGCCCCGCCATTTGGGTCGCCGCCGCGACGGGACTCGTCCTGGCCGGGCGCTTTGCCGTTGACTGGAAGCGCCAGTACCGCGAGCTGTGGCTGGATCGAGAACAACCCAA
The DNA here is from genome assembly GCA_020723995.1 of Chloroflexus sp. Lineage (GTDB taxonomy): Bacteria > Chloroflexota > Anaerolineae > Anaerolineales > Villigracilaceae > CG2-30-58-95. The sequence continues at coordinate 69,092 of DYHT01000006.1, forward strand.
GAGATAACTGCTCAGGCTGTCATGCTGAGGAGCGTTCTTTGCGACGAAGCATCCCCTCCCACGCTGGAGGAGACCCTTCGCCAAAGAACGGCTCAGGGTGACAGGCCTGAGTATTAACCCCAAGAGATGATGCCCCCTCCGGGGATGATATAATCCCGCCATGCAGAATTCCACCTCCTTCTTTCAACGTCCCTGGATTTACGGCTTACTATTGCCCATAACTTTCGTCCTCGGCATAGTCTCCGGTTACCTGATCTGGGGAAGTACGCCTCCCGCAACCGCCATAGCCGCCACTCCTGCCACGCCTGCCACACCTCCCGTGCAAATCAAACGCTACGATGTACCCGCGGACGACGACCCCAGCCTCGGTCCCGATAATGCCCCGATCACGATCATCGAGTTCAGCGATTATCAATGTTCCTTTTGCAAAAAATGGCAAGACGAGGTCTTGGACCGGCTGCTGGCCAATTACCCAAGCCAGGTGCGCTTCGTGTACCGCGATTTTCCGCTGATCAGCATCCATCCCGGCGCCGCCCCGGCCGCCGAAGCTGCCAATTGCGCTGGTGAACAGGATACCTATTGGCCTTTCCACAAGGCCCTCTTCAGCATGAAGTACGATCTGACAACCGCTGCCTACCAGCAATATGCAGCCGAACTCAGGCTGGACACGCAAGCCTTCACGGAATGTCTGGAAAGTCGCCGCTACCAGGCTGAAGTGATGGGCGATTACCAATTCGCAACGAACCTGGGCATCCGCTCGACGCCAACGTTCTTCATCAACGGCATACCTATCGTCGGGGCACAACCTTACGAGGTGTTCAAACAGATCATTGATAAGGAACTGGCTGGGGAAATTCCATGAAAAAATTTATTGCGGTTGCAGGAAATATCGGCGTGGGCAAATCCACGCTGGTTGAGATGTTGTGCAAAAAAATGGGTTGGACTCCGTTCTTCGAGCCGGTCGCTGAAAATCCCTACCTGTCTGACTTTTACCGCGACATGCAAGCCTGGGCTTTTCATTCGCAGATTTTCTTTCTGACCCATCGCCTGCGCTCCCATCATCAATTGGCACTTTACCCTTCCTCGGCCATTCAAGACCGCTCTGTTTACGAAGATGCCGAGATATTCGCTCACAACCTCTTCTTGCAAGGGCACATTCGCCAACGTGATTACGATACTTACCGGGAACTATACCGGACGTTGATCGAGTTCCTGCCCCCACCCGACCTAGTCATTTACCTGCGCGCTTCTGTGCTCACCTTGGTGCAACGCATCGCCCAGCGTGGACGCGAATACGAGCGCACCATCCCGACCGATTACCTGGCCAGCCTGAACAACCTGTACGAATCCTGGATAACCAACTTCACCCTCTGCCCGGTGCTGACCGTCCCATCCGACGACATGGATTATGTTGCCCACCCCGGACACCTGAGCCTGATCGCCGATAAAGTGCATGAGAAATTGACCGGCAAGGAGGAGGTCATCTTCGACCCGCAGGAAATGGCGCGTGCAGCTTCCGATTTGAAAAGTAGCGCGAGATGTAATCTCGCGCTACTTTTTACTGGATAAACACATCCCATTTGAAGCGGTTTTCCAGCCAACGTTCTCCCCCTTCCGCCCATAAACCCCAATTCCATATCCCTGCGGACGAGTCTCCACACTCAGACTGAATAATACCCTCCGCTAGGCTATCTGCCAGCGGGCAACCGGCGGGTGCATTCTGTCCTTCCCTCCCGCTGGATGGCGTCGGCGTGAGGTAGCCGGATTCGGAGCGAGCGTTGGGACGGCCAGGGGTCGGGCGGCAGGCGAAGGTCCAGGCGCCGTTCCCATCTGGCAGGCGACACCAGGCAATGTCAGCTTTCTCCACGACCGGGTAAGTGTAAATATCCGCCGTCTGACCACCCGGCTTTAGCAGACGCACCGTATCGCCGCCGTCGCCGAGGATAATGCCGGTATCGGTACGGAAGAAACGGGTGATGGCGCGCGGTTCCAAGGTGATGTCTGGCAAAGTGTATGGGCTGGAGCCGCCGAGGTCATCGTCCAGCTTCCAACCTTTCAGGCTGACCGCATCCGTCCCAACGTTCATGATCTCGATGTACTCATCATAGACGTTGACTGCACCATCGCCATTCCAATCGCTGCGCGGCCGCGGCAGGAATTCATTGATGACGATATTCCCTGGCGCCGCTGTCTTGGTAGGAGTGGGAGTGCGGGTGGGTGTGAGGGTAGGCGTGTGCGTGGGCGTGCTCGTCAGGACGCCCGGACACATGGACAGCGGGCTGGATTTGTTCTGGGGAACGGCAGGCGAAATGAGCGAGAAGTCGGAGGCGTTGTTGTTGACATCATAACAACCGCTGGCCGGGCCGCTGGGATTGCGGGCGTAACTCTGATCGCTGTTTCCAGATAAGGGAGCCAAGTTCACCCCTTCAAGATACTGCGTTGAGTTGCACATGCCCGCCTGGTCCACAATGCTCACCCCGTCCGCCATGACCAGGGCGATACCACCTTCGTCGGCGATCCCAGGTGAAAAGGCCTGGTCGGCGGCGATGGTGAGACTGGAGCCGGTCGCGGCGACCAGGTAATGTCCCCCGGCTTGCAACACAACGCCGGTTGTTATCGTGACCAGGGTGGAGATGCTGGTACCACAGCCACTCGATTTTTTGATTTTCCAGCCGCTGATATTTACCGCCGCGCCGTTGGGGTTAAAAATTTCAACGAATTCGTCTCCCGCGCCGTTAAGTCCCCGCGTGCGGAATTCGCTGATGACCAGGTGAGAGGGCGCAACCGGCGTGGATGTCATAGTGTTGGTCGGGGTCAAGGTAGGGGTTGCACTAGATGTCGGCGAGGGCGTATCAGTAGCAGTCGGCGCGTATGTATCCGTGGGCATCGGAGTATCTGTATCGGTTGGCGCAGGGGTAGCCGTATCCACAACCTGTTTCAGCGGCGCGGCGCGAGCGACTTCAGCCGGCATCCAGGCCAGCCGCCCAATACTCAGGCAGGTCACAACCAGTAACAACCCGAAGAGCACCCATGCACGAGAAAGCCTGTCATGCAGCATAATAGACCCATTATCCCACCCGATCGCCGGAATTTCCAGATGATCAAACTCAAGATTCAGCGGGGCTCGACGACCAGCTTGACGGCCGTGCGTACTTTATCCTCGATCTCAACGTCCACGAACTCGGGGACACATACTACAAAGATGCCGTCATTTTTGAGATAGCCGGTCGCGAGTATCAGAGCCTTGACTGCCTGATTCACCGCACCAGCCCCAATCGCTTGCACTTCTGCTCGTTTATGCTCGCGGATCACACCTGCAATTGCTCCGGCCACCGCAGAAGTACGGGAGGTTGCAGACACCTTGATAATATCCATATTGAATCTCCCTTAGAGACTATCTCAAAACTCAGCGGAGACGGATACCATGCCGTCGAATTGCCGGGCATGGTATCCCGGTCAGCCTCTTTTGAGATAGTTTCTTAGTGAACAATGATGTGAAAGGGGCGCCTCTAGAATGATTGTACAAGATTTGATGTTTAGATTCAAGCAGTTTATGTTATAGATTTGAATCTTAGTAATCGTAGTAGGGACTGTGGATATGTGGAAAAGAGCAGCGATCACCCATGGGCAGCCTGTCGGCGTTGTCGAGGCCAATATATGGGGGTTTTTGAGCGTTCTGAAATAGCACCCCTTGTGGAGAAAATTGTAAAAAGTGGGACGACATTTAAAGCTCTTTTATAGCTGATCCACATTTAGGGTGCAAGATTATTATCCCCCCATATCTTGGGGTACATAATTAGAACAACCGAGCGACTTATCCACAGATGGAGCGAGTTATCCACAGTTTTTCGTCAATTATCCACAGTTTTAGCCTCTCGCGGGCTATCGGGATATGCCCATATATGGACAAACCCGCCCCGAATTAACCCCCGTTCGCAGCGCCCAGCTCATCCAATAGCTCGTCAATGCTGTTCAGGTACTGATCCAGTCCCTCAAGGCGTTCCTTGAACGCCCCGCCGACCAAGCCCAATTGCTGACAGGCGGATTTCCAGTCAACCTGTTGGGTGGCTGGTAGGACGGCCGCGGCCAGGCTCCAGGTGTGGATAAATGGCCAGAGGATGACCTGTGGATTCTCGCCGCTCAATAAGCTCTCGAACGCCTTTTCGTAATAATCCAGCCGCGCCGGGTGGATGCGCGCTTCAACCCCGGGAATCCCGGCCGCTTCCAGGAAGGTTGTTTCCCACTCAGGCAGGAATCAGGACAGGGAGAAAAAGTCCATGTTCGCAGCGCCCAGCAGACTGAGCAATCCGGCAGCCAGGCCGGGGCGACCGGCGGCCTCAGCCCGCGCCGGGAATTGCAGCAGGAAACGCCGTTCGGCCAGGGGCGCGCCATTCAGGACGGCAATCGCGTTGGCAGCGTGGTTGACCGCTTTGAGGTATTTCAGGATAAGCGCCGGGCCAGTTTCAACCGGGAGTTGCAGCCCGTTACACATCTGGCGGGCATGTTCGGCGTTGCGGCGGGCGCGCAGGATGGTGTTCACCGGATCGTGAAATTTGTCCCGCAGGCCAGCCTGGACGAATTTGAAAAAGTGCCCGCTCTCGTACAAGTAGCAGCGGGTCGTACATTTCCGGCCCCAGCCAGGGATGGATGCGCAATTCGCGCGGACGAACGTACTCGCGGCGCGAGTTATGTTTGATATCCAGGTGGATTTCGGGTGTGAGTGAGAGGAGCTCACGACGGGCTTTGGTATCCTGAGCGTGGACGAAGACCAGGTCAATATCCGCGCTGCCGCCCAGGAAGGGATCCTTGTCCAGCAACGAACCGATCAGGTAGGCGGCGACGATGTCGCGGTTCGAATCGGCGCGCTGGACGGCGGCTTCTTTGGCGAGCTGGATCATTGAGTCTGGCAGCAGATGCATGGCGGCGCCTCTAGCTCTTCTCGAGGGGCAGTTCAGCTTGGAACGGCGACAGGCCGAGGGTCTGGCGGATGCGGTTCTCGATCAGTTTGAGATGCTCCGGGTAGCGGACAAAATCCAGCGGGTTAGAATCAATCACCAGCACAGGTGTATCGTCATAAGGTTTCGAGAAAAAGTCAGTGTAAGCCTGGTTCAGTTGTTCGATGTAGCCGGTCTCCATGTTGCGTTCGTAGGTACGGTCGCGCATGGCAATGCGCTGCATCAGTACGCCGGTCTCAGCCTGCAAGTACACGATCAAGTTGGGGCGCGGGATTTTCTCGGCCAGCGCCTTATGTACACGGTGGTACATGTCCAATTCGTCTCCCATCAGGTTGATGCCGGCGAAGAGCGCATCTTTGGCGAAGGTGTAGTCGGAGAGCAACGGCCGCCCCTGTTCCAGGATGGCCGGAGCAACGCGCCGCTGCTGGTGATAGCGGCTGAGCAGGAAGAAGATTTGGGTCTGGAAGGCGTAACGGGTGCGATCGGAATAGAAATCCGAGAGGAAGGGATTATCCTCGAAAATTTCGAGCATCAACTCAGCCGCGTACACCGGCTGGAGCAGGCGCGCCAGAGTGGTCTTGCCGACTCCGATGACGCCTTCGATGGCAATGTACATGGTCTCTCCGGGTTTGAGGATGGGCGACGTTTGCTTGCCCTGACGAAGGATGGGAACTGTCGCCTAATGTCAAGGATACCATATTTTGGCAGATGGCGGATGGCGGAGAGACTTCGTGAAAATCCGCGGCATTCGATGTTGAGAATCGCGCTTGACTCTCCCCGCCCAACTCTGTATAATCAAAGCAACAATATCGCCGGAAGGAGTAAGCGGAAAATACGCTGGTAGAGAAGGAGGTCGCAGGCTGAAAGCCTCCACAGCAAATCGCCGCCGAAGTCGTCCGGTTGAATGCCAAAGAAAGTCAAAGAAAGTGAACAGTGATCAGAAAACAGTGATCACGGGACGAGTAGAATGGCACGGGTGCGCCCGTTACAGCCGCAGCCGGATGATTGTCCGGGCAGAGTGCGCTTTTATCCACGAAGAACACGAAGTTCACGAAGATAAAAGCGAAATGAGGTGGTACCGCGAAGGAAGCGCCTTCGTCCTCATGAGGATGGAGGCGTTTTGTTTTTCCCTCACCCCTGCCCCCCTCTCCCGATTTCGGGGGAGGGGACGGGGGTGAGGGCAGGAGATGTCATGCGCATTTTAGCCATCGTCAACAGCGATTACGGCCGGCGGCACGTGGACAACATCCGCAAGCATGGCCCGGCGGAATGGACGCTCGAAGTCTGGGAATCGCCGCGCGTCCTGCCGCAGGTGATTGACTATCCCGAAGATTACCTGCCCGCCGCGCTTCCGCCCGCGGACCTGATCCTGCAATTCGCCGAGCACAAGGGCCTGGCCGAGCTGCTGCCGGATATTGCCCAGATGATCGGCGCAAAGGCTGTGATCGCCGCAATTGACAACGAAGCCGTCCTGCCGCGCGGCCTGGCGCGTCAACTACACGGCTGGCTGGAACGGATGAACGTGGCCCTCGTCACGCCCAAGCCGCTGTGTTCGCTGAACGAAACGCATTACGGGCTCTCGCGGCGCGAAAAAGTGGCCTACGATGATCCGCTGATCCGTGAGTTTGCCCATTTTTTTGGGATGCCGGAGTTCAAGATTGCGGTTGAGCTGCAGACGCGCGCCATCACCGCCGCCGAAGTAAGCCGCAACGCGGTCTGCGGCTGCACCCGCTTCGTGGCTGAAAAACTGGTTGGCGTTGCGGCGGACGACGCCGAACAGGAGTCTGGGATGCTGCACCATCATTATCCCTGCTGGGCGACGATGGGCATTGACAGCGACTACGGTGATACGCTCATGCACGTCTCGGGCAATATCATGCGAGACGCAGTTGCCGAGCAAGTGAAGCCGTATAAACAATACATCGCTCCCGGCTGGCGGAGTGAGACAGAACAATAGACCTTATCGGTAATAGACGTGCGTTTTTGTTTTGCATCGAACATTCACGAATTTCCCTAAAAAATTCGTAAAATTCGTGCCATTCGATGCCAAAAGGTAACTATTCAGCCAGCGCTGAGTACACCGATTTGTCACTCTGAGCGGAGCGAAGAGTCCCCTCCAGCGTGGGGGATGCTTCGTCGCACACCGTCCTGGCGGTCGGTGCCAGGGAAAAACGCTCCTCAGCATGACAGGCCTGAATAGTTTGACAATGTCACATTAACCCAGAATTGTGGTAAAACCGAGCGAATGA
>DYHT01000031.1 GCA_020723995.1 Chloroflexus sp.
AAATGCCGCTTTTTACACGCCTTGATCAATCAAAAATGGACAAAGTCCAGCTTAGAAACTATCTCAAAAAAAGCTGGCCGGGCTCCCATGCCCGGTAATTCGACTGTCTTTAGTGAATATTGATCGAGCCGACTCCGGCCTCGATATTAAGTTCAACGCGGTGGGCAGCCTTGTCGTAATCCGGTGATTGATGGATGCCGCCTTCCAGACACGGGAAACGATTGTTATCGATGCTGAGGGAAGTCAATCCCTCCTTGACCCGTAAACGCGCCGCCACGCCCTCCGGCACGGTGATGTCGAGGCTGGCCGCGCCGGCTTCGATGTCCATGAGCGTGCTTTCGGTCCGCGCCGGCAGCGTCAGATGGACGCTGCTGGCGCCCGTTTCCAGTTTGGCATAAGTAACCAGCAGGTCGCTCAAGTCGAGGGTCACGTTGCTGGCTCCAGCGCTCACTTCCAGCGTCAGCGGCACGTCGCGGTTCAGATTAAACCGCCACGCGCCGCTGCTTGGGCCGATGAATGGGACAAAAGTCGGCCCGGCGTTCACTTCCGCTTCGAGTCTGTCGCCCACCAGTTTGCTGGAAACCTCCATGCCGAGCGCTTTCGTGCCGGTCATCAGTTGACTGGCTGGCGCCCCGGCGCGGATTTCAATCTGCCCCGCGCCGTGGTTAAATTCGACTTTGGCCTCGCTTGCACCCTGCAGGTCAATCATGAACGGCTCACCTTCTTCGACGAAGGTATTGCGCGGGATGAAGGCGCTGGCCAGCACCCAGACGCCGATGAGCAGCAGGAACAACGGCCAGAAGTAACCCAACACATCTTCCTTGATGATGCCGATGGCTTTGAGGAAGAACAAGCCGCTCAAAAGAATAAGGATGGAACCCCAGAAAAGATGACCTCGGCGCATGGTTTACCCCTTTCGTGGGCGGAAAAGGCCGCGCAGGATGAGCCACAGGCCGAACAGGAAAAGCACGCCGGCCAGGGCGTATTCTTGATAAGGGCCGAAGATCCCCCATCCGCCGAAGATGGCCGTGAAGATGAGGAACAGCACTGCGCTGACGACCAGCAGGTTCAGCCCATGGCGCGCTTCTGATCGGAAATTACCGCCCAGCAGACCGGAGAGCAGCGCGCCGAGTCCTACAAAGCCAGGGATCAAGGCCCACATGTAGGCCCAGGAGGCCCAGTCGCCGGTGGCATTCTGGTAGTACAGGATGCCGCCGATGCCCGCCACGATGCAAGCCGGGACAGCCATCCCTGGCGCGCCGACCAGCAGGCCGATGAGCAGGAGGATGGCTCCCGCGCCGATGACCCACAATGGCCAATCAAAAGTAATGTTCATCCACGCGGCCAGTTCGGGGCGCATCTTGACGGCAACCAGCCAGGCGGCTGCCAGAAGGAGGATCATTCCCAGGGCCAATTGAGAGCGATTCTTTTTGTTCATAACGTTCTCCTCGTAAAGGTTATGAAAAGTGCCTCATTATATTATATTTACGCCAAGATGAGGGAAAAGTTACGCTCTATGTGTCATTGTGGGTGTCCCCTGGCCACCTCAAAGCAGTCTCCAAGCGTGAAGCAATCTCCTCGCGCGAAGGCTGATCTCGTACCGAGGGTGGCTTTCCGCGTAGCGTCCCCGAAGGGGGCAAAGCCGCCAATTCAGCGACAAAACACTTTCGATGGACAGGAAACCCGCCCTACTCGCTCGCGTAAATTTAGGGTATGGTCAGTGTCTGCTGCTCCATGACGATATCCGGCACGGTCCAGCCCTTTTGATCCATCAATTGCTTGAAGGCGCGCCGGAAGAGCAGGGTGGCCGAGACTTCCGAAGTCTCCGACATCGTCCCCGAAGGGGAGACTTCGGAAGTCTGGAAGACGTATGTGCTGGTGTCTGAGCCGAAAGTCGGGATGCGGTTGTCGCTGATGACGCGCGTCGGGTTCCAGTACGCGCCGCTGGGGGAGAGTCTCGTCCACAATTCCAGCAGGGTTTTGGCGTAGATTTTGCCGGGCAGACCGGCATAATACCCTTCGGCTGCGCTCAGGGCAGGCCCTTGCGCCGGGTCGCCCACGCCGCCGTAATCCGGGACCGTTGGCCCGTCCTGCAAAACGAGGGCCTGTCCCTGCCCATCACGCGCATCCACCAATAAAATCATCTCGCGCAGCGGCGAATCAGTCGGGATGTGGTGGCCGGTCAGGTCGTTGACGATGGTCACCTCCCATGATGACGGTCAGTCCATCTGGCCCGGCCAGCACTTCCAGCGGCGCGGCGGCCCAGCGCCAGATGCGGTAATCGGGCCGCTCAGTCAGGGCGAAGGAGGCCGGGTCTATCATTTCGCGCCCGCCCACGATGAGGCGGGCGTAACTGCAAAGGGAAAGGAGTAGAAATTCGCTCGCTATTGTGGTAAAGTATATGTGGGGAAATGAATGGTTGTCCTGAGACGGATGAAGTGAAAGGAGGTGGCTCATGATGACCCCAAGGAAGAAACACCGGTTCAATGTTTTGTTGGCAGATGACGGTTCGGAACATGCACGCGCGGCTGTTACCTTATTGGGTGACTTGCCTCTACCGCCTGACTGTCTTATCACTGTGTTTAGGGCCTTTGCCTCGACCCAGGCGGCCGAGGCTGGATTACTGGAAGAGGCCCTGGCGCAAACTTGCAGCATTTTGAAGAACAAAGGATTGCAGACGAAATCCGAATTGGTGCTCGGCTATCCGGCTGAGAAAATTGTCGAATACGCTGAAGAACATAGGCCGGACTTGATCGTGATCGGTGCCAAAGGGTTACGGGCAACTCTCGGCATTTTACTGGGCGGCGTTGCTCAACAGGTGGTCGAATATGCCTGCTGCCCGGTGCTGATCGTGCGTGCCCCTTATAACAGCCTGGGACGTGTCCTGTTGGTCAACGATGGCTCGGCCTATAGCCAGGGAGCCGCAAAATATCTCGGGAAATTTCCGCTTCCTGGCGGGGTGCGTCTGCATGTTATGCACGTCTTACAACCCCTGCCGTTCCCGATTGTGGTTTCAGAGCCGTATTATTCGGGATTGATCCAGGCGGAGCCGCTGCCTGTGCCGGAGGAAGTTGCTGCCCGGCGCGCCAGGGAAGAGCAAGCAGGACAAGCCCTTCTGGTTCGCACGGTAAAAGGCTTGAAGACACTCGGCCTGGATGCTACCACGGTGCTCAAGCGCGGGGATGCCGCCACCGAGATCATCGCCTATGCCAAAGACCAGAAAATAGACCTGATCGTCACCGGCTCGCGCGGCTTGAGCCAATTCAAATCCTGGTTGATGGGCAGCGTCTCGCGCAAACTGGTGCACTATTCTGGCTGTTCGGTGCTGGTCGTGAGAGGCACGGCTTCTGCTTAGTCCACCGCCTTCGAGAGATTGTCAATGCTGCTTTTCCTCCGTTGCGAAGCGGAAGCTGAATTATAATTTAACCGGAGAGAAGCAAGGATGGATGACCAATCACTGTGGACTTTGATCCATGCCGCCTGGCGGGCAATCCTCCCGGCTTATGAACCGCTGTTCGAGCGTTTCGCCGCCGAACGCGGGCTTGGGACGCGTGGCTTGGGCTGGCTGTTGGCCGCGCTCACCTTCGAGCCGGAGAGCATAACGCCAGAGCGTTTGCAGGTTCGCGGCCCGTACACAGCTGCTGATGCCTATCTGAAAGAATTGTTGACCTCTTACCGCGTCCCGAATCGCACCGCCTCGCCGATCTGCTCTGGCGGCTGGTACCGGCCATGCTGGACGCGCCGCCACCGCCGGATACGCGGGTGCTTCGTCAGAGTTACTGCCTCATGCCTGAGTTGACCCCGCCATTGCCATACATCGAACAGACTGTTTCCTGTTTGAATGCTTACCGCGACGATGCCCACCTCGCCGCCTGGATGCCAAGTGGATTGGACGCCCTTACGCTGGAGACCTTGACTCTGCTCTGGCGCGGCGAAGCGGACTCGCTGGAGGCGGTCTGCGAAAAACTCAAAGGCCGCGACCACCCACGCCAAGTCTATGCTGATGCGTTGGGAGAATTGCGAAAACGCGGCTGCCTCGAAGGCACCGACGCGTCTCCACGTCTGACCGAGGCTGGTAAAGCGTTCCGCGAGCGAATCGAGCAGGATACCGACCGTTACTTCTTCACCCCGTGGTCGTGTTTGACTGGAGCGGAAAAGGTTGAATTGGCAAGTTTGGTGACCCATCTACGGGATGGGCTGATTGCAAGTGGTAGCTCCTCGAGCTACCAAAAAACATCCGGAGGATAAAAATGGATTTCTTCGAAGTCGTCAACGCACGTCAATCCATGCGCTCTTTTTCTGATACGCCGGTGGAGGCCGAAAAACTCCACAAAATTCTGAAAACAGCCAACGCCGCGCCCTCGGCGGGGAATTTGCAGGGCTATGAAATTTACCTGGTGACAAAAGCCGAGCAGCGCGTCGCGCTGGTCAAGGCAGCGCTCGGTCAGGAGTTCATCGTCGAGGCGCCGCTCGTGTTGGTTTTTTGCGCCAACCCAGCCCGCTCGGCAGTCTGGTACAAAGAACGCGGCATCCGGCTCTATTCGGTGCAAGATGCCACCATCGCCTGTACTTATGCCATGCTGGCCGCGGCCGCGCTGGGACTCGCCACGGTCTGGGTCGGCGCGTTTGAGGAAGAACCGGTGCGGCAGGTGGTGGGCATTCCGCCGGAATTGGTCCCGGTGGCGATGCTGCCGATTGGCTACGCCGGGAAAAAGCCGAAGAAGACGCCGCGCCGTGAGTTGGGAGATCTGGTGCATGAGGTTTAGATCTGGTTGAAAAGATGAGGTTGGCCATGACCATCAAGAATTGGAAGATGATCGGCGGTGCGCTTTTTCTTATCGTTCTGGCGGCCGGCCTGACGCTTGGGTATTTAAGGCGCACTCCGTCGCCAACCCCGCCGACGGATTCAAACGTGGCGGACCCTTTTCTCCAGACGCGGCAGGATATGGTTGAGACCACCATCGCGCTGCGCGGGGTGAGGGATGCCGATGTTCTGCGTGTGATGGAAACCGTCCCCCGCCACGAGTTTGTCCTGCCGGAATATCTGGATCGGGCGTATGCCGACCATCCCCTGCCCATCGGTTACGGGCAGACCATCTCGCAGCCTTATATTGTGGCCTGGATGACCGAATTGCTCGAACTGAAACCTGGCGAGAAAGTGCTGGAAATTGGCAGCGGCTCCGGTTATCAGGCGGCGGTGCTGGCCGAGTTGGGTTACGTCGAGGTGTACAGTATTGAAATCGTACCCGAACTGGCGACAATTGCCGCGCGGCGGCTAAAAGAACTTGGCTACAGCGCTGTTCACGTCAGGTATGGCGATGGCTACTACGGCTGGCCGGATTATGCGCCCTTCGACGCCATCATTGTAACTGCCGCGCCCGATCACCTGCCTGCGCCGCTGGCCGAGCAATTGGCCGAGGGCGGGCGGCTGGTCATCCCCATCGGCCCGGCCGGCGGGTTTCAAGCGCTGTGGAAGTTTGTTAAAACAGGCGGGGAATTGAAAGCCTACAACATGGGCGGCGTAATTTTCGTCCCCTTTACCGGCGCGGGTGCGGCCGGCGCAACCCCGACGCACAGGCCGTGACCAGTGACCAGTGACCAGTAATCAGTGGTTAGCTTCCGCGTTCTGCGGTGCTACCGGTCGTTATGCTAAGTTGCGGGTAACTATTCAGGCCTGTCATGCTGAGGAGCGTTTTTCCCTGGCACCGACCGCCAGGACGGTGTGCGACGAAGCATCCCCCACGCTGGAGGGGACTCTTCGCTCCGCTCAGAGTGACAAATCGGTGTACTCAGCGCTGGCTGAATAGTTACCAGTCAAAGGTGATGCCATGTCCGAACGAACGACAGAATTTTACGAATATGATGAAACCGGGGATGTGCTCGACGTGTACTTTGGGGAAAAACGCGCCGCGTGGACGATTGAACTGACCGACAATATCACGATCAGCATTGACCGCACCACGCGACAGGTTGTCAGCCTGTCGTTCTTGGATCTTTCGGAATTGATCCGGCCAACGGCCTGGGGGCCGCGCAGTTTTCCGCTTATTGGTCTGGCTAACTTACCTGTACCCGAGCGCGATCTGGTTATCAAAATCTTGACCTCCCCGCCGGTCAATGCCTGGCTGGATGTGTCAGTGGTACAGACCCTGCCCGACTCACCTTTCGCAGTCACACATCTGCAATCTCTCCCGCCACGAGCACTGCAACTGGCAACGACAGGCGGTTACGGTTAAGAGTTTGAAACCAGGCCTGAACTGGCTCTATTGAAAAGCTTTCAACCTGCTACAGATAAACCAGGCTCCAGCATAGCACAGCGCGCCAATCTGCAGTACCCAACCGAACCCGAAGGTGAGCACAAGCAGCGCCGCCAACACCGAGGCGACGACCGAGGCCGCCCCATTCACGGCCCAGAGCCAGGGGATAAGAGCGGAAGGCAGAAGGCGGAAGGCAGAAGGCGGAAGATCGGCATCGGGTCGGAGGCTTTCTGTTGCCCAGCGAATGCCGGCTGGGAAGGGAATGCCCATCAGGAAGCCGAGGGGGGCGAGGAGCAGAACGGTGAGAGCCAGACGCAGGGCGAGTGGAAGTCCAAGCGTGAGTGCAAAGATGGGTGACAGCCAGAGGGGGCTGATGAGCAGAAGGATGACCAGCACAGCCAAAGCCCAGCGAAGCGGGATATGCTCACTCAAGCGGCTGCCTAGTGCCGAGAGGAGAAGCAGGGTGAAAATCACCGTTGTCATCGCATAAGCTGGATGACCGAGGTAAAGGATAAAACGTTGGATGAGGGGGATTTCAACGAGAAGAAAAGCAAAACCGATGAAGGCGAAGTAAAGCAAAGGATGAAGGCGGAAGGATGAAGGATGAAGGGAGTTCGTCTTTTGACGCGCGGCCAGCGGGAGCAAAATCAGTACTGCTGCCAGCAGCGTTGCCAGGATGAGAAGTGCCAGAATGACGAAATAACCCGCCCCGCCAAAGGGTTGCCAGGTCTTGCCCAGTTCGGCCCATACCTGCCCGGCCTGAGCCCATTTGAAGTAATGGCCGAAAAAGGGATGGTCATCAGTCGGCGGTGTGACATCGTAGAGGTAAGCGGCATAAAAGTCATCGCGCTCGGGCGCATCCAGCAGCGCAGTGTAGGTCTGATAATAAATGGATTCGGGCAGGATGTTGTAAAGATTGGTCTCATCGGGACGGATGCCGGGCGCATACGTCAGGTCGAGGGCGCGGTTGGCGGCAAAATTACGTATAGCCAATAATTCATTTTGAGTGAATAGACTGTTCTTCACCAGAATGGTGGCCGTGTTGTAGCCGCGAAAAGCAACTATTTGACTGTGCGGGTCGCCACCGGCCTTTTCCAGCGCGGTCACGGCCAATGCAAAGGTGCGCAGGTCTTCGCTTGGCGGGTCCTGTAGCCAGCGTGTCACGGCCAGCAGGCCGCCGGGTTTCAACCGCGCCAGCGCACCTTGAAAAGCCTCGACCGTGTAGCGATAATCCTCGCCCAGCGCGTACGCGCCCGAGCGTACCGGATGGTAGGAACTTGCCAGTGAGAGAACGATAATATCAAAGTGCTCGTCTGTGCGGCGCAGGTAACTGCGCTCGGATTCGATTACGGTGCGCAGGCGCGGGTCAGCGTAGACCGGTGCAGCCTCGACGATCAGCGGATTGACCTCCACCGCCGTCACGCGGCTTGCGCCCAGGGCCAGGGCGGTGAGGATGTCCAGGCCGCCGCGCGGTTCGAGGATGAGCGCGCTGGCTGCAGGTCGCAGGCGGAAGGCGATGGCGGAGGGTAGGAAATCTGTGAAAGCGGTATCCGTCTCGGGGGGGAGGAGCGCGCTCAGGTCGCCGCCGTCCACCAGCAGCCCATCCTGCGGGGGGAGCGGTTGAAGGTAGCGATAACTCAAGCCGGGTAGGGAATGGATCCCGCTGCTGCGCACCACATCCACCCGCGAAAAGGCGTTCCAACGGCGGTAAATCACTTTCGCGCCGGGATATTGCAGGACGTAGGAGAGACTCTTGTAGGGCGAGAGGCGCAGTTCGAGGAATGAAAAAGTGGCCTGGCCGGTGAGACGCAAGCCGAGGTCGAGCAGAGAGAAGAGAAGGATGAGGGATGAAGGCAGAAGGATGAATAGGGAAGGATGAAGGCGGAAGGATGAAGGAGGAAGGAAAAAGTTTGGAGAGGCGACTTTAGTCGCTTTCAGGCGGCTAAAGCTGTTACTACTACATGCCAGTGCGGCCAGTGCGGCCAGTGCGCTGCTCAACACAACCGTCCCTTCGCTGCCAAGACGCGCCGGGGCCGCCAGAGCAATTACACAACCCAGCGCCGAGCCGAGCAGGTTGACGGCGTAAGTCTTGCCTGCCTCCTGCGGAAAAATGGCCAACAACAGCCCGACCGCCATGCCGCTGAAGAAAAACGGCATGGCCAGTGCGAGATAATGCAGAATGAGTATTCCAATTTGCCGCCGGTCAACGGCGAGGCTGAAGGAATCGAAGGGCAGGAGGTTGATCAGGAGATAGCCCCCCAGAAGGCTGAGGCCGATCAACAACGCCAGACGGCTCACGACGCGCCGAGGTTCTATCCGCGCCAGGCTGGGCATGATTGCCAGCCAGGTGCCGCTGGCTCCGTATCCAAGCATCGCCACGCTGACGATCATGAAGGCGAAGTGGTAGAACTGCGCCACCGAGAACAGCCGTGTCAGGGTGACCTGGAAGGCCAGCGCGGCCGCTGAGAGCAGGAAGAGGCCCGGCCAGACAGCGCGCTCGGGGAAAATCATTTTCTACCCACCGGCAGCAGACCGAGCGGCTGTTCGTCTTTGCCCATCTGCAGCACCTTTTTCACCTCATTGTCATGAAAAGCCCCGATGAACACCGTCCCCAGGTTGAGCGAAACGGCCTGCAGATAAATGTTTTGCGCCACGCTGCCTACTTCCATGTGAACATAACTGACGCCGCGCTCGCCATACTTCACCGTCGTCCGTTCGTACACTGCTGAAATGACGATTATCGCCGCCGCATCTTGCACTGCGCTCTGGCCAAGCGCAGCCTGGCATAAAGCCTGGCGTTGATCGCCTTCGGCAATGAGGATGAGTTCGTGGCTCTCCGGCTTATAGTGATAGATGCCGGCGGGAAGCTCCGCGACATTACCGGCCAGTAGATAAATTTCCAGCGGATACAGCCCCCCGGCGGATGGCGCGGTGCGCAGCCCGGCGGGATGGGTGATGCCCTGCGCTGCCCAGAGTAGTTGGGAGATCTCTGCAAGAGTCAGGGACTCATCGCTGTATTCGCGGATTGAGCGCCGCGTCAGTAACGCCTCTTCCACTGACGTTTCGCTCTCAAAGAGGGGAGGGGGCAGTTTGAGCATGTTGCCGTTCATCGCGGTTGGAGTGGTTGGGGCGCGTCTGGGTTGTCCGAGTAGCACCGCGCCAAGTAGGATAACGGCGAATGCTAATCCAATCAGGAGGAGATTATTTTTCTTCATTTTCTCACCTTCTCATCACGATCCCCGACCCGCCGAAGGCCTACTCGGCAGGGTGCTTCCCTATGATAGGGGCGCTATCTTTGGGCAACCATAGTAAGGTTCGAGCGGATCCCGGTACAATGTGAATCATTGAACAACGTTGGCGAGGAGGGCTTGCATCCGTTCATAGTGCGAGCCTTTCCAGTATACCTGGTTGCAGGCCGTGCAGAGGCGGAATTCATCAAAATACAATTTGGTCAATGGCTCCAACCGGTCTGCTATCGCCTCTTTGTTGACCGTTTCCAGCGGGCCGTTGCAGCGCAGGCAGCGATGGAAAGGCCTGATTTTGTCAACCAGGTCGAATCGTCGCACCACCTCGCGCAATTGCTCGGTCGGTTCCAGCGAGCGCAGACAGTAGCCGTATAGTACAACTTTACGCATCAGCAAGCGGCGGTCGCGGCTGAGCAGGATGCGGGGATCAGCGGCTAGGGTTTGCACCAGTTCAACATCTTCGTAATCATTACGATACAGGCAGTCGAAGCCAGACATGCGCAGATAGGCGGCAAGCCGTCCAAGATGGTTATCCAGCAAGAAGCGCGGCTTAATCGGGCAGCCGGGCGCGGCGGGGCGGACTTCAACCCGGTCGCCGTCATGGAGGCGGTATGCCAGACTGACGGCTTCCCCGTTAACCGTCACCGCCCCGACCTCGACGTGCGGCACGCCGAGCGATTCGATCAGGTGCTTGAGGGATTGTCTGCCCTTGAAAGCCAGCGCGATCGTGACGTTTCTCTTATCGCGGGGCAGGAAGCAATGCAACTCCGGCTGGAGATCAAAATAGGCCGTGCTCATTTCTCGGATGGATTATTCTCAGTACTTCACGAAGGCGGCGTGTAGATTGCGCTCTCTAGCTCAAATATGGCGTTAGAGAACGCCAACTACACGTTTTCGTGATTTATAGATTCTGCCTGGCCGTAAGAGCAGCAGTAGTCCACCGGCACGGCAAGCTCCAGCTTGAATTTAGAATTGGCCGGGACGCTGAACAACTGGCCTTCGCGGATGGTCTGCCACTGGTCGCTGCCGGGCAGCAGGACGTCCATTTCGCCGCTCAGGATTTCCATCAGTTCTGTCGCGCTGGTGCCGAACTCGTACTCACCGGGCAACATGAAACCGAGCGTCTTGCGCGTGCCATCTGGAAAAAGCACGCTGCGGCTGGTGACTTTGCCGTCGAAGTAGATATTGGCCTTCTTGAGGATGGTCACGTTTTCGAATTTGTCGTTGGACATGAGTTGAACCTCCTGAAAGGCCGTCGAATAGTCGAATAGAATTCGACGGCTGGGATGTCAAGCCTGCTGAAGCAGGCTAGAATGGCGGTTCGCCGAGGAATTCATAGGATGCGCGTTCCTCGCGCAAGGTGGATACGGGATCCGGCTTTATGCCGAAGTCTGGCGGCCCCTCATCGAGGTCGGTGTAACGTTCCAGCCAGGCATTGGTGGTTTGTTTTTCATGATGCACTTTCTGGTTGCGAACGTATTCTTCGGCAATAGGCCGCTGCCTTTCCCCGACGCTCAAAGCGCCGTAGCCGCGCTGCCAGGCGAATTCATAGTCTAGATGACATTCGTGATTCAGGTAATGGGAGCTTGCGCCTTTGACGAATTTTACCAGCTCAGCCACCGCGATTTTGGGCGGGATGGCTGCCACGAGATGGTTGTGGTCGGTCCAGCCGTTAATGGCGTAGACGAAAACATCCAGTTCGGAGGCTTTCTTGACGATGTAGGCGAACAGGCGCGGCTCGATTTCTGGTGTGATGAACGGAGCACGCTCCTTGGTTGACCATGTCAGGTGATAGTATAAGCGCCAAAAAGGCATGTTGTTCTCCTTGCTGTCGAATTGCCATCGAATTGCCGCCGAATGAATTCGACGGCTGGGATGGTAAACCTGCTAAAGCAGGTTGGCGCGCGGCGAACACGCTTCCGTCATATTTCGTCGAATGAATTCGACGGCTGGGATTATAAACCTGCTGAAGCAGGTTGCCGTGTAATGAATTGAACACGCTTAAGCGTGTTTTTGGTCGCTTGCCTGCGAATTCAATTCCGTCGAATGAATTCGACGGCTGGGATTATAAACCTGCTGAAGCAGGTTGCTGCGCGGCGAACACGCTTAAGCGTGTTTTCGGTCGCTTGCCTGCGAATTCCATTCACAGGCTATTCGCTATTCGCGGGCTAAAACGCCCAAGCCATCGCCATCACTGCCGCCACCGCCGTAATCACCAGCGAGACCACGAACGTCACCCGCAGCACGGAGGCCTCCTCGCCGATGCGGTCAATGGAGGCGGAGGCGTTCTGCAATTTAGCGGGCGAGATGACGCTGGCCAACCCTCCGCCGATGCCGCTGGCTGCGGCCACCAGCAGGCCGATGGCGCCAATCTTCTCCGCCGTGGAGAGATGCAGTGCGGTCAGCATGGCGATGGCGGAGGTCTCCGAGCTGGAGATGAATCCGGCCAACATGCCGAGATATGGCGCGACCAGCGGGTAGAACTTGCCAAACGCGGATGCCGAGGCATTCGCAAGGACTGCGATCATGTTGCGGCTGGCGTCGGCTACCTGCCAATCCAGTCCTTTGCCGGAATGGTTGAAGATGTAAGCAATGGCGAAAAAGACTGCCGAGGCCAGCATCGGGCGCGGGGCGCGCTTGAGCCATTTGGAGAGCGCGATTTTCAATTGCGCTTTTGTCGGTTTCAGGAGGGGCAGCGCCAGCAGTGTGCTGACCAGCACCCAGAAATAAGCCTGCCAGAAGGGGCGGAGTTTCTCGCTCAGTCCGCCGATGCTCACCGGCACGGCCCAGGTTTTGAAGGTCAGTTCGTAGAAAGGCAGGGCGGGCATGTTGACCAGCAAGGCGAAGACCGTCAGGATCAGCCAGGGGGAGATGGCTTTCCAGAGTGGCAGCCGCGTTTCGGCGGGGTGGCCTGCGGCGAGCCGGGGCGGGCCATCGGCCTCGGTCCGGACATTTCGCGCGCATAGCGGGCTGCGCGTAGCCAGTAAATAAATTAACATCATAACGATCACGCCCAGGCCGGCCGCCATGCCGGTCAGCGTGACCAGGCCGAGGGTGTTCATCCCAATGGCGATAAATCCGGCGGTCAGACCGGAAATCAGGCCTGGCAGCAGCCCCTTCCAGACCATCTTCCAGCCGCCGACAATCCACAACATAGCCAGGGCGATGCCGGTACTGATGACCGGCATGAAGCGGGCAAAGTAGCCGCCGGCTGCATCCACGCTCAGGCCGGTGAACGAGGCGAAGACCACCACCGGCGTGCCCAACAGGGCGTAGGTGCACAGCGCGTCGTAACCAATGGCCGGCAGGGCAATGGCGACGAAGGACGAGTAGCCCAGCGCCAGCATGATGGGCGGCAAAATCGAGACCGGCGTGGCGCCCAGCGCGGCCAGCAGCGTGCCGAAGCCGACGTTGACGATCATGATCTGCACCATCTGGTCTTTGGGGGCGATGGTTTTGATGAACGCCACCACGCGGGCGAGTGCGCTTGTCTCGGCCATGATAAAAATTTGCAGCAGCGAGGCGGCCACCATCAGCGTGATGGGGAAGGAGGCGACCACACCGGCTAAACTTGCCTGCCATGTGACCGTCAGCGGCGTCTGGAAATACAGCCAGGCGGCCAGTGCAGCAGCCACCCAGCCGATGACCCCGGCGGTATCCGCAGCCATGCGCCGCCAGACGAGCAGAATGAAGATGACAATTACTGGCAAGAGGGCGAAGAATACAGCAAGGGGGTTCATCGGCGATCCTTGAGAGAGGAATGCGAGAATGATATAAGTTTATTACGAGTGGTGGAAAGATGCAATTGCTAATACTGTGTCAACCATGCTTTGATGGGTAGAGATTCTTTAACATTCTCTTTGAGATGGACGATAGGATACAGTTTCTTGAGTTTGATACGAGCATCGGCGGTTGTGAAACGCCATTCAACAGTGGCTTCATTGCTGTTACGTTCTGTTTCCCAGGCCAAGGTTTCGCACTCCAAAGTTGCCAGGTTTGGAATGTAGCCATCCAAACATTGGCGGCTGAGAACACTGAACTCGATCTCAGCCATATTGAGCCAACTGCCATGCTTGGGAGTGAAATGGAATTCCAGACGGTCCAGAATGCGCTTGGCTTCGGCAGGCTCGAATACTTGGTACAATGCAGCAGGGGAATGAGTGTTCAATTGGTCTTGAACCACAACACATCGTTCAGCATTTGGGAAATGCAGGTAAACCAAATCGTGCATACACCACGCCCAATCCATTTTGGTGCGGCGCTCGGTCACCTTGACATGGCGCCAGTTTTGGAGTGGAGCAAAGAACATGAACAAATTGGCGGTTCCTTCACGACGGTACTCGTAATCATAGCGTTCTGGCTGGTCTGTTTTTATCGGTATGGGTTGACGTGTCTCGCTTACCAGTTGAACCGGTGTTTCATCGAAACAAATGATAGGACGCAGTGGATCAACGGGACGGTGATAGACATCCAGCACATCTTCCATGTAATAGACGAATTCAGCACTGTGTTTCGGCGGAATGCACCATTCCTTCTTGAGCCAGGGTTTCAGTTCGTTTCCTTGCATTACCTGGCGCACGGTTTCATGAGAAATCTCATCAACGTATTCCAACCGCACCATCCGGCTGGGGGGCAAACGCAAACTCCAGCGCCGGTACCCAGTGGGTGGCTGACCACATGCCAGCGCAACCAGATGCGCCTCTTGGACACCATCCAACAAGTACTCATACCTACGTGTGCTCCGACGCGGGTTCAATGCCTGTTCGATGCCTTCCTCAACAAAACGTTGTCGCACCCGCTCGATTGTGGGCACACTGATATTCAATGCTTGACTGACCTGCTGGTCTACCCAACCCGCATTTGCTTTCAAGAGTATGTGAGCATGAGCGACTTTGCGCACTCGCTGCGTTCCAGAAGTTACCAGATCATTCAACATCTCTTGTTCGGGCACACTCAAAACTACTACATACTTCGTGACCATCTCTGTCTCCTTTTGGGAGACAGGATAATACCAATTTACCCATCAAAGCATGGTTGACACAGTACTAGTTGACAACTCTCTATAATATCCCTATAATAATACTGTAATTCTAATCAGTATCAGAAAAGGAGGCGCAGGGGCCGATACGAATAGATAGCATTATCCCGGGATAGAGTTTAACCTTTTTGTCAATCCGAAGGAGGATAAACATGTGGTTCATTCGCGTTAACATGACCGATTTGACCAGCAGGGTGGAGCCGCTGCCGGATGCCTATAAACACCTGGGCGGGCGTGGCATGACCTCGACCATCGTGGCGAAGGAAGTTCCGCCATTGTGCCACCCGCTGGGGCCGAACAATAAACTGGTCTTTGCACCCGGCATTGTGACTGGCACCCCCGCCCCAACTTCTGCGCGCGTCTCCGCCGGGGCGAAATCGCCGCTCACCGGCGGAATCAAAGAGACCAACGGCGGTTCATCCTGGGCGGCTGACCTGGCCGATATGCAGGTCAGGGCGCTGGTCATCGAGGGGCAGGCCAAAAAGAATGGCAAACTCTGGGGCCTTCACCTGGCCTGGGATGCCGCCGCCAGCCAGCCGAAAGTGGAATTCTTTGACGCCAACGAGTACGCGGGCAAGGATCTGTTTGAAGTCTTCCCCAAAATCTACGCAAAGTATGGCGATACGATCTCCATCTCCGGCTGCGGCGTTGCCGGCGAATACGGCTACGGCAACGCCGGCATCGTCTATAACGACCCGGCCAAACGCCCGACGCGCTATTCCGGGCGCGGCGGCCTTGGCTCGGTGATGGGTAGCAAAGGACTCAAGTTCATCGTCCTGAACCGCGAAGGCACCCCGGGCGTGCCGGTTATGGATGAAGCCCTGTTCGACCAGGGGCGCAAGAAGATGATTGACGCCCTGCGCACCCACGACATCACCAAGCCCAAGGGCGCGCTGAATACCTACGGCACAGCGGTGCTGATCAATATTATGAACGAGGCCGGCGGCCTGCCCACCCGCAACTTCTCCAGCGGGCGCTTCGAAGGCGCCGCCAAGATCGCTGGCGAGGCCATCTTCGAGGGCAACAAGCAGCGCCTGGGCAAGGAACTCTACAACCATGCCTGCAGCCCCGGCTGCATCATTCAGTGTTCCAACACCTGGCATAATCCGGACGGGACAGAAGCCGCCTCCTGCGTCGAGTACGAATCCGACTGGGCGCTTGGCGCCAACTGCGGCATTGACAACCTGGATGACATCGCCACGATGGTGAAGCTGTGCAATGCCTACGGACTGGATACCATCGAGACCGGCGCGACCATCGGCGTGATAATGGAAGCCGGTGTGATTCCGTTCGGCGACAGCCAGGGCGCCATCAACCTGGTCCACGAAATGGACAAGGGGACGCCGCTGGGCCGCATCCTGGGCGGCGGGACGGCGTTTGCCGGCAAGGCTTATGGCGTGACCCGCGTACCGGCGGTCAAAGGCCAGGGCATGCCTGCCTACGAGCCGCGCGCCGTCAAGGGCATTGGCATCACCTACGCCACCAGCACGATGGGCGCCGACCACACCGCCGGTTACACCATCGCCCCTGAAATCCTGGGCGTGAGCGGTAAACAGGATCCGCTCACCCCGGAAGGCAAGGCGGCCCTCAGCCGCGGCTTCCAGGCGGCCACCGCCTTCATTGACACTTCCGGCCACTGCCTGTTCATTGCCTTTGCCATCCTGGATATTGCCAGCGGCATGGAAGGTATGGTGGAGGAGTGCAACGGCGTCCTGGGCACAAAGTGGACGACGGCCGATATCGGCAGGGTCGGCGCGGAGGTTTTGAAGACCGAGCGCGCTTTCAACGAAGCCGCCGGCCTGGGCAAGGAAACCGACCGTATCCCTGAATTCATGCGGACGGAACCTCTGCCGCCGCACAACCAGGTCTTTGACGTTTTGGACGAGGCCCTGGATACGGTCTACAGCGAGTTGTAGGTCATGAAGTAAATGGACGGGACGGACAGGGCGGCTATCTGCCCTGTCCGTGTCATTAAGGCGGCTGGTATGCCCATTGTAAAAAATGACGAACATGGCAGGCTGCTCCTGCCCGATGAATTTCTCCAGCGCAGGCACATCGTCTCGGAGACCGAATACTGGCTGGACGAGCGCGAGGGGGATTTGATCCTGCACCCGCGCCTGCCCGACATCCGCAAGCTATATATCGAGCCGACCACCGCCTGCAACCTGAATTGCCGCACCTGTATCCGCAACGTCTGGGACGACCCTCAGGCGCGTCTGTCCATGCAGACCTTCCGCCGCATTATCGAAAGCCTGGAGGCCCTGCCCGATTTGAAAAGGGTGATTTTCACCGGCTTCGGCGAACCGCTCGCCCATTCCGACATCCTGGAAATGATCGCGATGGTGCGCAAGCGCGGCCTGGCGGTGACGCTCGGCTCTAACGGATTGCTGCTGGATTCCAAAATGTCGCGGGAACTGGTGCGGTTGGGCGTGGAGCGCGTCGTCATCTCGGTGGACGGCGTGAAACCGGAGACCTACGCCGGGATACGCGGGGCGATGCTCTCCCAGGTTCTCGACAATATTCGCGGCTTGAACGAGGCCAAACGCCAGATGGGTGCACTTTATCCGGCCCTGGGGGTTGAATTTGTGGTCCTGAAAAGCAATTTGAATGAGCTGGCCCAACTGACCGAGTTGGCCACCCATTTGAACGCGGCGCGCGTCCTGGTCAGCAACGTGCTGGCTTATACCGAAGATATGCGCGACGAAATACTGTATGGTTACGAGCCGCGTCCGCCGTTCATGGCGCAAGGCTGGCCAGTGCGGGCGGATGCCTGGGTGATGTGGGGAACGTTGGATTTGCCGCGCATGCACTGGGGTGCGGAGCGGCGCTGCCGCTTCGTACAGGATCGGGCTGTGGTCGTCGGCTGGGATGGCGGCGTCGCCCCCTGTTACGCCCTGTGCCACAACTACAGTTACTTTGCCATAGATGGTCAAAAGAAACAGGTCAGCCGCTACATGCTGGGCAGCGTGAACGAACAATCACTGGCCGAAATCTGGATGTCAGAGGCCTACACGCGTTTTCGCAGCGAGGTGCGCGGCTTTCACTTTCCATCCTGCCCCAACTGCGACTTGCGCGCCAGCTGTGACCTGCGCGATAATAACAATGGCTGCTGGGGATGGAATCCCTCCTGCGCCGACTGCCTGTGGGCGCAGGATATTGTCCGCTGCCCGTGAGGAACCATGCGCCTGCGTGTGAAGCTTTTTGCTTTTCTGACCCGCTACCGCGATAACCTATCTTCAGGAATGCCCTTCGAGGTCGACCTGCCGGAGGACGCCACTGTAGCCGATCTGCTGCGCGCCTTGCAAGTTCCGGACGAGGAGGTCAAGATGACTTTTGTCAATGGTCTGGCCCAATCCGAAGACTGGCCGTTGAAAGATGGCGACGAAGTGGGCATCTTTCCACCGATTGCAGGAGGTTAGCGTGAGTGAAATTGTCGTGGATGTGTGGCTGTACGGCGGGCTGTCCAAATATGGCGGCCGCGCGCAACAGGACAGTTTTGCCAATGTCGAGGCGCGCCTGCGTGAGGGGAGTACGGTTGGTGATTTGCTGGCCTTCCTGCAAATGCCGACCGAGGAGCGCGGCATTACCTTCATCAACGGTCAACTGAGCGCCATGCCGGGATTTCAGCCGGATCTGGGTCATATCCTGTCGGATGGCGACCGGGCAGCGTTTTTCCACCTGAACAGCATGTGGCCGTTTCAATACCGTCACGGCGCGGCCATGATCCGCGAGCTGGCCGAGGCCATGCAGACTGGGAAAGACCAGGGGTTGCATCATTCATACCGGGAGCAGGAAAGCAAAGCGTAGGGTTTTTCTCATACCAAACAAAAAACTGCCTGCTGCACCTGTGGTGGGCGCGCTGGCCGCTGGTGGCGGCGCGGACGGCGGTCTACGGCGCGCTGGTTCCAGCTCCAAAAGACGAAAAGGCGGCCAAAGAGTCGGCAAAATTTGTCGCCGCACTGTGCAAGTATCCCGGTTCAGCGGATAGAATCCGCGAAGCACAGAAGCACATCCTGCAAGCCCACGCCGAGCGGTTGACCGTCGAGCGCGGCGAACAGGTCACAGTGGAAGATATCGAGGCGGGACGCGCGCTCAGGCCGAAGGTGCTGGATATGTTCGCTGGTGGTGGAGCGATTCCACTTGAAGCGCTTCGGTTGTCAAAAGTCCAAATACTGTAACGGCAATCGCGGAAGGGACGATCTGTTTTCGAGACCGGGGAGGGTCTTATGACAACCATCGTGATCGTGGATGACCATCCCATCGTTCGCGCCGGGATGCGCGCTATCCTGGATGCCGCCGCGGATATCAACGTTGTGGGAGAGGGAGCGAATGGCGCTGACGCCCTGCGCCTGGTGGACGAACTCCGCCCGGATGTGCTGGCGCTCGACGTGCAACTCCCTGACCAGAATGGGTTGGATGTGACGCGCCAATTGCGCGCAAAAGGTGTCGCCACCGCCGTCCTCATCCTCACCGTTCATGACGATCCTCAGACCATCTTCGGGTTGTTGGAATGCGGCGCAGTCGGCTACGTGCTGAAAGACGAGGCGCTGGAGACTCTCATCAACGCGGTGCGGGCCGCGGCGCGCGGCGAAACCTGGCTCAGTCCGGCAGTCGCCAGCCAAGTGGTGCGACGCGCGGTTGCGAGTCCCGCGTCAGACTCCTCCGAAATCCTTTCCGCGCTGACCCCGCGCGAGGTCGAGGTGTTGCGCCTGCTCGCCCGCGGGCTGAACAACACCGCTATCGCGCGGGCGCTGGTGGTCACCAAACGAACGGTGCAGAATCACATCAGCAACATCTACGGCAAACTGGAAGCAACCTCCCGCACCGAGGCGGCCCTGCTCGCCATCCGCCACGGGCTGGGTTCGGCCCCTGCGGAGCATGCTCATGAACCCTGAAACCAGTTCTCCGCGAAATGCTCCCGCTGGATTTGCAATCCAGCGGAATGGGCGTGTTTTCTTCATTCTGCTGGCAATAGCCTTGCCCGCACTGGCGGGATACGTGATCTACGAACAGCTGCGCGCACCCGTCTTCAACGCACACATGGACTGGGACAGCGGCACGATCCTGGAGGTGGAGCAAGACTCCTTTGCCAATTGGGCTGGATTCCTGGAGGGGGATGTGATCCTCTCCGTGAACGGCGCGCCCTTCCCGGAATTGCCGGCCGTGGTGGGCAATTACCCGGCGCAAGTCGAGCGCGGCGGGCAAACGCTCATACTTGAATTGCCGCTGGTGCCGATGGCAAAGCTCAACCTGCCCGCGTTGCCGGGCGGCGTTGCGGTGGCGCTGGTCTTCTGGGGAAGTGGGCTGTTGCTGCTCCTGCGGCGCTTCGAACAGGCAGAGATTCGCCTAGTATTTCTCCTTTCGCAGGTGCTTGGGATTGCCATCCTGTTTCCCATGTCTTACCTGCCAAAATGGTACCCGCCTCCCTGGGGAATGGATTTGAGCGTCGCATGTTTGTTCCTCTCCGCCCCGCTCATCCTGCATCATTACCTTACGTTCCCGGTGCGGTTGGGCGCGCCGCGCCTGCGGCAGTTGGGACTGGGTGCGCTCTATCTCCTGGCGCTGGCTGCCAGCCTGCTCTGGCTGATGGAGCCTGCGCTGGGAAGGCGGGCGGGGATGATCTATACCGCCTGTGTGACCGCGGCAGCGATATGCGCGCTGGGTTATGCCTACCTGCGCCGCGCCTCTGCCGATGAACGCCGCCGTCTGCGCTTGATCTTCTTCGGCGCCCTGCTGGGTGGATTGCCCGCGCTGTTGCTCTATTTTTTGCCTTCCATCTTCAACTTTCCGCAGCGGATACCGCTCTGGCTGGCCGGGCTGTTTACCGCCATCGCTCCCCTGAGTTATCTCTACGCCGTCCTGCGCCACAGCCTCTTCGGCATTGACCGCCTGCTCAATCGGACGCTGGTCTACACGGCTCTTTCGCTGGGCATTCTCGTGTTGTATCTGGGCCCATTCCTGCTGATCTATCGCTTCGCGCCGGGCGACTGGCTGGCGCAAATTATGGTCGCCGCCGGGTTGACACTGGCAGTGGGGCTGGCCTTCGAAAGTACGAAGAAAGCATTGCAAAGACTGGTGGACCGCCTCTTCTACGGCGGCTGGTACGACTACCCCGGCGTGGTCGAACAGGTGACCCGCGCCCTGGCCGCTTGCACCGAACGCGAACAATTACGCGAGGCGCTCACCTCCCAAATCCCGGCTTTGATGCAATTACAGGGCGGCGATTTGCATTTTGACGAAGAAGCCCGGCCGGCCGCGTCCCCGCCCGGCGCGCAATTCAGCCTGGCTTTCCAGGGGCAACCGCGCGCCCTCTGGACCACCGGCCCGCATCGCGATGGCGATGACCTGACTGAGTCCGACCGGCGCATCCTGGATACGCTCGCCCGCCAGGCCGAGATCGCTCTGGGGAACGTGCTCCTAATCGAGACGCTCCGCGCGCAACTGAACGAGATCCGCGCCAGCCGCGAGGCGCTGGCCCAGGCGCAGCATCGTCTCCTGCGTTCGCGCGAGGACGAACGCGCCCGCCTGGCGCGCGACCTGCACGACGGTCCCCTCCAGGTATTGATCGGTCTCAACATGCAACTGGGCCTGCTGCTGCCGCAAGCGGAAGAGCCGGCCGCGCTGAACGAAATGCGCGCCGAGGTGCGCCGCCTGCTCTCCGACCTGCGCGGGGTGTGCGCCGAACTGCGCCCGCCCATGCTCGATACGCTGGGACTGGCGGCCGCCATCCGCTCCCTGGCTGAAGAATGGTCGGCGCAAAGCCGCGTGGTGGTCCGCCTGGACCTCGCGCCGAATGCCGCGCTAAAAGACCTCCCGGGCGATGTGGCGGTCAACCTTTACCGCGTGGCGCAGGAGGCCCTGGCAAATATCTCGAAACATGCCGATGCCCATCGGGTTGCCATTCGATTGGAATGGGAGAGCAATCACCTTTCCATGACAATCGAGGACGATGGCAAAGGTTTTTCATTGCCTGAGAATGCGAGCGATTTAACCGCTCGAGGCCATTTCGGGCTGGCGGGTATGCGTGAACGCGTAAATCTAATCGGCGGAAAGTTTATAGTAATTTCGTCGCCGGGTCGTGGAACGATGATACGCGTCACCTGGCAGCCTTCTCCCCCCAAAAAACAGGGGAAGAAGGGGAGACAGGGGGGATGAGAGGGGAAAGGGCTGAACAGTTACCAGCAAGGAATAAAGTGGGGAAAACCGTGCCAGTACCAGATCGCTCCAATTCAAAAACGGTACAAGTTTGACAATGTCACATTAACCCAGAATTGTGGTAAAACCGAGCGAATGAGCAT
>DYHT01000032.1 GCA_020723995.1 Chloroflexus sp.
AAATGCCGCTTTTTACACGCCTTGATCAATCAAAAATGGACAAAGTCCAGCTAAGCGGGCGACGGGATTCGGACCCGCGAATATCAGCTTGGAAGGCTGATGCCTTACCACTTGGCGACGCCCGCACGCTAACCGCAGTATGCGGCGGTTTTACTTATACTAACCCAAACCTATGAGGGTATTATGTAGATCAACCGCCGTATGAAACGCCGAGACGGATGCCTCAATCTGCGAAAAGGATTATAACGGATGTGCACTTTTTGGGCAAGCAAATTTCTCTTGACCCACTCTGGATTCTGGATTAAAATAACCTTCGCTTAATCAAGTGCCCCTGTAGCTCAGTGGATTAGAGCGCTTGCTTGCGGAGCAATAGGTCGCGTGTTCGAGTCGCGCCAGGGGCGCCAGGTCAGGAGCGGGTTTATCCCGCTCCTTTTTTGTGAGGAACACACATGGGTAAAAGTCAGATCCTGCTCACCAACGATGACGGCATCCAATCTCCCGGGCTATGGGCCGCGGCCGAGGCGCTCTCAAGCCTCGGCTTTGTGACTGTGGCCGCGCCGCGCGACCAGTCCTCCGGTACCGGGCGCAGTTTGCCGCTGACATCGGATGGCATTATCCAGCCAGAAATCGTGACCGTGGACGGCAAAGATTGGACGGTCTATGCCGTCGGTGGGACGCCGGCTCAAGCCGTTCAGCATGGCATTCTGGAGATCATGCCTGCACGGCCTGACCTGGTCGTTTCGGGGATCAATTACGGGGAAAATGTTGGTACCGGTGTGACGATATCTGGGACGGTCGGGGCTGCCCTGGAAGCCGCTGCCATGCATATCCCTGCCTTGGCGGTTTCTCTGGAAACCGAACAGCGACATCATCTATCGTACTCAACCGAAGTGGATTTTTCTGCCACGGCGTATTTCACTGCCTATTTTGCCCGTCTCTTGCTGGAAAGGTCATTTCCCAAGGATGTCCATTTGCTCAAGGTGGATGTCCCTGCGGGTGCCACGCCGCAGACCCCTTGGCGGGTTACGCGCCTTGCTCGCCAGCGCTATTACGAGCCGCTGCCACCCAAACGCAAGGCTTGGAGCGTGCCAGACAGGATTGGTTATCAGCGGGTAGAGATGCTCGACCAAGAGCAAGAAGGCAGCGATGTCTACGTTCTGCGGGCTGAACGGCTGGTCTCGGTGACGCCGATCAGCCTGGATCTCACCTCGCGCGTGGACTTCGATGAATTAGAGCGGTTGATGCGTTCTTGAGTTCTTGGCTGCGGCGGCGTATGTCTGCGCAGTTTCACAACCCGGCGTAAGCAGGCTGACTACCTGGCGACGACGAAATCCACCCTTGCCTCGACCTCATTACCGGCGCGGTCATAGGCCACGACGCGCAGGCTGTGTTTGCCGGCACTAGCCTGCCATAGCAGGCTGAACGGCGCGGCGCTGACTTTTCCCACCAAAACATTATCCACATAGAATTTCACCTCTGACAGATATGCGTCGCTGACCTGGGCTTGGAAGGCAAGATGTTTATCCTGTGCGCTGCTAAATTCCTGCCCTTCAACCGGATACAGAATTGCCACCTGCGGCGGAGTATTATCAATCGAAACCTGCGTCACGGCCATTTCAAGGCGGTTATCGGCCCGCACGACAAACAGGCGCAGCGCATACAGGCCATTCAAGCCGCTTGTATCCCATTCGGCCAGCGTGCTTTCTGCGACAGGCGCCTTCACATCCGAGCCAATTTGTGTCCAAAATTGTGGGTTGAGTCCCTGGCCATATTCGAGGCGGTAATAGGCAAAAGCCGCGCCAGCGGCCGTGCCGGTGATAGTGATTTTGCCGCGCACATCCGCAAATAGGGTCGGGGACGTGATATGGACATTCGGCAGGACGGGTGGCTGCTGGATGACATCGTAAGCCGCCGGCGGGATGGGCAAAGCGGCCGACTCGGCCCACCTCCGCGCCTCGGGCGGCACCACCATATATACCCGTTCCTCCACCAATTCCGGTGAGGTGAAGACGGTTGCCAGATAACCCGTTTCGCGGTTGATTTGAAAGGTCTGATAGAGTGTATCGGTGTGGGTTGGTCCGTTGCCGGTGATGAACACTTCGCTGACCACGTTCGGACAGGCGGGGGTCGGCAGCAGGCCGGAGGGGTTGCAAACGTCTATGGTCACGATCCCGGCCGGGGCCGTCCACGATTCCGACGGCAGGTCGCGCACGGCATACTGGGTCAGCGCATGCCAGAGATCGGCGGACAATCCGGGTGAAGTCGCTGCATCTTCCACGTTCTCCACTGAAAGTGCTTTCAGCATCCAAACAACCCCGACCCTCTGCGGCGTATAACCGGCGACCCAGGCGATTTGTCCATCCAGGGTGCGGCCCAGTTTCACGCCCGCCGGGCGGCCAATTTCGAGCGGGTTGGGGTGTCCGAGCGAGGGCCAGCGCGCCGTCTCGTCGCTAAGAATGTGATTCACCAGATAGGCTAGTTGCATGCTGACCACTGGCGTGAACTGCGGCGTCGTCCAATCCAGCCAGAG
Organism: Chloroflexus sp.; assembly: GCA_020723995.1. Classification (GTDB taxonomy): domain Bacteria; phylum Chloroflexota; class Anaerolineae; order Anaerolineales; family Villigracilaceae; genus CG2-30-58-95. Next base: position 2,531 of record DYHT01000032.1, read on the forward strand.
GCTGTTATCCACGCCGGTGACTTTCAGCACCGCCACCGGGCGCAGGGATGCGCCGGAAATCGCCTGCCCCGCCAGCGTGCCTTGATTGGCGAAAATGCCGTATGCGGCGGCGATTTCGAGCGGTGAAAAAGCAGCCCCAGCTTCCAGCCAGGCGCCATCCGCCGGAAGAAGCAGGCCAAAAGATTGGGTAATTCTTTGCAGGTTATCCGCCCCCATCTGCTCAAGGATGGCAAGCGCGGGCGGCAGGTAATCGTTGGCCAGGGCAATCCGCAAACGGACGGGGCCGTGATACTGGCTGTCGAGGTCGGCAATCAGCCCTGCCGGTAGGCCTTCGGCGGGAATATCCCAGCCGAGCGAGGCCGGATTGAGTCCGCTAGTGAAGCCGGTCAGGTAGATGAACGGCGTGAGCAACGTGCCGGCAGGATGCGCTGAGAAATAGGCGCTTTCCATACCTGGCCGCGTATCACCGACTGCGGCCAGCACCTGCCCTGTACGCGGGTCAAGGATGAGGGCGCTGGCGGCAGTATTCGTCAACGCCATGCCGGGCGGGAGGGTCGGCAAGAGGCGCGCCGCCTCGCACGGCGAACCGTCGGCGGCGGGGATTTCGCTTAACACGCCGGCCAGCCGGGCCAGTTGAGTCTGCACGGCGCAGGCGGTCTGCAATTGCAGCTCATAATCCAGCGTGGTGAGGATGATCAATCCGCCACGCTCGATGCGGGTTCGGTCGAAGCGTTGCTCCAACTGCGCTAAGGCGAGACTGGTGAAGGCCGGGGCGCTGCCTCTCTCCCCCGATCCATTTTCCCCTTGTATCGAGGAGATAGGGGCGAGGGGCAAGGGCAGCCTCTGGATCACCCCCCTTGTTTGCATGATTCGCAGCGTCTCCAACCTGCGTTCCTCGGCAGCCTGGGGCGCGTCAATCGGATTGAGCGCCGGGGCCTGGTTGATCGCGGCCAGCAGCGCGGCCCCGCTCAGGTCCAGGTCAGTGGCAGATTTGCCGAGGTAGAGCCGCGCGGCGGAGTCGGCTCCATAAGCATAATGTCCGTAGTTGGCGCTGTTGAGGTACCATTCCAATACTTGTTCACGGCCATAACGAGCGGTGATCTGCGCAGCCAGGATGCGCTCACGGAGGGCGCGGCGCGCTGCGGGCGGTTCATTCCACAGCAGCAGTTCGGAAACAAGTTTCTGGGCGAGCGTGGGATGGCTTTCCGGGTCGCGCCAGCCGTCTGCCAGGTAACCAGGATGCTCCCAGAAATGCTGGTCGGCCAGGACAAGGGTGGCGTCAATCAGCGCTTTGGGAAATTGGGGATAGGTGAGAAAACGGCGCGGGGCGTCTTCCCGGGAGTTGCCGGGACCTTCGGCCGGCGCGATCACGGCTATCAGATGCGCGCCGCTGCGATCGTAGAGACGGGTTGGCTGGCGCAGCAGTCCATTTTGCGGATCGAGCAGAACGGGAAGCATTTCGACCGGCGGCAGGTCGCGCGTTAAATCGGCGTAAGCCAGCGCCACAGCCAGGATCACCACCGCTGCCAGCGCGCTGACAATGAATCCGCAGCCAAAACCGAGGCGCGTGGCGCGTCCCTCGGCCGAGCGACGGACATGCTCGCGGCTGGCACGGCGTTGTCGGATTATGGTCAGGGTGGAGGGCATAGGTAACGAGTAAGGCGTAAAACGTAATTACGTTTTGCGCCTGACAATCGCGTCGGTCATTTTGACCACCCGCGCCATAAATTCGACATCATGCACGCGCAGGATATCCGCGCCGCGGGCAATACCTATTGCGCTGACGGCCGCTGTCCCTGCGAGGCGCTGGTCGGGCGGCAGATTCAAAGTGTAGCCGATGAAAGACTTGCGCGAAGCGCCAAGCAAGACGGGGAAGCCAAGAGCGCGGATTTCACCGAGCCGGTTCACCAGTTCCAGGTTTTGCTCGACAGTCTTTCCGAAGCCCAGGCCGGGGTCGAGGATGAGATGGTAATCAGGGATACCCGCGGCGCGGGCAATGGTAACGCTTTCCATTAATTCGCATTTGACATCTTCGAGCAGGTTTTGATATTCCGCGCCCATGTAACTGCCGCCCAGCCGTTCGCGCACTTCAACATTGGCCGAGTTGCTGCGGTTGTGCATGAGGATCACCGGCGCGTTATAGCGCGCCGCTACGCCGGCTAATTGCGGGTCGGCGCGTAACCCCCAGACGTCATTGACGATATGCGCGCCGGCCTTGAGCGCCTCGTCCGCCACAGCGGCTTTGTAAGTATCCACTGAAATGAGCATATCAGGAAATTCGGCCGCGATAGCCTGGATAAACGGGACTACGCGGTGCATCTCTTCCTCCGCGCTGACCGGCTGCGAGCCGGGGCGGGTGGACTCGCCGCCCACGTCGAGTATGTCGGCGCCATCCGCGAGGAAGCGACGCGCTTGAGCGAGTGCACCCTCACCCCCGGCCCCTTCGCGAAGCACCCCTTTGGGGCTCCCGTCGGGAGAGGGGAGCAAAAGACCGTCACCCGAAAAGCTATCCGGCGTCAGGTTGAGAATGCCCATCAGGTAGGTACGCTGGCCCCAGGTGAGGCTGCACCTGCCAATGGTTAGGGAGGCCGGTTTCATACAATCTGGTCGAGCGGGCGGCGCAACCAGGCCTCGGCTTCATCAATATCGGTGAAGATCTTGATGGCTGCCGAGGCTTCCGCCAGGGCCAGGGCCGCAATCTCACGGATGGAGTTGGCTACCGCATTATTGGCAACCACAACCGCCAGGCGGATATAGCGCGCCGCCGGGTCACTGTTGACCTCGATCGCTGTGCGTACGGCTGATTCTGGCACTTCCTTCACCTGGCGCAGATCGTACAGGTTGCGCGTCAGCCGGTCGGCATCCAACAGATGTTCGTGGGCGAACTCCTGCCAGTGTCTAACAGTAGCGTCCGACAGGTCCGTGAACGTGTAGTGCATGCCTCCATCCGGGCGGCGGACAACGGTATAGCCGATGCCGGGCGCAGGTTTCCAGTTGAGTGGTTTGAGTTCGGTCATAGGTGCCTCCTATATTTTTGATATGATTATACTGGAATAAGAAGCCGGCCTGACTTTGGGAGTTATTTTAGAATCCGGCCCGTAGAACATATTATCCTTTTTCAACGCGAATTTCGCAGAATAAATTGCGCGAATGGCGTTTAATATATTCGCACCATTCGCCCATTCGCGGAATTCGCGTTGGAGCTTCTGACAGTAAATCGTCTTATTCCAGTTGTATCACATTCAGCCAACAATTCCGCCACTGTCTTGCCCAACAGCGGATGGAGGAAATCAGGCGCGATATCTGCCAGTGGGAGGAGGACGAAAGCGCGCTCGTGCAGGCGCGGGTGGGGGATGGTCAGGCCGTGGGTCTGCAGGACGAGGTTGTCGTAAAAGAGGAGATCCATATCAATCCGGCGCGGGCCATAGCGGATGGAGGGGGTGCGGCCCAGTTGGGTTTCGCGTCTTTTTAAAAGGGCCAATAACGCCAAAGGAGATAGCGCTGTCTCACCCTTGAGCGCCATGTTGAGAAAGGCGGGCTGGTCGGTAACTCCCCAGGGTGGGGTTTCGTAAACAGGCGATTCAGCCAGCACGGTCACAGCAACAGGCAGGGCAGCGATGGCGGCGCGCAAATTGGCGCGGCGGTCGCCGAGGTTGGTTCCGAGAGCAAGGTAGAGGCTGTGTTTCGTCACAACGACCTATTGTACCGCTACTATCAGAATGGTGGCTCTGGAGAAATCAGCCTCTCCTGGCCTTCAAGCGGGGCTTGGCGATCTCGGCAACCAGGACACTGGCCAGACCGGTTATGGCCAGGAGACCAAATTCCCACGGATGCAGAACGGCGAAATTCAGCAAGTTACGCATAAATGGAATAACCTGGGTCAGCGCCAGGAATCCGAAGGTGCCGCCTGTCACCCACCACAGGGCCAGATTGGGGACACGCAGCATCGCCAGAGCAGACCGCGTCCAGGAGCGATTGGTGAATATCAAGCCCAGGTTGGCAATGACAAGATTCAAGAAAGCCAGCATACGGGCTTCTTCTTCGCCGTATCCACGGTTCAAAATGAAAGCATACACGCCCAAGACAATAGCCAGCACGCCTAATCCCTGCAACAGGATGTGACGAATCACCTGCTTCCCGAAAAGGGGTTCTTCAAGACGGCGTGGTTTACGGCGCATAATATCGACCTCTTCAGCCTCCATTTCGAAAACCACCGAGCAGGCCGGGTCAATGATCAATTCCAGAAAAACGATATGCACCGGCAACAGTGCAAGAGGCCATTTCAACAGCACCGGAAAGAGAGACATACCGGCAATGGGGATATGCACTGAGAAGATAAATGACATGGCTTTCTTCAAGTTATCGAAAATACGCCGCCCCATGCGCACTGCCCGGACGATGGAGGCAAAGTTATCATCCAGCAGCACCAGCGCAGCCGATTCACGCGCCACATCGGTGCCGCGTCCACCCATGGCAATGCCGATGTGGGCCGCCTTCAACGCCGGGGCGTCGTTGACGCCGTCGCCGGTCATGGCGACCACTTCATTGTTCGCTTTTAGCGCATTGACGATGCGCATCTTCTGTTCTGGCACAGCGCGGGCGAAGATGCAGACGGTTTTGATGCGCTCCTTCAACTCATCGTCGCTCATCTCGTCCAGTTCGGGACCGGTGATGATCTTGTCGTCAGGTTTCAGGCCAATCTGCTGGGCAATGTTGCGAGCCGTGCCGGGATAGTCGCCGGTGATCATGATGACGCGGATACCCGCGCTGTAACATTCCTGAACTGCTTCTAGCACACCCGGCCGGACCGGGTCGGCCAGGCCCAGCAGACCGAGGAACTTAAAGTCGAAGTCGTGCTGTCCGGGCGGCAGATCCAGCGGGCGGAAAGTGGCGCGTGCCACACCGATGACGCGCAGGCCCTGGTCGGCCATCCGGTCAATCTGGACGTGCAGGGCGCGCTCCTGGGCTTCGGTTATGTGGCACAGGTCTGCAATGGCTTCCGGGGCGCCCTTGGCGGCGATGATGTAATCTTTGCCATCCGGCGAGCGCCAGACGCGCGACATAGCCAATAGTTTCTCGGAAAGCGGGTACTCGTGCACCAGAATCCAGTCTTTGTGGATGTGTTCGGTATTGATAAGCGTGCGGCCGCCCAGTTCTTTCATAGCCTTTTCCATTGGATCAAAGGGGTCCGCCGGGCTGGCCAGGAGGCTGTATTCGACCGCCTCGTGCAGGTCTTCAGGCAGCGAGCCTTGCGTGTGATCCACAGCGAACAGGTGGTCGCCCACGCTAATCTTTGTCACCGTCATCCGGTTCAGGGTAAGCGTGCCGGTCTTGTCCACGCACAGGGCAGTGGCCGCGCCCAGCATCTCCACCGCCGGCACGCGGCGGGTGAGTACATGGTGCTGTGAGATGCGCCAGGCGCCCAACGCCAGGAAAATTGTCAGCACCACCGGAAATTCTTCGGGCAGCGTGGCCATCGCCAGCGTGATGCCCGCCAGCAAGCCTTCCAGCCAGTTGCCGCGCGTCAGCCCGAAGACGACCACCACGATGGCGCACAAAGTCAAACCGACGGCGGCGAACGTCTTGACGATTTTCGCCGTCTGGCGCTGGAGGTTGGTATCTTCCTGCTCCAGGGTTTGCAGCGCCTTGCCGATCTTGCCAATCTCGGTGCGCGCGCCGGTGCAGGCCACGCGGGCAATGCCCTGGCCTTTAACAATTATCGTCCCGGAGTAGACAAAGGGAAGATCGTCTCCGCCCGGCCGGCCCATCTCCTTGAAGCCATCCCACGACTTCTTACGGACGGGGACAGATTCTCCCGTCAGCAGGGATTCGTCCACGCTGACATTGGCGCCTGTCAGCAGCACGGCATCCGCTGGAACGCGGTCGCCTTCAGAGAGGAGGATGATGTCATCACGCACAACTTCACGGCCGGCGATGCGCTGCTGTACGCCGTTGCGGCTGACCAGCGCCCGCGGGCTGGAAAGGTCGCGCAGGGCTTCCAGGGCGCGCTCGGTTTTCTGTTCCTGATATAATGTGATTCCCATCACCACGAAGACAAAGCCCAATAGCATGAGAGCCTCTTCCACATCACCCAGAAACAGGTAGAGCAGTCCGCAAGCAAGTAGAAGGAGGAACATCGGTTCGCGCACCACTTCGAACACGATACTGAAGAAACTGTGCTTTTTAGTGGACGGAAGTTCGTTATAACCATCCAGCGCCAGACGCTTTAAGACTTCCTGGTCAGACAAACCCTGCGGGGCAGATCGATCAATATTGGTAAGCATTGGTGGTAATCTCACTTGACTATATTTGTCACTGACCCAACGTCTTGCGCCGGTTTTCAAGTTCGGTGAGTAAAGCCGGAAATTCCTGCTCGACATAAGAAAACAGGTCATGGGCTTCCAAGAGACGTTCCTTCAGTTCAATGGGCTTATCGGCCATCAAACTCATTCCACGCTCTGTAATCTGATGCAATGCAGACATCAAGCCCAGCCACTGGCGCATGTACAGGATCCATCCACCCGGTTTGAAGCGATAATAATCGCGGCGCGGGACGGGGGAGGCAACCCGCTCGATCAAGCCGTTTTCAGTAAGCAGCCGCGCCATGATGCTGATGGAACTTTTGCCGGCCTTCAGCCGTTCGCTTAAGTCCGTGATGGACTGTGCCGGTGGGTCGGAAATAAGCAAAACGCCAAGAATGCGACCGGCCATGCGCGGCATGCCCATCCGCTCAAAGAAAAGAGCAATGTCTTCTATAAAGTGAATTTCTTCCAGCGATTGACTGATTTCCATGTCTTCTAATCCTCCAATTGATCTCAAAGCTGGCCAACTGACAGTTTAACAAAGTGATGAGCAATATACAACGTTTCTTATGTTTCGTAAATACTAAACGTTGATAACAAACCGCAACAAAACACTATGGACTAATCACGGCAAATCCCGGAGAACGACGAATTATCGAGAAATCAGGCTAGGATACTTGGTATAATATGGGCAGGAAAAAAGATCCAAACCGGGCGAATTGGCTCGTACGAAGCACCTACTCGGTGAGTCAATATCCATACAGGAGGCAATATGCGCTGGGGAATTGATATTAGCCGTTACGACGATGCTTTATCGGATGCCCAGTGGCAGATGATGGCAAATAATGGGCTTTCGTTTGCCATCATCCGTGCTTGCCATGGCGTGGGCTACACAGATCCCCTTCTGTCGCGGCACGTCGGACAGGCAAACAAGTACGGCATCCCATTTGGGCTATACCAATGGGTGGACATAACCCACAACGTACAGGATCAGGCAAACTATTTTTTACGTCTGATTGAAACCTATCGGCCAAAATGCGCGGCCGGTGATTATGAACAGTATTGGACTGATTGGGCGGCATGGAATAAAGCCAGGCTCGGAGGGGGTGGTGAAGTCCCGGTCATGCCAGCCGAGCAGATAAACGCAATTAACTTTGCCTATTTCACACACATGCGGAGTGCATTGAGCATCCCCTTGGTTTCTTACAGCGGGGCATGGTTCGTGAACAAATACTGTCCGCAAACGGCAGCCTGGCTTGGGCAAAGTTATCTCTGGCTGGCAGGATATATCTCGACCCCGGCTCAGGCCGTTGGCTGGGATGAATTTCACAGAATTGTTGGTAACTTGGGATCGCCGACTTTTCCTAAAGGAATAAATCGCTGGGATATTTGGCAGTTTTCGGCTTCCCTGCCGATTATAGGCCTGCCACAAATGGACCTTGACGCGATCGTTTCCGAGCAGGTTTTTAAAAACCTGTTCGTCATACCCAAGATCTATGAACCCATCGGTGGATCAACAGGCAAAGCGCGCGTCATTGCAGCGAATGGCCTGAGAGTGCGCGTTGCACCGAATCTACAGGCGCCAATCCTGCGCGGCTTGCAGTATGGCACAGTTGTCGAGATCGTAGAGGTCCAGGATGGGTGGGCGCATCTGGCGGATGGCGGCTGGTGCGTCGCACAATGGTTGCAGATTCTTGCAGAGACTCCCCCACTGCCGCCCGCTGATACGACCGCGCCGGCTGCCATTACCAATCTGACCGCAGTTCCGGGGACGGCCACTGGCTGTATTGACCTGGCCTGGATTGCGCCCGGCGACGATGCCGCTAGCGGCACAGCCACCCGCTACCTGGTGCGCTATAGCACGCGCCCGATTAGCGACCAGGCAGCCTGGGAGGCGGCTACACCGGTGACCAATGATCTACCGACCCCCAAGCCGGCCGGAGGGGCCGAGCGCATGACCGTCAGCGGATTGACGCCCGGGACGACGTATTACTTTGCAGTGCGCGCTCAGGATGAAATACCTAACCTGGGTAGGTTGTCCAACAGCCCGGCGGCAATTGCCAAGGCGCCCCCGCCTCCGCCGCTGGCGCTGCCCAGGAACGGCAAGGTCATTGCGGGGATCGGTTTGAGAGTGCGCGCCGCTCCGGACCCGCAGGCGCAGATATTGCGCACTTTACCGTTCGGCGCACGAGTTGTGGTCGTAGAGATCAGGGAGGGTTGGGCGCGCCTGGCAGAGGGCGGCTGGTGCGCCGCGCAATGGCTGGAGTTGCTGACGGAAACCCAAGTGATTCCGCCTCCCACCCCTGCGCTACCCAGGAAAGCACGCGTCATAGTGAAGATTGGCTTGAGAGTGCGCGCTGCTCCGGATTTACAGGCACAAATATTGCGCGCTTTGCCCTTTGGCGCGATAGTAAATGTTGTCGAGATCAAAGATGGCTGGGCGCGCCTCTCGGATGGCGGCTGGTGCGCGGTTCAATGGCTTGAGATGATAGAATAAGATAATATCAGTATTTCTCTTCTCAGCCAGCAGGTCATATAGTATAATGCGCCTGTCCACAGAACAGCCCCAGTAAGATTGCCGTTTTACCATTGTATTGGCAGTCAAGGAGTGTGAGCAGTAGCGTTCAATTCTCGATGATGCAGCAAATGTCTTCCGGGTTTCGAGAGTGCATTCGGCTGAGTCTGTGACAAGCCGATTTTTTATTCCTGAAAGGGATTACCTTCCAACGGAAGGAGGTGAAAACGATGACAGCAGTGACCCTGCGCAATAACGAATCACAGGACCAACTGCTCAAGCGCTTTCGCAAGAAGATCGTCAAGAGCGGTATCTTGAGCACAGTACGCCGTAAGCGCTGGTATGTTTCCAAGAGCGAGCAGCGCCGCATGGAGAAGAAGAAAGCTATTCGGCGGTTCAAGCGGCGAAATGTAAAGGATTACGAATAGAATTGCCGCTGTTTCGCCGCGCTCTCTGGCCTGCCAGCCTTGCCCTGGCGGGCTAGGCCAGGGGACGGGTAGCGCGCCTGGCGACTGACGGGACTGGAGGTGTGTATGGCAGAAGAGAAAATACAGGTCGAGGGTTTGGTGATCGAGGCATTACCCGGCACGCAATTCCGGGTAAAGCTCGACAACGGACATGAGGTGCTGGCCTATCTTTCGGGCAAGATGCGCAAGTATTACATCCGCATACTGCTCGGAGACCGGGTCAAGGTAGAGTTGTCGCCCTATGACTTGGCGCGCGGCCGCATTACTTACCGGCAGAAAAAATCTGGCGCCGAGCCGGCCCCTGAACAATAACCGGTTCCTTTCTGCATTTATTTTTGTTACCAAAAACTCCTGCGAGATCGCAGGAGTTTTTAGTTTGGGCGTATCAAGGCAGATACTTGAAGGAGTTTAGCACTTTGATATAGTTCGAGCGGCGCAGGGCGTATGGCTCGTGCATGGCCTGCGCGCTCATGCTGCCGCGCATCTGATGGATGGATTCGTAATCGTGGCCGTCCATCCATTGCCGGATGTTGGTCAGGATTTCAACAGCGCGCCGCGGCCCATGTTTGAGCAATTCGGAGGCTAGCATGGCCACATTGGCGCCAGCCATCATGGCCTTGAGCACATCCTCGGCTGTGTGAATGCCGGTTGTCAGGGCAAAATCGGTCTTGACGCGGCCGTAAAGCAAGCTGATCCAGCGCAGTGGCATGCGCAACTCCTGCGAAGTACTCAGGGTTAGATTGGGTACAATTTCCAACTCTTCCAGGTCGAAATCCGGCTGATAGAAGCGGTTGAACAGCACCAAACCATCTGCGCCGGCTTCGACCAGCCGCCGGCAGACATTGGCCATGCCAGTAAAGAATGGGGAAATCTTGATCGCCAGCGGGATCTTGATCTTGGCTTTGACGTTACTGACCAGAGCGGTGTATGTCCCTTCCAGCTCCGCGCTGACTATTTTGGGGTCGAAGGGCAGGTAGTAGATATTGAGTTCCAGAGCGTCGGCGCCGGCATCTTCGATCTTCCTGGCATAATCAATCCACCCGCCGGTTGAGACACCGTTCAGGCTGCCGATAACGGGAATGGTGACAGCTTTTTTCACCCGGCTCAGGTGCTGGAGGTAAGACTCGGGTCCGATGCTGTAGCGGCCGATTTGTGGCAGGTAGGTGAGCGCTTCGGCGAAGGACTCGGCGCCATAATCCAGGTAGTGGTCAAGCTCCAGGCTCTCGTGGATGATCTGTTCTTCGAAAAGCGAGTACATCACCAGCGCGGCGATCCCCGCTTCTTCCAGTTCGCACACTGTCTCCACTTTTTCAGAAAGAGGCGAGGCCGAAGCCACGAGCGGATTCTTGAGTTGCAAGCCGAGGTAGGTGGTCGTAAGATCTGCCATTTCGATTCTCCTTATTTTACTATTGAGAAACAAGGGAGAAAAAGAGCATGGGAGCGGAAGAGACTCTCCCCGCACCCCTGCACCCCTGCGCCTTATTCTTTCTTTTCACCAAAGTGCATGGCGGCCATCTGCGAATAGAATTGCCAGCGTTTCCTGACATCCTGGCGGGATTCTTTGAGCAGCAACTCGGCGCGTTGTTCGTCGCTTTGCACCAGCATGCGGTAACGGGTTTCATTGTACATGTATTGGTCAACCGGGATGCTCGGCTGCTTGAATTCGATGACGAGCGGATTCTTGCCCGTCGCAGCCAGGCGCGGATCGTAGCGGTAGAGCGGCCACATACCCGACTGAACGGCCAGTTTCTGCTGTTCGAGACCCTTGACCATGTCAATGCCGTGGGCGATGCAGTGGCTGTAGGCAATGATCAGGGAGGGTCCATCGTAAGCCTCAGCCTCCAAGAATGCCCGCAGTGTGTGTTGGTCGCTGGCACCCATGGCGACGCGCGCCACATAGACGTAGCCATAGGCCATGGCGATCAGGCCCAGGTCTTTCTTGGGCAGCCCCTTGCCCTGCGCCGCGAACTTGGCGACCGCGGCGCGCGGTGTGGCTTTGGAAGCCTGGCCGCCGGTGTTGGAATACACCTCGGTATCCAGGACAAGCACGTTGACGTTACGACCCGAAGCCAGGACGTGATCCAGGCCGCCGTAACCGATGTCGTAGGCCCAGCCATCGCCGCCTATGATCCAGACGCTCTTTTTGACCAGGGCGTCGGCGACGCTGACCAGGTTCTTGGCGCGCGGGTCGTTGGACTGGGCCAGTTTCTTCTTCAGGATTTCGACGCGTTCACGCTGGCCGGTGATACCGGCCTCGGTAGACTGGTCGGCGTTGAGCAGGCCATCCACCAGATCCTGGCCAAGTTCATTGACGAACTGGACGAGAAGCTCACCGGCATATTCGTTGTGCTTATCCAGCGTCAGGCGGAAGCCCAGGCCAAATTCGGCATTGTCTTCGAATAACGAGTTCGACCAGGCCGGGCCGCGCCCGTCTTTGTTGAAGCTCCAAGGCGTGGTAGGCAGGTTGCCGCCGAAAATGGACGAGCAGCCGGTGGCGTTGGCGATGATGGCCCGCTCGCCGAATAATTGTGAGACCAGTTTAACGTAAGGCGTCTCACCGCAGCCGGAACAGGCGCCGGAGAACTCGAACAGCGGTTCGAGCAATTGCGAATTTTTGACCGTGCCTGGGTTGACCAGGGCGCGATCCAACTCAGGCAGGGAGAGGAAGAAATCCCAATTGGCGGCTTCTGCCTCACGCAGCGGGGGCTGGGCGGCCATATTGAGCGCCTTGCGACCAACCTGGCTTTTATCCTTGGCCGGACATGCCTCCACACATAAGCTGCAGCCGGTGCAATCCTCGGGCGCCACCTGAACGGTATAGGCCATGCCAGGAAATTCCTTGAATTTAGACTCCAGGTGCTTGAAGGTGGCGGGGGTGTTCTTGAGCAGGCTAGTATCGTAAACCTTGTGCCGGATGACGGCGTGCGGGCAGACAAAGACGCATTTGCCGCATTGGATGCACAGATCAGGCTCCCAAACTGGGATTTCCAGGGCAATGTTGCGCTTTTCCCATTGGGTGGTGCCGGTGGGGAAAGTGCCGTCCTTGGGCAGGGCTGAGACCGGCAGGCTGTCGCCCTCGAAGGCGATCATCGGGCCGAGTATATCCCGTACAAATTCGGGCGCCTGAACTGGAACCGGCAGGCGGCGGGTCAGACTGCTGGCAGCCTTCTCTGGAACCTTGACTTCGTGCAGGTTCGCCAGCGATTGGTCCACCGCCTTGTAGTTCTTCTTGACCACGGCTTCGCCGCGTTTGCCATAGGTTTTTTTAATGGTCTTTTTAATCTGTTTGATGGCCTGGTCGCGCGGCAGAACGCCGGAGATGGCGAAGAAGCAGGTTTGCATGATCGTATTGATGCGCTCACCCATACCGGCTTTCTGAGCCACGTCGTAGGCGTTGATGACGTAGAACTTTAGTTGCTTCTTGATGATATCTTCCTGGACCTCACGCGGTAAGTGGTGCCACACTTCTTCCGGCGCGTAGATGCTGTTCAATAAAAAGACCGCGCCGGGTTGGGCGTACTTCAGTATGTCGAAGCGCTCCAGGAAATTAAACTGGTGGATGGCCACGAAATTGGCGGTGTGGGGAGTGATCAGGTACGGAGCCTGGATCGGCTTGGGGCCGAAGCGCAGGTGCGAGATGGTCATCGAGCCGGATTTCTTCGAGTCGTAGACAAAGTAGCCCTGGGCATTGTTGTCTGTCTCCTCGCCGATGATCTTGATTGAATTTTTATTGGCGCCCACGGTGCCATCCGCCCCCAAGCCGAAGAAGACGCAGCGTATCGTCTCGGGGTGTTCGACCGAGAAGGTTGGGTCGTACTCCAGGCTGGTGTGGGTGACATCGTCAGTAATACCGATGGTAAAGTGATTTTTTGGTTCGGGCTTCGCTAATTCGTCGAACACGGCCTTGACCATGGCTGGAGTGAATTCCTTGGAAGATAGGCCATAACGCCCACCGATCACGGTTGGAAGGTTGGCAGGTTTTAAAGATGAGTTTTCCAACTTGCAGCCTTCAACGAGCGCATTAACGATATCCGTATAAAGCGGCTCTCCAATTGCACCCGGTTCTTTGGTCCTATCGAGAACCGCAATGGACTTGACTGTCTTGGGCAGGGCGGCAATGAAGTGTTTGACCGAGAACGGACGATACAGACGTACGCGCAGCACGCCAACCTTTTCGCCACGCTCCGCCAGGTGCTTGACGGTTGCCTCGGCGGTCTCGCCCCCGGAGGCCATGATAACGAGGACGCGCTTGGCATCCGGCGCGCCGATGTAGTCGAACAGATGATAGGCTCGGCCGGTCAGCTTGGCATACTTATCCATCGTCTTCTGGACGATAGCCGGGCAGGCTTCATAGTACGGGTTGACCGTCTCACGAGCCTGGAAGAACACGTCCGGGTTCTGGGCCGTGCCGCGTATGACCGGGCGGTCGGGCGAGAGGGCGCGGGCGCGGTGGGCGCGGACAAGGTCATCGTCAATCATGAGGCGCAAATCGTCATCCGTAAGCTGCTCGATCTTGTTTACTTCGTGTGAGGTGCGAAATCCGTCGAAGAAGTGCAGGAATGGCACACGCGCTTCCAGCGAAGCCACCTGGGCGATCACAGCCATATCGTGGGCTTCCTGTACCGAGCCGGAGGCGAGCATGCCCCAGCCGCACTGACGCACGGCCATCACGTCGGAGTGATCACCGAAAATCGAGAGGGCGTGGGTTGCCACCGTGCGGGCCGAGACCTGGAAGACGGTCGAAGTCAATTCACCCGCGATCTTGAACATATTGGGGATCATCAGCAGCAGACCCTGGCTGGCCGTAAAGGTAGTCGTCAGCGCGCCGGTTTGCAGCGCGCCGTGTACAGCGCCCGCCGCGCCGCCTTCGGATTGCATCTCGATTACCAGCGGGACAGTGCCCCAAATATTCTTGTGTTTAAGTGCCGACCACTCGTCGGCAAATTCGCCCATGGTCGAGGAGGGCGTGATCGGGTAGATGGCGCAAACTTCGTTAATGCGATGGGCGACTGAGGCGGCTGCCTCGTTCCCATCAATCGTTACCATTTGACGTTTCATGAATTGCTCCTTCTAAATTATTAGTTTATACCCCCCTGATAGCCTGCGATAGTTATTTAAAACACGAATTCAATCGCGACTTGTCATGCAACAAATATCCCTCACTCTACGGGAGAGGGGCAGGGATGTTGGCAACTCTATTATATCAAGTACTTTACCAGGTGCGGACGTGCCAGCAACAAGGCCGCCAACGACTTGGCATCCGGGATTTCACCGTTTTCGGCCATTTTCAAGGCTGCTGTCAAAGGGACTGTTTCGACTTGTAGAAACTCATCCGCGTCGGCTTGCAGGGGATCATGGCGCAGGCTGGTTGCCAGATAGACATACATGTATTCCGTGGAATAACCGGGGGCGAGATAGAACCCGCCCATAAGTTGGATCTGGTCGGCAGCCATGCCCGTCTCTTCGCGCAACTCGCGCCGGGCGCACCATTCGGGAGCTTCGCCTTCATCTAAAGTCCCGGCCGGCAATTCGAGCAGCTCTTTCCCCGCCGCGTGGCGGTACTGGCGGACGAAGAGCAGGTTGCCCTTTTCATCAATTGGAATGAGGATAACCGAGCCATGATGCTCGACGATATCGAACTTCGTTGTGCGTCCATCCGGCAGACGCAGGTGGTCGCGGCGGATGGTAAAGGCGCGCCCAGGATATACAATCTCGGAGTTGATCAGTTCGGATGGCAAATTTACCTCCAAAATGAACACCCAGGCGAATCATCTCTTCGCCTGGGTGTTTGTGCAGCGTTTGTTTTTAGGGGATGCTCAAAGATTGGCCGGCACGCAGCGTGTATGGCGAGGACAGGCTGTTGACTGCAGCGATTGCCAGCGGATCTACGTCGCCGTATTGGCAGGCGATGGAGTAAATGGTATCACCCGACTGGACGGTGTATGGGCCAGGGTGAGGCTTGAGGGCGCGTGTGCCGGGGAAGGGGTTTCCACTGGTTGGGATTTTGAGCACTGTGCCCGGACTATAGTTCTGATTTGCGCTTAAGCCGCTTAGGGCAAGTAATTCATTTGGATCAACGTTGTAACGACGAGCAATGCAATAGGGAAATTCGCCCTCGTGAAGCGTATAAGTCGCCGGGCGGGTAGGTGGGGTGGAGGTGACGGCAATCTGTGTCGCTGGCACGCTTGTCACACCTGGGACGCCCGTGGGAGGCAGCAGCGATGTGGCCGTCGGGCTGCCGCTGGCAGCGGGGGGGGTGCCGCTGTCAGCTGGTATGGGTGTTCCAGAGAGATCCGGCGAGGGTGTGCCATTGGTTGGAATCCCAGTCAGCGCCAGGGCTGTTTGCGTGGCTAAGGCTTGCAACATCCGCATCGGGTCGCTTTGCGTGTCTGCCGAATTACCTGTTGCGGTCGGAGTGGGCAAAGGCGCCTGGGATGCGGATCGCTGGCATGCTGCCAGTACTGTCGCGAGACCCATGACAATTGCCAGGATCAAGATAAACTTCTTAGACATGAGCAACCTCCTCGATCAAGAAAACCGGCGTACTTAAAGACTTTATCGTCTCATTTTGTCAGAACTTTGCCAGCCGCGAAGATTTTGGCCGTATTGCAAAATTCATGTCGCCTTTGGTTGCGGCATGAATGCCGCGTTATGGTGTGATACTAGCACAACCTTTCTAAAGCGTCAAGAAGATTATGACGAAGATAGAAGCGGGCCTGCTCCCTCAGCGGCCTGGCAGATATAAATATTTGGCGTCAGGCCAGTCTGTTGCGCATATTTTCGGGCGACATGGCTGGCGAATTCCTGTATTTTTTCGGCGTGAACGATCGCGACTGCGCAACCGCCGAATCCCGCGCCGGTCATGCGCGCCCCAAAGCAGCCCGGCGCCAGGCGGGAGATGTCCACCATAATATTGAGCGCCTGGCAGGATACCTCGAAGTCGTCGCGTAGGCTGGCGTGGCTGGTATCCAGAATGGCTCCGAGTGTGGCTGCATCGCCGTCGCGCAGCGCGACGACAGCCTGGGTGACGCGATCGTTCTCGCTGATAACGTGCCGGGCGCGGCGACAGGTCAGCGGGTCGAGTTCACTGGCACGCGCCTCGAAAGTGTGCTTGTCAACATCCCGCAGGGCATGGACTCCGAAGAAGTGCGCGGTAGTCTCGCATTGGGCGCGGCGCTCGTTATACGCCGAATCCACCAGGCCGCGGCGGGTGGCTGTATCCAATACGACGACCGATAAATCAGCTGGGATGGGAATATGCTCAAAGGTGAGTGAGCGGCAATCCAGGAAGAGGGTGTGACCGGCTCGTGCGGCGGCGGAGACCATCTGATCCATGATGCCGCAATTCACGCCGACCCACTCGTTTTCGGCTTTTTGGCATAAGCGGGCCATTGTAACAGCCTCCCATTCCAGGTCCGAAACGGAGGCAAAGGCCCGCGCCGCAGCCAGTTCAGTCGCTGCGGAAGAGGAGAGTCCGGATCCGACCGGCACGTCGCCAACCATCACCCCTTCCCATCCGGCTAACGCATATCCGGCTGTTTGAAGCGCCCAGGCGACGCCTCGCAAATACTCGCTCCAGCCTTTGCCTGCGGACCGTAATCGGTCGAGCGAGAATGTGGTGGACTCGGAATAATCAAGTGAGTGAACGGTCACCTGCCGGTCCCGGCGCCGGCGCAACGCAATCCAAACCGCGCGGTCAATTGCCATCGGCAGGACGAAGCCGTCATTGTAGTCAGTATGCTCGCCAATTATGTTCACCCTTCCCGGTGCGCGGACGATGATGGGGGGAATTGTACCGAAGCGATCTTCGAAAACTGGCGTGAGCGTGGCACGTAAATCCATGTCCAATATTATATCGGTTTTAAGAATATTCAGCGGCTCTACTGAAAAAAGGTCTTTCTAATAGCCGGGAGCTCAGAGTAAGTGTGGAGGGAGGAAATCAGAGTAATGTGTCATATTTGGGGTATGACCTCCATCACTTGCCCCAGCTCGTCGAAAATCATAAAATAAAGAGGATAATTTCTATCTTGATTACCAAAGAGGCAGATAATATGCAGATAACCCGTCAGGCAGATTATGCCATTCGCGCCGTGTTATATCTTGCCCGCTTAGGCCCCAACCAGCGCGCGGCTACCCACCAGGTTGCCCAGGAACAACGGATTCCCGCATCATTCCTAGCCAAGATCATCTCGCAACTCTCGATTGCCGGTTTGCTGCACACCTCGCGAGGGGCGCGTGGTGGTGTTGCGTTGGCGCGCGAGGCGAAAGAAATCACATTGTTGGATGTCGTCGAGGCCATTGATGGCCCGATCTGGCTGAATGAGTGCGTTGGTAATAATGAGCTGTGTGCATTCGACAGCGACTGTCCACTGAAACCCATCTGGTGCGAGGTCCAGGAGCATCTGGTCAAACGGCTGCGCGAGACCAGGTTCGACCAACTGGTCAACGGTCATTCTGTTTAGTGACCTGCCATACTGTCAGGTGACTGTCATTTATAGAAAAATGAGGAACGCGGACAACTTGACGTGGATCACGAATCCTGATAGACTTCCACGCCGCTCGCTCCCGAGCCTTGTCATACCCTCCGCTACATCGAGAGGGGGAGCGAAGTCGATTCGTTAACCTTGTACGGGCGGTGAGCCTTTGGTATAATTTGCCCGCTTTATCGGCAGGCATATCTAATGCCGACGTAGCTCAATCGGCAGAGCAACCGCCTTGTAAGTGGTAGGTTACGGGTTCAATTCCCGTCGTCGGCTCCATGCTTGTCCTGAGCGCATGGCAAAGGGTTAGTTGCTTGGTCTCTTGGTCGGTTAGTCTTATTGCTGCTGGATGGGACTAAGCGACTAGTAGACGAACAAACTACTAGACTAATTGAATAGCGGGCGGTTACCCAAGTGGCCAAAGGGGACTGACTGTAAATCAGTTGTCAGACGACTTCGGAGGTTCGAATCCTTCACCGCCCACCTCTGGCTGATGGCAGATAACAAATACGATAACTATCAGCCACTGGCTATAGGCCATCAGCCAATCGCCCTCATAGCTCAGTCGGTAGAGCACGTTCTTGGTAAGAACGGGGTCATGGGTTCAAATCCCATTGAGGGCTTCTTTGCTGAAATAGACAAGTAAAAGGTTTCTTGCCGATTATGCCTTCAGCAAGAAACGTTAAGTTCCTAGTAAATACGGAAGGAGATAACAACCATGGCGAAGCAGAAGTTTGAGCGCACCAAGCCGCATCTGAACGTAGGCACGATG